>JAKFEI010000349.1:0-15380 GCA_036675765.1 Nocardioides sp. | reverse complement strand
AGATCCTCGGCCTCGAAGTCATCGGCGGAGACATGGTCGAGGAACTCGCGGAACCGCTCGACCTCGTCCTCCTCCTCCGCCGGCGCCGCGATGCCGGCCTCGGCGAGCACGGCGTCCTCGCAGTAGATCGTGGTGCCGGTGCGCAGCGCGAGGGCGATCGAGTCGGACGGACGCGCACTGACCTCCACTCCGGAGGCGAAGACCAGCGTCGCGAAGAAGACGCCGTCCTTCACGTCGGTGATCCGCACCTGGTCCAGGTCGGAGCCCGTGGCCGTGATGATGTCGCGCATCAGGTCATGGGTCAGCGGTCGCGGAGGGGTCACCCCTTGCTGGGCGAAGGCGATCGCGGTCGCCTCCACGGCACCGATCCAGATCGGCAGGTACCTCTCACCGCTCGACTCGCGGAGCAGCACGATGGGCTGGTTGGACGGCATCTCCACCCGGACTCCCAGGACCTCCACCTCGCGCATGACCCCAGCCTACTCAGGGTTCCCACGAAGTGGTGCAGGTACTAGATGCGGCGCAGGCCGGCCTTGACCAGAGTGGCGTGCAACCGCACCGACAGGGCGGCGAGCTCGCTGATCGCTTCCTCGGCACGGGCGTTCGCTCCGGCGTCACGTCCGCCACGTACGGGCGCGACGACCTGCTGGATGAGCCCGACCTCACGGTCGGCGGCGGTGCGGAAGGCACGCAGGTGACGGGGCTCGATGCCGAAGTCGGCGAGCTCGCGAGCCGTCTGGGCGATCACCAGTGCGTCGGTGTCGTAGTGCCCCGTGGCAGAAGGGGTGATCAGCGCGAAGTCCTCGAGCTGTCCGAGCAGCTGCTCGTCGATCTCTGCCACCTTGATGAGCTCCTTGCGCGAGAGTCGCAGCTTGTCGGTACGACGGAACGACTCGGGCGCGGGCAGGCCGTCGACCCCGATGGCCACCTTGGGCACCGTGGGCACGACCGGGTCGGGTGCGGGCGGCTCGAGGCCACGATCCATGGCGTCGAGGTGCTCGCGGATCACGCGGCGCGGAAGGTAGTGGTCGCGCTGCATCCGCAGGATGTAGCGCAACCGCTCCACGTCGGCGTGGGAGAACTTGCGGTAGCCCGATGCGGTGCGATCGGGCTTGATCAGCCCGTCGTCCTCGAGGCCCCGCAGCTTGGAGATGCTGATCAGCCCGCCGAAGTCGGGCTCGAGCATTTCCAGGACCTGCCCGATGTTGAGCAGGGGCTCCCGCTCGCCGCGGGCCAAGGCCACGGCCATGCTCAGTGGCTCTCGTGTCCGGAGAAGAAGACCAGCCGGTACTTCCCGACCTGGACCTCGTCGCTGTCGGTGAGTTGCGTCTTCTCGATCCGGTCGCGGTTGACGTAGGTGCCGTTGAGGCTGCCCGCGTCCTCGACCGTGAAGGTGCCACCGTCACGGCGGAACACCGCGTGACGACGGGAGACCGTGACGTCGTCGAGGAAGATCCCGCTCTCGGGGTGGCGCCCGGCGCTCACCTCGTCAGCGTCCAGCAGGAACCGGCTCCCCGAGCCCGGGCCCTTCTGGACGACGAGCAGCGCGTGTCCGATCGGCAGGGCGTCGACCGCAGCAGCGTCAACGGGGCTGAGCGCGCGGTCAGAGGTCTCCACACGATCACCGGCGGAGGCGCCGGCACCGAACTGGATGGTGGCGGTCGCGTCGCTGACGACGGGCGTCGACGCGTCCTGCTCCACCAGGCGGGTTCCGCACTGGGAGCAGAACCGCGCATCATCGGGGTTCTGCCGACCACAGGCGGTGCAGAACGGCATCAGAAGGCTCCTTGAAGGGTCCGGGTTGGTCGTTGACGAACGTACCCGATCAGGTGTCGAGCTGTGCCTCATATGCGGACGCGTCGAGCAATCCGTCGACGTCGCCCTTGTCTGCGGGGACGACCTCGAACAGCCAGCCGGCGCCGTACGGATCGTTGTTGACCAGCTCGGGGGTGGCGTCCAGCGCCTCGTTGACGGCAACGATCTCGCCGGTGACCGGGGCGTAGACGTCGCTGACCGACTTGGTCGACTCGAGCTCGCCGCACGGGGTGCCCGCGCTCACGGCGGCACCGACCTCGGGGAGCGAGACGTAGACGATGTCGCCGAGAGCTTCCTGCGCGAAGTCGGTGATGCCGACCCGGACCGATCCGGCGACCTCCCCGGGCTCACGCAACCACTCGTGCTCGACGGTGTACTTCAGCTCGGCGGGGTTCGTCATGGCCAGAAGATTACTGCCCCTGGTCCGGGGCGGCGTACCGAGGCCGGTCGCGTCGCGCGACAGCTTCGATGTCGATCGCCTTCAGCTCCCGCGCTTCGATCCGTGCGCCGTCCTCCTCGATCTGCTTCTTCGGCCCCAGTGCGAAGGTGAGCGACCCGCGGAGCACACCCGGCTCGCCGATGGCGTCGATGACGTACGGCGCCTCGACCTGCTCGCCGTCGATCGTGAAGCCGCCCTCGGACTCGGCGATGAAGGTCTGCGCCACGACCCGCACGGTGCCGTTGATCGCGATCGCCTCGGCACCGACCGTGCGCAGCTCCTGGATCGTGTCGAGAAGGGAGGACTGGGTCAGCCGGCCGTCGATCTCGGTGATCGTGACCCGGATGCCGGGGCCGGTCACGGGCACGAGTCCGGCCAGGATGTTCAGGTTGTCGGCCGACTTCCGGGCCTGTTCGAGGGCGGCCTGTCGCTTGGTCGAGTCGTCGCGCAGGTCGGCGGCGACGTCCTCGAGCCGGTCGACCTCGGCCTCGGCGCGCTGGCGCGTACCTGCCAGGCCGTCGAGCAGGTCGATGAGGTCCTGTTGGCGAAGGCCGGCGTAGGTCTCGTCGGTTCCGGTCACCCGCACCTGGGTCACGGCCGCGAACCCCAGCAACGCCAGCAGGAGGCCCGCCACGATCTGCTTGCGGGACGGCCGCAGGAGCGCCTGCTTGAGGCGGTCGGTGGCCGTGCCCGCGGGGCTGCTGGGGGTCTCCTCAGGCATGGAACAAGTGCCTCCGGATGGCGGCAGCGTTGGTGAAGATCCGGATCCCGAGCACGACGATGACACCGGTCGAGAGCTGGCCACCGACGCCGAGGCGGTCGCCGAGGTAGACGATGCCGGCCGCGATCACGACATTGCTGAGGAAGGAGACGACGAACACCTTGTCATCGAAGATCCCGTCCAGGTAGGCGCGCAGCGCGCCGAACACGGCGTCGAGCGCGGCGACCACCGCGATCGGCAGGTAGAACTCCATCGATTGCGGGACGTCCGGCTGGAGGACGAACCCGAGAGTGACACCCACCAGCAGACCGAGAACGGCGATCACGGCGCCTCACCTCCTTCGATCTTGGGATTGCTCAGGATCGTCGCCGACCGTAGCTGCCGGGTCGACGCGGGCGCCGCCGGGAGGTGGAGGTCGTCCTGGTTGTCGGTCTCGTACGGGAAGCCGTACCGGTCCTTGAGCGCGAGGAACTGCAGGCCCGGGGACGTGTCGATGAAGTTGGCCGACAACGTGCGCTGGTCGCCGATGACCAGGATCGTGTACGGCGGCGCGATGCCGATGCCGTTGACCTCGACCGGCTCCCCGGAGTTGCGGATCCCGCTCATCGGGGAGAGGCGCTGGCCGTTGATGGAGATGGCCTCGGCACCAGCGGCCCAGAACCCGTTGGCCAGCAGCGCGAGGTCGGTGTCGCGCACGACGGCGTCGTCCTCACCGGCATTCGGCGGGTTGTCCAGGGTGGCGCGGATGCCGTCGCCAGTGACCGGCTCGAAGCCCGTGAGCGCACCCACCGCCGTGGCGTCGGCCTGGGTGTCGCTGTAGCGCGAGCCCAGCGACCGGAGCGTCGCCTCGGCCGCAGTGTTGGCAGCGCGCTTGTCGGCGATCTCCGCCTGAAGGTCGCCCACGACGGCGCGCCGCGACTCGATCCGCGAGATCAGGCTGGCCCGACTGGCGTCGTCCACGTCCGCGTTCTGCGACGTCTGTACGGCGGCGACCGTCACGAGCATCGCGAAGGCCGCCATCACGAGGACGACCGCCATGCGCGGCCCTGCCCCTTCGCGGGTGTCGGCACCCCGCCGCGACGCCGCCGCCTGGTAGTCGCGGTCCAGCGCCTCCAGCGTGATCAGGGTCAGCAGCGGGGTCCGGGTCCGGTCGATGGTGTCAGCCACGCGAACCCGCCCCCCGTGGGCGACGCTCGGTCGTGGCCAGGAGCTTGCGCACCTGCCAGGCATAGAGGACGCCCGCCCACCAGTAGAGGCCGATCCCCCACAACGCCAGCGACCAACCGAAGATCTGCGCGAGCGTGGCGACGGTGCCCTCGCCGTCGCCGAGGAACAGCAACGGGAACGCGTAGAGCAGGTTGAAGGTGGCGGCCTTGCCCAGGAAGTGCACCGGCAGGGCGCTGTAGCCACGGGTCCGCAGCAACGGCACGAGGCCCCACAACAACAGGTCGCGCAACGGCAGGGAAGCCGCGACCCACCACGGGATGACATCGCGCAGCGCAAGGCCGATCACCACGGCCAGGATGTAGAACCGGTCAGCGACCGGGTCGAGCAGTCGGCCCAGTTCGGACTGCTGGTTGAGCTTGCGCGCCAGCCAGCCGTCGAGGAAGTCCGTACCGCCGGCGACCATCAGGACGACGAGCGCCCAGACGTCGGCCTCGGGGCCGAGGACGAGCCACAGGAACAAGGGAACGCCGAGCAGCCGCGAGGCACTGATCACGTTGGGAACGGTCAGCACCTGACGGCCCGCGGCAGGTTCGTCGCGCGTCTCGGGTGCACCCACGATCGCCACCCTAGTTGGCCGCCTGCTCGTCCGAGTGCGCCGCGTCGCGGATGACACCGACCAGTTCCTCGATGACGTCCTCGAGTGCGGCGACGCCGAGCGTCGTACCGTCCGCCTCGACCACGCGGGCCATGTGGGCGCCCCGGCGCTGGAGGACTTCCAGGGCGTCGTGCAGCGGCGTGTCCGGCGTGACCGTCGCGAAGGGACGAATCCAGCGATCGCCGACCGGCTGCATCCGGCGCTCCTCGTCGGGCTCGAGAACGTCCTTGATGTGCAGGTAGCCGATCAGTTCGCTCGGCCCATCGATGCCGTCCGACACCACGGGGAAGCGGCTGAACCCCGTCGCAGCACAGATCGCCTCGACATCGGCACCGGTCGACCCGCGCACGACGGTCGCCAGGGAGTCCTGCGGCATGGTCACAGCGGCGATGGTCTTCTCGGTGAAGCCGAGCGCGCCGGACAGACGGCCGTACTCGTCCTCGGCGAGCAGGCCTTCGCCGTGCGATTCCTCGACCAGTGCGGCGACCTCCTCGCGGGTGTACGTACTGCCGATCTCGTCCTTGGGTTCGATGTCGAGCAACCGCAGGATGCCGTTGGCGAACGCGTTGATGACGACGATGACCGGGCGCAGCACCAGCACGATGCCGTACATCGGCGGTCCGAGGATCAGGGCAGCACGGTCCGGGCCCGCGATCGCGAGGTTCTTGGGCACCATCTCGCCGAGGACGACGTGCAGGAACACCACGATCGTCATCGCGAGCACGAAGGCGACCGGGTGCAACCACGCATCAGGCACGTGGAGTTCATGGAAGACCGGCTCGATGAGGTGCGCGAGCGCCGGCTCCCCCACGGCACCGAGGCCCAGGGAACAGATGGTGATGCCCAGCTGGGCGCCCGCCATCATCTGCGAGACCCGCTCCATCGCGGCGAGGGTGATCTTCGCCATCCGGGAACCGGCCTGGGCCCGGGGCTCGATCTGGCTCCGTCGTGCGGAGATCAGCGCGAACTCGGCACCCACGAAGAACGCGTTGGCAGCGAGCAGGAAGACCGCGAGCAGGATGGCGGCGACGTCATTCATCGACAACCTCCACTCGCATCGAGATCCGGTCGATCCGGAGGCCGTCCATGTGGTCGACGGTCAGCACGGCCCGGCGGGCCGGCTCGTCGTCGTCCTCACCCTCGCGCTCCAGGGGTACGACGGCCCAGTCACCCGAGGACGGGATCCGGCCCAGCACCTGCAGGACCAGGCCGGCGACCGTGTCGTAGTCCTCACCCTCCGGCAGTTCGACGCCGGTGAGGTCCTCGACCTCGTCGGGGCGCAACAGGCCGGACAGCGACCAGGTGCCGTCGCGGCGCAGGCGGCCGCGGCTGCCGAGGCGGTCGTGCTCGTCGGCGATGTCGCCGACGATCTCCTCGATCACGTCCTCCAGCGTCACGATGCCGGCATGGTCGCCGTACTCATCGAGGACGATGGCCATCTGGAAGCCGTCGGCGCGCAACAGCGCCATCAGCGGATCCAGGCGCAGGGAATCGGGCACGACGATCGGGCGGACCATCAGGTGCTTGACCTTCGTCGTCGCGCGTTCGTGCAGGGGCAGCGCGACGGCGTTCTTGACGTGCACGGTGCCGACGACGGCATCGGACTCGTCGAGCACCGGGAACCGGGAGTTGCCGGACTCGCGGGCCAGCGCAATGACGGCGCTGGCGCGGTCATTGGCCTCCAGTGAACGAGTCCGCACGCGAGGCGTCATGATCTCGCCCGCCGTACGGGTGCCGAACTCGACCGACCGCTCCATCAGCTCCGCGGTGTCGGCGTCGAGCGTGCCCTCGTCGGCGCTGCGCTGGATCAGTGAGGCGAGCTCGGTGGAACTGCGGGCCGAGCGCAGCTCCTCCTGTGGCTCGACACCGAGCCGGCGCACGATGGCATTGGCGCTGCCGTTGAGGAGCCTGATCGGACCGGCGGCCGCAGCGGTGAAGGCCCGCATGGGGCGCTGGGTGAGGCGCGCGGTCGTCATCGGCAGCGCGATGGCGACGTTCTTCGGGACCAGTTCGCCGATGAGCATCGTGAAGAAGGTGCTGAGCACCAGGGCCGTGGCGACAGCCACCGGACTGACGGCGCCCTCGGAGACACCTGCGCTCCGCAGCGGCCCCCGCAGGAGTTCGGCAATGGCGGGCTCTGCGAGGAAACCGATCGCGAGATTCGTGATCGTGATCCCGACCTGCGCGCCGGACAACTGGGTCGACAACGAACGCAGTGCCTTCTGCACGCCGATCGCCGCATGGTCACCGTCGTCGGCGGCACGGTCGACCTGGCCGCGGTCGACAGTCACGAACGCGAACTCGGCTGCGACGAAGAGGCCGCACGCCACGATGAGGAGGATGGCAAGTCCCAGCAACAGCCAGGCGGTCATCAGGGTCCTTCACGGGGCGGGGCGGGAGACCTCCACCTTAGCGGTCGGCGTGATCCAGCCGACGCCCGGCTCGAGCCGCCTGATGACGCGGGCGGGGACACCGCCCACGACGGTGTGGTCCTCCACCGTGCCGCGGACGACCGATCCGGCCGCCACCACGCAGTTCCGTCCGATCGTGGCGCCGGGAAGGATGATCGCGCCGTGCCCGATCCAGGATCCGGAACCGATGCTGACCGGCTGGTGCGCACCGAACTGCTGGCCCACCGGGACCTCAGGGTCCTGGTAGCCGTGGCTGGCGTCGGAGATGAAGACGTCCTGCCCGAACCAGACGTCGTCGCCGATCGTGATCGACTCGTGTGCCGTGACGCAGATCCGGGCGCCGAGGACACACCGGTCACCGATCACCAGGGCGCGAGGGGGCAACACGGTCTGGGTCGGTCCGTAGCCGACCGAGAGGGTGGCGAAGCGGCCGATCAGCGTGTCCTCGCCGAGGTGGATCGCACGGGCGCCGTACAACGTGGCGATGGGGAACCCCAGGCAGCTTCCGCGGCCGAAATGCCCGAATCCGTCGGCCAGATCGGTGCCCGGTGCCACGTCGCCGACCTGCTCGACCCACCGCCAGACAGCGTGGACGGATCGGTTGAGGAAGCGGCGCGAAGGCAACCGGACGAGAGGCACCGGGCGAGGTTACCCAAACGCAACACTGGAGAGGTCTCGCCGGTTCGTTCCCGCACCGTTTCGAGCCGTAACATCGGCTGGTGCAGCAACCCCACGTCATCGCCTATTTCGCCGACGACCCGACCCGGGTCTACCAGCTCCTGCAGTGGATTCCCGTCCTGGAGCGGCTCGATGCGACCCATCCGGTCGGCATCCTGACCCGGAACGCGGAGACCCAGGCGATCGTGGAACAGCGGACCTCGCTCCCGGTGTACTTCGCGCCGGGCTTTGCCGACCTCGCCCAGCTGTACGACGACCTCGACGCCAAGGTCGTCGTGTACTGCAACAACTCGATGTGGAACTTCAACTCGCTGCTCGACGGCCGGATGCTGCACGTGCACATCAACCACGGCGAGAGCGACAAGCACTCGATGGTCTCGAACAACGCCAAGGCCTACGACCGCGTCTTCGTCGCCGGCGAAGCCGCCGTGCAGCGGCACCGCGCTGCACTGATGGAGCTCGACGAGACCCGACTGGTCCGGATCGGCCGCCCGCAGCTCGACCTGCGCCCCGCTCCCCTGCTCCCCCGCAGCGAACGCCGTACCGTCCTCTACGCCCCCACGTGGGAGGGCGACGCGGAGTACAACGACTACACGTCGGTCGACGTCTTCGGTGCCGAGATCGTCGCCTCCGTGCTGGCTGTCGACGACGTGCGCCTCGTCTACAAGCCGCACCCGAAGATCACCTCGAGCCTGACCCCGGCCATCCGCGAGGGACACCAGGCCATCCTCGACCTGGTCGAGCGGGCTGCCGAGAACGACCCGGAAGCCGGGCACGCCGCCATCTGGCAGGGCGACATCCTGGCTGTCTTCCCGGGCTGCGACGCGATGATCACCGACGTGTCCTCGGTCGGCCTCGACTGGCTGTACCTGCAGACCGACAAGCCGATCATGATCACCGACCGGCACCATGATGCCGAGCGGCTGCGCCAGGAGGTGCCGGTCAGCCGGTGCGCCGATGTCCTCGACGTCGACAGCCTCGCCGGGCTGACCGACCTGCTCTCCGACCGGCTCGACCACGACGAGCACCGGATCGCCCGGGCCGCGATGCGCCACCACTACTTCGACGACAACGGTGTCGGCGACAGCACGGTGCGCTTCGTCGAGGCGATCACCGAACTCGTCGACCTGCGCGACCGGCACCAGGGATCGGCGGTTGTCGGCGCCGCCTGACAACCTTCCTCCATGCCTGACACCCGGGACGTCTACGCCGCGGAAGACCTCTTCGCGAGCTGGCTCGATGAAGCCAGCCGCCGTCCCGGCGAGCCGTTGCGGATCCGGGTCGGCACCGCACTGAAGGACTTCGAGCCGGAGACCGAGCCCCGGTTCACCGACCCCGGACACGTGCAGGAGTTCGTCGACCGCGTGCTGGCGCACCTACGTGCCGCCGAGAGCCGGTACGACGACGGCTCGGGCCTCGACCTCGCCGAAGTGCCGATCGCGGTCCGTGCGCGGCGCGGCCACCGGCAGGCCCACTACGAACGCGATGAGCTGCCGCTGCGTGGAGTGATGGCCATCCCCCCGCGCGAGGTCGGCGGCGCGTGGTCGCTGCGGGCGGCCGTCGTACTCCATGAGGTGGCGCACCACCTGCGCGGTGGCGCGGGCCACGACAGGGACTTCCGTACGACGTTCCTGCGGCTGCTCGAGGACATCGGGATGCCGGTCCTCGCCGACCTGCTCCACACGTCCTACCGACTCAACGGGCTCGACACCGGCGTCGACGACGAGGACCGCACCCTGTTGCGGATCGGTCGGCTGCTGCGCCAGGCCGAGCGCACGTCCAACTCCGCCGAGCGCGACGCCTTCTTCAGCAAGGCACAGGCGCTGGCCACCCGGCACCAGATCGCCCTCGCGGTGGCCCGCGCGACCGCGAGTGTCGAGGAGCACCGCGAGGAGCCCGCGTGGGAGACCGTGCTCATCGGAGAGACCGGCAAGCGCTCGCTCGCCCGCTACGTCCGCCTGATGCTGGAGATCGCCCAGGCCAACGACGTCCGGGTCGCGATCTACACCAGCAACACCCGGGTGACCCTCTACGGCTTCCCCTCAGACATCTCGATCGTGAAGGCTCTCTACGCCTCCCTCGTCACCCAGATGGTCAGCGACGGCGACGCGCACCTGCGCTCGGGCGCCCACAAGGCCGACACCCGCGAGGTCTGGAACGCGCGACGCCGCCGCTGGGAGCTCCAGCCCGTGCACGGATCGACCGCACGCGCTGCCTTCTACGAGGCCTGGGCCGACCACGTCGGCGAACGCCTGAAGGCCGCCCGCGACCTCGCCCGCGCTGCCGCGATCAAGGCCGACGTCGCTGCCCCCGCCGCGTCCACCTCGACCGAGCTCGCACTGCGCGCCAAGGAGGTCGAGGTGGTCGACTACTTCAAGCTGATGCGCCGCGACCACGGCATCCGCGGCACGTGGAAGGGCACCGCCTCCGCAGTGCACGCCGCACCGGGCTCTCGCGACGCCGGCATCAAGGCGGCGGCGAGAGCCCGGCTCGGAACCGAACGGGCGCTCGAGACTCAGCTGTAGTCGTTCTCGACCAGGCAAATTGTGTGCGGCCATCAGCCGTGCGTTGACCTCGGGCGGACCACTGGGCAGGTCTTCGCCGAAACCGCCGTGGCGCACTGTCGAAATCCCCTAGGTTCACCGGGTGAGCCTTGCCGACGCTGTCCCCGTGCCCCCGCCCGCCGAGAAGAAGCCGCGCCGCCGCGCTGCCGCTGTTGCAGGCGTGGTCGGAGTCGGCTCCGTCATCGGCGTCGGCGCCTGGGCCCTGCAGGTCTGGGCCGCGCAGGGACCGCAGCCCGCCGAGGCGTTGCCGTCGAACACCCTCGCGTACGTCGCCGTGGACCTCGACCCACCGGGCGGCCAGAAGGTCGCGGCCTTCGACGCGCTCCGCAAGTTCCCCGCCCTGAAGGAGGAGCTCGACCTCGACGGCCGGGACGACCTGCGGCGGTCGATCGTCGACGAGGCCACCACCGGGAGTGGCTGCGACGTCGACTTCGACGACGTCGAGGACTGGGCCGGTGAGCGGGCTGCGTTGGCCGTCGTACCCCTCGACGAACCGGAGGTGGTGGCCGTCGTACAGATCGGTGACTCCGGGAAGGCCGAGGCTGGTCTGAAGAAGATCGCCGGCAGTTGCGACGAGTTCGGCTTCGCCGTCTCCGACGGTTGGGCCGTGCTGGCCAGCAGCAACGAGGTCGCCCAGAAGGTCGAGACCGCCGCAGCGCGCGCGACGCTGGCCGACGACGAGGACTTCAACGAGCTGGTCGGCGCCGCCGGCGAGGCGGGCGTGGTGACCTTGTTCGCGGCCCCGGAAGCCGGACCGGCGCTGCTCGAGGCCTCGGACGAGGACTCCTTCATCGCGTTCTACCTCGTCGCGTCGCCGCTGGGTTACGCCGATCCGGTCAGCGACCTGATCAACTACGTGAGCCTCATGACGTTCGATGACTCCTGGGCAACGGCGGACTCTGACGATGGTGCCGATGAGGGTTCCGACGAAGGCTTCCCCGAGGGCTTCCCCGAGCCGACACCCGAGGAAGAGGCGCTCTTCGAGCGCATGGAGAAGTACGACGAGCTGACCCCTGCTGAGCAGAAGAAGCTCGACGACGAGATGGAAGCGTTCCTCAGTTCGCGGGTCCCCGAGCCGTCCCCGGAGGAGAAGGCGCTCAACGAGCGCATGGAGCACTACGACGAGCTGTCCCCCGCCGACCAGAAGAAGCTCGACGACGAGATGGAAGCGTTCTTCGAGGAGAAGTACGGGGCGGGGATCAACTTCGGAGGTCCCGAGCTGCCGGACGACGTGAGGAAGGCGCTCCGCGACTTCTCCGGTCTGGGCGGGGTGCTGCGCTTCGACGACGGCTCGCTCGAACTCGAGGCGGTCGGCGACCCGTTGCTCGGTGGCTACGAGGGCCGGTACGACGGCACCGATGCCCAGCGGGTGATCAGCCGTCTTCCGGCGAACACTGCGGTGGCCTTCGGCGGCGGGTTCGCCGACGACTGGGCCGAGGACACCGTCACGGGCTCGGGCGGCTACTTCGGGATGGGCGGGACCGAAGCGGACCTGTTGGCCGACTTCAAGAAGGCCACGGGCCTCATTCCGAAGGACCTGGAAGCCCTGGGCGGCGACACGATTGTCTTCGCCGGGAGGGACGACTTCGGCAAGGCAATCGACTCCGGGAAGACGGAGACCTTCCCCATCGCGGCCCGCGTCACCGGCGACCCGGCGGCCATCGAAGCTGCCCTCGCCAAGCTCCGGGCCACGCTGGAGATCGACGCGGACACGTTCCTCACGTCGCTGCGTACCGACGACGGCGTCGTCATCGGCCCCAACGCCGCCTATCTCGAAGAACTGGTCGACCCGAAGGAGACCCTCGGCGACTCGGACCGGTTCACGAACGTCGTGCCCGACGCCGACAAGGCCCTGACCATCACGTTCGCGGACTTCGACGCCGGCAACTGGCTCGAGGCCATCGCCGGATCTGACGGCACCGAACTTAAGTCGCTCGACACGGCCGGCCTCACGGTCACCCAGGACGGCGACCAGCACCGGTTTCGGATGCGGGTCTCCCTCGACTGAAAATCAGGTGCGGGGGCGCCGGTTCGCGCGGCCGGTCGCACGCGCGACCAGTTCCTGACCGTGGGTGACCCGGATGACGAAGAGGTCTTCCTTGGTCAGTCGCTCGGCCAGCTCGGCACGGGCGACCAGGGTGTCGCCCGGTCGGGCCGGTCGCAGGTAGTCGATCTGGACCGCGCTGACGACACCCGAGTGTTCGTCGTCGTTCGCTGCCGCGGCCAGTGCGATGCCTGCGAGCGAGAACAGGAACGACCCGTGCGCCGTACCGTGCGGGTTGAGATGGTCCTCCGACACGACGACCGTGGCCTCCGCACGGCCACCGCCGTGGCCGGTCACCTCGACCCCGAGGAAGGCCGCGTAGGCATCGATCCGCGGCGCGCTCATCGGGGCGCGTCCACGAAGATGTCGTACTCCAGGTCGCCCGTGCCGCCGTACGCAGCGAAGTCGGAGACACCCGCCGCGCGCAGGACGTCGACGTCGAGCAGGGCCTGTCCGGTGTACTCCCTCGAGGGACGCGTGAGCACCTCGATGGCCGCGTCGGCCACGATCTGCGGCGAACGCGCCTTCTCGATGGCGGCGTCGCCGCCGAGCAGGTTCTGTACGGCGGCCGTCGCGATCAGCGTCTCGGGCCACAGGCAGTTCGCGGCGATCCCGTCGTCGGCGTACTCCGCGGCCCAGCCGAGGGTCAGCAGCGACATGCCGTACTTGGCGAGCATGTACGCCGGGTGCTTGCCGAGCCACGCGGGGTCCATGTTGAGGGGCGGCGAGAGCGACAGGATGTGCGGGTTGGTCCCGGCGCGCAGGTGCGGCAGGCAGGCGCGGGTGAGCAGGTAGGTGCCCCGCAACTGGATCTGCGTCATCAGGTCGAAGCGCTTGACGGGCAGGTTCTCCGTGCTGTCGAGCGCGATGGCCGAGGCGTTGTTCAGACAGATGTCGATCCCGCCGAAACGCTCGACCGCCTGCGCCACGGCAGCCTCCACCGACGCCTCGTCGCGGACGTCCCCGACGACCGCGAGTGCCTGTCCCCCGGCCGCCTCGATCTCGGCCGCGGCGGTGTGCACCGTGCCGGGCAGCCGCGGGTCCGGGACGTCGGTCTTGGCCAGCAGGACGACGTTGGCACCTTCACGGGCGGCTGCCAGGCCGATGGCCAGGCCGATGCCGCGGCTACCGCCGGACATCATCAGGGTTCGTCCGGCAAGTCGCTGACCGGTGCTGTTCTCGCTCATGGCCCCACCGTTACACACCACCGACATCCGAGCCAAGAGTGTTAGACATAGGTCACAACGGATTCACGTCAGCCGTCGCGGACTTGTAAGGTCGGCTCACCATGCCTGCCCTCAAACCCGTCTCCACGCGCTCGGCGCTGCTCACCCTGCTGCTCGGCGCCGAGGTGTCCGCCCTGACGACCCGGGAGCTGATCGCGGCCGCCTCGGTGGTCGGATTCGCCGAGCCGACCGTGCGCGTGGCGCTGTCACGGATGACCGCGGCGGGCGACGTCAACCGCGACGACGACGGCCGCTACCGACTCTCCGAGCGACTGGCCGAGCGCCAGCGACGGCAGGAGCGAGCCACTCACCCCCGGCGGCAGGACTGGGATGGCACCTGGCACCTCGTCGCGATCACCACCGTCGGGCGTACGGCGACCGATCGGGCCGACCTGCGCACCCGCCTCACCGATCTGCGACTCGGCGAGCTCCGGGAGGGCGTGTGGACGCGCCCGACCAACCTGGAGCTCGACTGGACCGACGAGGTCACCAGCGTGTGCGACAGGTTCGTGGGCTCGACCGTGGCCGACCCTGCGGCGCTGGCTTCGCGCCTGTGGGACCTCGACGAATGGAGCGCGACCGCGCGCGACCTCCTCGACGCGACCAACACGACCGACCCCGTGCTCCGGTTCACCGCGTGCGCCACCGCCGGCCGGCACCTGCTGACCGACCCCGTCCTGCCGACACCACTGTTGGCGAGCGACTGGCCCGGGAACGAGCTGCGGGCCTCCCACGTCGCCTACAAGCAGTGGATCGTCGAGATGCGCCAGAGCCTGGTCACCGCCTGACCGCCCGGGGCGTCAGCCCGTGATGTCGACGGTCTCGACCGCGAAGCCGTCCCAGTACGTCACGCGGTCGGCATCGAACGCGAGAGCACCGGCGTCGTCGCCAGGATCCGGTTGGACCCGTCCCCGCAGCACGATGCCGCGCTGTTCCGTCGGGCGGAGGTGCACGGGTTCGTCGAAGGTGATGCATGCCTCCGTACCGGCACCCGCAACCAGGTGCGCGGCGGCCGACGAGAGGCGGATGATCGATTGTTCGTGGTCCCAGCCAGCAGGCATCGCGACGGGACCGTCAGGCGTCGAGAGCCCGAGGATGCCCGTGCGTTGGGTCGTCAACTCGGCCAGACCATCAGGAACGACCTCGGCGATCCGCGGATCGGCGTCCCCAACGTCATCCGAATCGGCGAGGTCCCGAACGATCGTCGCACTGTCGGGCTGGAGCCGGACGAGCACGAAGTCCTGCGGCATCCCCCGGGTGGGATGCGCGATCGCGTCGCGGACAAAGCCTCCGACCTGCCGCGGGTTGCGGCACACCCAGGACAGGACGGCCGGCGGTACGGCGACCAGGCCGAGCGGCCGGGCGAGAGCTCCCGCCACGTCCCGCACCGACAGCATCGTGGCCTCACCGGTGAAGGCGACCGCGGTGTTCCCGCTCCGGACGGTCCAGCCGGCTCGGGGTCGCTTGCGCCACACCTTTGCCTTGAGGGCGTGATTGTTGGTGAGGACCCAGATCGCTCCGCCGGCGGAGCCGTAGAGCACCGGCGTGACCAGCGGGCCACGGGCAGTGCCGATGGCGACATACGCGAGCTTGCTGTCCGCCAGGATGCGCCCGATCTCACGAGCCTCGGCGACAGCGTCAACTGCAGCGTCAACTGCAG
>JAKFEI010000183.1:0-2267 GCA_036675765.1 Nocardioides sp. | reverse complement strand
CGGGGCGATCTCGCCGGGCAGCACGTCGGCGATGCGCCGCGAGAAGACGAGTCCCTCGAGCAGCGAGTTGGACGCGAGACGGTTGGCGCCGTGCACGCCCGAGCAGGCGACCTCGCCGGTGGCATAGAGCCCGGGCAGGTCGGTGCGACCGTGGAGGTCGGTACGGACGCCCCCGGAGGCGTAGTGGCAGGCGGGCGCAACGGGAATCAGTGCGTTGACCGGGTCGACCCCGTGCGAGCGGGCAGTGGCAAGGATGGTCGGGAAGCGCTTCTCCCAGAACTCCGCGCCGAGGTGGCGGGCATCGAGCCACATGTGCGGCCGACCGGTCTCGATCATCCGCTTCATGATCGCCTTGGCGACCACGTCGCGCGGGGCGAGGTCGGCGAGCTCGTGCACGCCCTGCATGAAGCGGGTGCCACCCTCTTCCGGCGGGCCGTCGACGAGGAAGGCACCCTCACCGCGGACTGCCTCGGAGATGAGCGGCTGCTGGCCGCGGGAGTCGGGGCCGAGGTACATCACGGTCGGGTGGAACTGGACGAACTCAAGGTCGCGCAGCGTCGCGCCGGCGCGCAGGGCCAGCGCCATGCCGTCGCCGGTCGCGACCGACGGGTTCGTGGTCTGCGAGAACACCTGGCCGAGCCCGCCGCTGGCCAGCACGACCGCGCGGCAGTCGACGGCGCCGACGCCGTCGCGCTCGCCCTCGCCGATGACGTGCAGGGTCAGCCCCGCGACGCCGGTGACGCCGTGCTCGTCCTCGCCGAGCAGCAGGTCGACGGCCAGTGCGTGCTGGATGACCTCGATGTCGGGGGCCGCCTCGATGGCAGCGATCAGCGCACGCTGGATCTCGGCACCCGTGGCGTCGCCGCCGGCGTGAGCGATCCGGTCGCGGTGGTGCCCGCCCTCGCGGGTGAGCGAGAGCTCGCCGTCGTCGGTGTGGTCGAAGTTCGTGCCGAGCGCGATCAGCTCGCGGACCGCCTCGGGGCCTTCGTTGACCAGCACCCGGACGGCGTCCAGGTCGCAGGCGCCCGCACCGGCGACGAGGGTGTCGACCTCGTGCTCCTCGGGGGTGTCACCCGGACCGAGCGCCGCGGCGATGCCGCCCTGCGCCCACTGGGTCGAGCCGGCCGCCAGGACGTCCTTGGTGACGACGAGGATCTTGTCGACCTGCCCCCGCAGGCGCAGCGCAGCCGTGAGTCCAGCGATGCCGGAGCCGACGATGACGACGTCGGCGCGGGTGGTCCAGCCGGGTCCGGGCGCGTTCAGTCGTCCCGGAAGGCGTCGTACGGCCGTCGGACTGGGGACCACGTGGTCAGACATCCCTGCAGGCTACTGATCCGACGCCGGCTCAGCGCGCCGCGGTGACGTCGCCGCGCTCGAGGCTCGGGTCGCCGAAGGTCTCGGCCGGATCGAAACCGGTGGCCATGATCTTGTTGTCGGCGTCGACGAAGACCACGCTCGGCTTGAACTCCTTGGCCTCCTCGGTCGACATCTGGCCGTAGCCGATGAGGATGACCAGGTCGCCGGGGTGCACGAGGCGGGCAGCGGCACCGTTGATGCCGATGACGCCGGTGCCCCTCTCACCGGCGATCGTGTAGGTCTCGAGCCGGGCGCCGTTGTCGATGTCGACGATGTGCACGAGCTCGCCCGCCAGCAGGTCGGCCGCGTCGAGCAGGTCCTCGTCGACGGTGACCGAGCCGACGTAGTGCAGGTCGGCCTGCGTCACGGTCGCGCGGTGGATCTTGCTCTTCATCATGGTGCGCAGCATGGGGTTCCCCCTCAGGAGTTTGAACTGCTCAGAACTGCAGGGTCATGTTGTCGATGAGCCGGGTCGTGCCGACCCTGGCTGCAACGAGGATCCGGCCTTCGGTGCCGGCTTCGGGGAAGTCGGGCAGCTCGCCCAGACCGGTGTCGGTGAGCGCGAGGTAGTCGAGTTCCACGCCCGGCTCCTCCTTGATGACGCTCATGGCTGCCCAACGGGCTGCCGGGACGCCGTACGGCGCCCGTTCCTGGGCCGCACGGAGGGCACGGCTCAACGTGGCGGCCTGCTGGCGCTGCTCGTCGTCGAGGTACCGGTTGCGGCTGGACCGGGCGAGCCCGTCGGGCTCCCGATCCGTGGGGGCACCGACGATCTCGATGCCGAGGCAGAGGTCGGAGACCATCCGCCGGATCAGGGTCAGTTGCTGGTAGTCCTTCTCGCCGAAGACCGCGATGTCGGGACGGACCAGGCCGAAGAGCTTGGCGACCACGGTGAGGACACCGCGGAAGTG
>JAKFEI010000296.1:0-15609 GCA_036675765.1 Nocardioides sp. | reverse complement strand
GGTGGTCCGCCTGGTCGCCGAGCGCTGCGCCGGACGGATCCTCGTGGTGGACCCCGTCCTGGTCGCGACGTCGGGTGCCGTGCTTGCCGATGCCGCCGTCGTGCAGGCCTATCGGGACCACCTGCTTCCGGTCGCGACGGTGAGCACCCCCAACGAGGAGGAGTTCATCGCGCTGGGACGTCCCGACCATGCCGGCGTGATCGTGACCCGGGGCGGCGACATCCCGACCGCCAACGACCACGGCACCGGCTGCACCCACAGCAGCGCACTCGCTGCCCATCTGGCGCTCGGCGCCGACCTCCCGACCGCCGCGGAGCGTGCCGCGGCGTACGTCTCACAACAGCTGAATCTCGGCAAGGACTGGAAGCTCGGCCGCGGCCGGGGACCCGTCGCACACATCCAAGGAGAACACCGATGACCGTCCACCCCGCCCACACCCGCATCGAGGTCGGTGACCTTGCGGTCCCGTTCACCCGCGTCGCGCTGACCAACGGCGAGACCTTCGACCGGTACTGCACCGAAGGCCCCGGCTCCGAGCCCGAACACGGCCTGCCCCCGCTGCGCGACGGCTGGATCGAGGGCCGCGGCGACACCGGCACGTACGACGGCCGCGAGACCCAGTTGCTCGACAACGGCCGCGCGGCGCTACGTCGCGGGGAGGCCCAGGGGGAGTGGCAGGGCGAGCGCCGGGCACCCCGCCGCTCGACGGGCGCACCGGTCACCCAGATGGCCTACGCACGGGCGGGCACCATCACCGAGGAGATGCGGTACGTCGCCGCGCGCGAGCAGTGCGACGTCGAACTGGTGCGCAGCGAGGTCGCCGCGGGCCGCGCGATCATCCCCGCGAACGTGAACCACCCCGAGTCGGAGCCGATGATCATCGGCAAGCGGTTCCTCGTGAAGATCAACGCCAACATCGGCAACTCGGCCGTCACCAGCAGCATCGCCGAGGAGGTCGACAAGCTGACCCACGCGATCACGTGGGGCGCCGACACGGTCATGGACCTGTCGACCGGCGACGACATCCACACCACCCGCGAATGGATCATCCGCAACAGCCCCGTGCCCATCGGCACCGTGCCGATCTACCAGGCCCTGGAGAAGGTCAACGGCGAGGCGGACAAGCTCACCTGGGAGATCTTCCGCGACACCGTGATCGAGCAGTGCGAACAGGGCGTCGACTACATGACCGTCCACGCCGGAGTGCTGCTGCGCTACGTCCCGATGACCGCCCGCCGCGTCACCGGAATCGTCAGCCGCGGCGGCTCGATCATGGCCGGCTGGTGCCTGGCCCACCACGAGGAGAACTTCCTCTACACCCACTTCGACGAGCTCTGCGAGATCTTCCGCCAGTACGACGTCAGCTTCTCCCTCGGCGACGGACTCCGCCCCGGATCGACCGCCGACGCCAACGACGAAGCGCAGTTCTCCGAGCTCAGAACCCTTGCCGAGCTGACGAAACGCGCCTGGGAGTTCGACGTCCAGGTGATGGTCGAAGGCCCCGGCCACGTGCCGCTGCACCTGGTCGAGGAGAACGTCCGGCTCCAGCAGGACTGGTGCCACGGCGCGCCGTTCTACACGCTCGGCCCCCTCGCCACCGACATCGCACCCGGCTACGACCACATCACCTCGGCCATCGGCGCCGCGACGATCGCCATGCACGGCACGGCGATGCTCTGTTACGTCACGCCCAAGGAGCACCTGGGCCTGCCGAACCGCGACGACGTGAAGACCGGCGTGATCACCTACAAGCTGGCCGCCCACGCCGCCGACCTGGCCAAGGGCCACCCCGGCGCCCGCGACTGGGACGACGCCTTGTCGAAGGCCCGCTTCGAGTTCCGCTGGCGCGACCAGTTCGCCCTGTCCCTCGACCCCGTCACCGCCGAGGAGTTCCACGACGAGACGCTGCCCGCCGAGAACGCCAAGACCGCGCACTTCTGCTCGATGTGCGGCCCGAAGTTCTGCTCGATGAAGATCAGCCAGGACGTGCGGGACCGGTTCGGCGCCGACCTCTCGCCTGAGGACGCCGCCCTCGGGATGAAGGAGAAGTCGGTGGAGTTCGTCGAGTTGGGTGGGTCGGTGTACGTCGAGCCCACCCAGTGAGCCGGTAGTCGCAGAGCAGGGTCGGCGCCGGAGGCGCTGGACGAGGCACCCCCCGGGACCAATCGGGGTGCCGCCGGCGTTGACCGAGGTGAGCCGAAAGACCTACGAAATCGCCGCCGGCGGCGGGGGCCCCGCTCTTGGTCCCGGGGGGGTGCCTCGGGAAGCGCCGCAGGCGCCGACCCTGCGGGGGTTTCGAGGCTCGCTTCGCTCGCACCTCAACCAGCGGAGGAGGCGGCCGCGGCTGCTCGCTCGACCCACTTGGGGACGTCGCCGTAGCGCTGCATGGGGATGAGTTGGCCGGCGGCGGAATCCTCCACCAACTGGGCCATCCGGCGATCGCGGGTCGCCTCCTGCTTGGCGGAGAGGACCCAGTTGGAGCAGACCTTGCGGTAGGTCCTGGTCGCTGCTTCCCAGAAGGCGGTGGCGGCCGGGCTGGCGGCGAGCTGGGCGGCGTAGGCGTCGGGCAGGACGATCTCGCCGTCGACCTCGTGGGTGTACGGCGCCGGGTCGGTCTTGCGCTGCTCCCAGATGGCCAGTCCGCTGGGTTGCATCCGGCCCTCGGCGCGCAACTGCTCGACGAAGTCGAGGTTGACCTTGCTCCAGTTGCTGGTCTTCTTGCGCGGGCTCCAGCGCTGGCGCCGGGTGTCCTCGTCGATGCGCTGCGCGATCGAATCGATCCACCCCCAGCACAGCGCCACCGGCACCGCGTCGGCCCAGGTCAGGCCGTGGTCGGGCACGTGCTTCTTGTTGAGGCCCATCCACAGCTCGGTCTCGGTGTCGTGGTTCGCTGCGAGCCACGCGTCGAACTCGGCGGCATCCTTGAAGAAGCGCGCCGGACGTTCGGCGCTGCCACCCATGCGACCGGGCACTCGATCCTTGGCCATGGCGCCAGCCTGCCACTCGTCACCGACACCCGCACCGTGCGACATGCTGGTCCCATGACCCGACCCACCGTGGCGATCGGTGCCCTCGGCGGCACCATCGCTTCGACCTCCACCGACGGGGCAGAGGTCGTGCCCACGCTCTCGGCCGCGTTGCTGGCCGAGGCCGTGCCCGGCCTCGCCGACATCGCGGACATCCGGGCGGAGACGCTGGCCATGTTGCCGAGCCCGTCCCTCGACGAACCCACCATCCTGCGGGCACTTCGCTGGGCGCAGGCCGCTGTCCAGGCGGGAGCGACGGGCGTCGTACTCACGCAGGGGACTGACACGCTGGAGGAAGCGGCGTACCTGCTCGACCTGTTCTGGGACCAGCCCGAACCGCTCGTGCTGACGGGCGCGATGCGGTCTCCGCAGGCCGCCGGGGCCGACGGTCCGGCGAACCTGCTCACGGCAGTGCGTTGTGCCCTCGCGCCCACGTCGCGTGACCGTGGCGTGCTGGTCGCGTTCGACGACGAGATCCACCAGGCGCGGTGGGTGGCGAAGACGGACTCGATGTCGACCAGTGCCTTCCGTTCGGCGGTGTTCGGTCCGATCGGACGGTGCGTCGAGTCCGAGGTCGCGTACGGCGTCCCTGCCGGCCGGGTGGCGCCGCTGCGGTTGGCAGCAGGGCTGGAGGCCGGTGATCCGCGAGTGCCGCTGCTGGCGACCTACCTCGGGGACGACGGGTACGTCGTCGACGCGATCCGTCCTGACGACGTGGACGGGCTCGTGATCGCCGGGTTCGGTGCGGGGCACGTGTCGGCCGTGATGGCCGAGGCGGTCGGCCGGATCGCCCGGCAGGTGCCGGTCGTCTTCGCCTCGCGCACGGGGTCGGGGCCCACCGGGCGGGCGATGTACGGCTACCCGGGCTCGGAGATCGACCTCATCGCCCGCGGCGCGGTCGGTGCCGGGTGGCTCTCGCCGGTCAAGGCCCGACTGCTGCTCTGGGCGCTGGCGTTGGGCGGTCCGCCGAGCCGGCAGGACGTGATCGATGCGTTCGAGGCCCGCGGCCGCCCCTAGGTCTCGAGGCCTCAACCACCGGTGAGCGTCGGGGTGTCGGAGGGTCGTTCCGGCAGCACCGTGACGACGTAGTCGCGGGCGGAGTCGAAGATGTTGACCTCGTGCCCGGCGACGTCTGACAGGGCCCACCGGTGCTCCATGACCTCGTGGAAGAACTCCGCCGGTGCGATCTTGCGGCGCTGGTCGACCGGCAGGATCTCGACGATCGGCGTGTAGACGGTGGCCAGCCACCGTCGCGCCACCGTCTCGCGGTCCTCGTCGTCGTACCCGCCGTGGGCGGTGAATGCGGCCAGGTCGTTGAGCAGCTTGCGGGCCTGGCTGTCCTCGACGTCGAGGCCGGTCAGCTGGCGCAGCTCGCGGCAGTGGTGTCCGGCTTCGACCACCCGGGGCTGGATCCGGACCCGGTCGGACTCGGCCTGCACGTCGAGCTCGTCGACGTCGAAGCCGAGATCGTTGAGGCGCCCGATGCGCTGCTCGATCCGGTACCACTCGTCGGTGCCGAACTCCTCCGCGACGGTCAGTTCGTCCCAGAGCGCGTGGTAGCGATCGCCGAGCTGGGTGACGATCTCGAAGCCGTCGACGACGACGTCGGTGTCGCCACTGGCCTGCAGGTCCATCAGCTCCGCGAAGATGTTCTCGGTGGCGACGGTGACGTCGTGCTCGCGCATCGCGTCCGACACGGAGTCGTGGTGCTCGCTGGTCTCGGCATCGACGAGGTACGCCGCGAATCCCCCCGCGCTACGGCGGAAAAGCGCATTCGACAGCGACACGTCGCCCCAGTAGACGCCGGCCAGGTGGAGCCGGACGAGCAGCACCACGAGCGCGTCGATGAGGGCAGGAACCTGGTCCGGACGAAGTCCGTGCTGGAAGACCGTGCGGTACGGCAGCGAGTAGTGCAGGTGCTCGGTGAGCAGCGCCGTCGGCAACGGATTGCCCTCGATGTCGGTGCGTCCCCGCACCACTCCGCGCGGTACGACGGCGGGCTGGCCGAGGCGCTGGAGGGTCCGCAGCATCTCGTACTCGCGCAGCGCGTTCGCCTCCTCGGTCTCCTTGACGGCGAGGAACTGGTGGTTCACCTGGACCACCCGGACGACGTGTCGGGACAGGCCGAGGGGGAGCGGGACGACGTACTGCCTGTCCCACTCGGCCAGGGGCGTCGACCACGGCAACTGGAACAGCGCGGGGTCGGTGCGCGCGGCCACGACATGGAGCGCCATGACCCGCAACCTACGCGTAAAGGTTCGGCCTCGACAGCGGCCAATGATGGACAACACCCCCTCGGCTGCGGTAGGCCTGAGTGACGCAACCCACACTCGGAGGGGGTGGTCTGGTTGATGTTTTCGACTCAGGGCAAGCGGCGTCGGACGGTCGCTCTCGCTGCCACGGCGGTCCTGGCCGCCGGCACGCTGGCCGCGTGCGGTGGCTCCGACAAGCCGGTTCTGAACTGGTACGTCAACCCCGACGGGGTCCCCATCTTCATGAAGTACGCCGAGTCGTGCAGCACCGGTGACTACGACATCGAGGTCCAGCAACTGCCTTCGTCGGCCACCGACCAGCGCACCCAGCTCGCACGGCGGCTCGCGGCCCAGGACTCCTCCACTGACCTGATGAATCTGGACCCGGTCTTCGTGGCGGAGTTCGCCAACGCCGGCTGGCTCCAGGAGGTCAAGGGCGATCTGGCGGCCTCCCTCACCGCAAGTGCCGAGGGTGAAGGCGCCTACCTGTCGGGCGCGGCCGAGACGGTCACCTGGGACGACAAGGTCTTCGCGATCCCGCTGTGGGCCAACACGCAGCTGCTCTGGTACCGGAAGTCACTGGCGAAGGCGGCCGGACTGGACATGACCAAGCCCGTCACCTGGGACCAGGTGATCGACGCTGCCGCCGACAACGGGGGCACGGTCGGGGTCCAGGCCAACCGCTACGAGGCCTACGTCGTCTGGATCAACGCGATGATCCAGGGCGCCGGTGGCGACATCGTCTCCGACACCGAGGCCGGCCGGGACGCGAAGGTGGGCCTCGACTCGGACGCCGGACGCAAGGCCGCCGAGATCATCCGCAAGCTGGCCGATTCCGCGGCCGCACAACCGGACCTGACGGTCTCGAACGAGGGCACCAGTCTCGGTCAGATGTTCCCGGCAGACGGCGCCGGCGAATTCATGACGAACTGGACCTTCGTCTACAAGAACTACGAGGGCGGCATCGGTCTGCCCGGCGGGCCGGCCGACAAGGCGGCCTTCGCGGACCTCGGCTGGGCGCGCTATCCCGCGACCGTCGCGGGTGAAGCCTCCAAGCCGCCGGTCGGCGGCATCGACATCGGTGTCGGCAACTACTCCGAGCACCCGGAGTGGGCGATGGCCGCGGCGCAGTGCATCACGTCCACGCAGGCCCAGGTCGACCTGGCCCTGGAGGCCGGTCTGATGCCGTCGACCAACGCCGCGTACGACGAGGTGGCGGCGAGCGGCCAGTACCCGGAGGATCTCGTCTCCCTGTTCCGAACCAGCGTCGACGAGGGCGGCCCCCGCCCCGAGAGCGCGTTCTACGCGATGATCTCCGGCGCCGTCCAGGCCCGGTGGCACTCGCCGAACTCGGTCGATCCGGACAGCACACCTGAGGAATCCGCGAAGTACCTGAAGGACGTGCTGGAAGGGAAGTCGCTGCTGTGAGTGCCGTGATCACGCCCGAGAAGGGCAAGCCGGTCCTCAGCGACCGGGCCAAGGCGGAGACCAGGCTGGGGCAGAAGCTGGTGGCGCCGGCGATCGTGCTGATGCTGGTGGTCACCGCGTTCCCGATGTTGCGAGCGATCTACCTCTCGACGTTCGACTACGCGTTGACCGCGCCCGATGACCGGAACTTCATCGGGCTCAGCAACTACATCACTGCGCTGACCGACCCGCTGTTCTGGCGCACCACCGCCGTCACGGTCGTCTACATGGTGGTCACGGTCGCGGTGGAGCTCGTCATCGGCTTCATCTTCGCGATGGTGATGCACCGGGTGATCTTCGCCCGTGGCGTGATCCGGACCTCGATCCTGATTCCCTACGGCATCATCACCGTGGTCTCGGGCTTTGCCTGGCAGTTCGCCTTCTCGTTCCAGAACGGCTTCATCAACGGCTGGCTCCCGTTCATCGGAGACGACTTCAACTGGTTCGGCGAGACCACGCCGGCCGTGATCGCGATCATGGTCTCGGAGATCTGGAAGACCACGCCGTTCATGTCGCTGCTGCTGCTGGCGGGCCTGGCCCAGGTCAGCGAGGACATGCTCGAGGCCGCGAAGGTCGACGGCGCCACGTGGACGCAACGACTGACGAAGGTGATCCTGCCGAACATGCGGGCCGCGATCATGGTCGCGGTGCTCTTCCGGGCACTCGACGCCTACCGGATCTTCGACAACATCTTCGTGATGACGGCCGGGGCAGCAAAGACCGAATCGATCAGCTTCCTCACCTACCGACAAACCATCGAACAGTTCCAGCTGGGGATGGGTTCGGCGTTGTCCGTGCTGCTGTTCCTCTCGGTCCTGCTGATCGCCTTCGGCATCGTCAGACTCTTCCGCGTCGACCTGGCCCAAGCACGGCAGGAGTCCTGACATGAACAGTCGCATCGGAAGTCGCGTCGGACTGATCGTTGGCTGCACCTTGATCATGATCTGGTGCCTGTTGCCGGTCGCCTGGATCATCTCGCTGTCCTTCAAGTCCGAGGCTTCGATCACGAACGGCAGCCCGGGCTTCTTCCCCGCTGACGGCGGCGGAGCCGGGTGGGCCAACTACCAGGCGGTCTGGGACAACGAGCAGTTCCGGCGGGCGATCTTCAACTCCATCGGCATCAGCCTGATCGCCACGGTGCTCTCGGTCGTGGTGGCCACCCTGGCGGCGTACGCCATTGCCCGCCTGGAGTTCAGGGGCAAGAAGCTGGTGCTGTCGCTGTCCCTGGCGATCGCGATGTTCCCGGTCGTGTCGCTGGTCGGGCCGCTGTTCGACATGTGGCGCGTGACCGGTCTCTACGACACCTGGCCCGGACTGATCATCCCGTACATGTCCTTCACGCTGCCGCTGGCGATCTGGACGCTTTCGGCGTTCTTCCGGGAGATCCCGTGGGAGATGGAGCAGGCTGCCCAGGTCGACGGTGCGACGTCGTGGCAGGCGTTCCGCAAGGTGATCGTGCCGCTGGCTGCGCCGGGCGTGTTCACGGCCGCGATCCTGACCTTCTTCTTCGCCTGGAACGACTTCGTCTTCGGCATCTCGCTCACGTCGACCGAGAACGCCCGCCCGATCCCGGCCTCCCTGTCGTTCTTCGTCGGCGCCGACCCGTTCAACAGACCGGCATCGCTGCTGGCCGCAGGAGCCGTCATCGCCACGATCCCGATCATCATCATCGTCCTGATTTTCCAGCGCAAGATCGTTGCCGGGCTGACCTCCGGCGCAGTGAAGGGATAGGTGCTGCTGCCATGGCCGCCATCACGATGAGCCACATCGTCAAGAAGTACGGCGACGGCTTTCCAGCCGTGAACGACATCTCGATCGATGTCGCTGACGGGGAGTTCATGATCCTCGTGGGCCCCTCGGGCTGCGGGAAGTCCACCCTGCTGCGGATGATCGTCGGGCTGGAGGACATCACCTCGGGCGACATGGTGATCGGGGAACGTCGCGTCAACGATCTCGCGACCCGCGACCGCAACCTGGCGATGGTCTTCCAGAACTACGCGCTCTACCCGCACCTGACGGTCTACGAGAACATCGCTTTCCCGCTCCGGCTCGCCAAGATGCCCGAGGCGGAGATCGACAAGCTGGTGCGCGATGCGTCGACCACGCTCGAGCTCGACGAGCACCTCGAACGCAAGCCCGGCAACCTGTCCGGTGGCCAGCGGCAGCGCGTCGCGATGGGCCGGGCGATCGTGCGGCAGGCCGATGCGTTCCTCTTCGACGAGCCACTGTCCAACCTGGACGCCAAGCTGCGCGGACAGATGCGCACCGAGATCTCGCGGCTGCAGAAGCGGCTCGGCATCACCACGGTCTACGTCACCCACGACCAGACCGAGGCGATGACGCTCGGTGACCGGGTCGCCGTACTCAAGCGCGGCATCCTGCAGCAGCTGGCAACGCCTCGTGAGCTCTACGAGAACCCGGGCAACCTGTTCGTGGCGGGCTTCATCGGCTCGCCGCCGATGAACTTCCTGCCGGCGACGGTCGAGGGAACCTCGGTGCAGTTGCCGTTCGGGAAGGTGGAGATCCCGGCGGACAAGGCCGAGCGGGTCGCCGGCCGTGGCCTGCTCATCGCAGGTGTCCGCCCTGAGCACTTCGAAGACGCCTCGCTGGCGTCCGAGGAGGCCCGCACCGGCTCGACCTTCCGCGCCAAGGTGGACGTCGTCGAGTGGCTCGGCAACGAGACCTACGCCTACATCCCGTTCGAGTCCCCGCCCGAGGTGACCCAGCAGCTCCAACAGCTCGAGAAGGACCTCGACGGGGAGGGCATGCGCACGCAGCTGGTCGTCTCCCTGGATGGTGCGAGCCGGATCAAGGAGGGCGAGGAAGCCGAGATCTGGGTCGATGGCCGCCGCATGCACCTGTTCGAACCGTCGACGGGCGAGAACCTCACCGTGGACCTCGCGAACGCCGGGCGGGTGCTCGGCGCGGAGGCGCCCGTCTAGGTCCGCGGTCGGGGACGCGACGCGTCGTACCTCGCCCACGCGATCGCGGCCTGGAGGTCGGCCAGGTCGCGGAACCACGTCTCGGCCTCGACCTGGCAGGCCACCACCTGCACCTCGGTGTCGTACTCGCTGCACTCCGCGGTGGTCTCCGACAGCGTCGGCGGGAACAGCGCCGTGCCGTCGTGATGGTGGATGGTGAAGCCGTTGTCGGCGTCGCCCTCGACGGCCACGATCGTGTCGCCCGCGGGCTGCCAGCGCGGTCCGCGCTCGCGATCGCCACTCGCTGCGTCGCCGGGCCAGGCGAGCACGCCGGCGACCAGGGCCGCGACCACCATCACCAGCGCTCCCGGCACACCGATTGTCTTCAGTCCCATCTGTACTCCTCGGTCCTCGTGCGCCGACCTGTCCGGCGCGGGAGGCAGACACTAGGAGTGCCGGGCCCGACCCGTCGTCCGGACGTGAAGGTGCTGTGGAGGACGAGGCCCGAAGGGGCGAGCTGTGGAGACGGGGTGGCTCTGCATGAGGCTCAGGAGGCGGGTGTGGTGGCGCGGTCGGCGTTGCTCCGGATGGCCGCGGTGTAGGTCGGGAACAGCGCTGCGGGCATGTCGTGGCCCCAGCCGCTGATCAGGGTGACGCGCGCGCCCGGGATCGCAGCGGCGGTGGCGCGCCCGCCCGAGACGTGCACCATCTTGTCGGCCAGGCCGTGCAGGACCACGGTCGGCACGGTGAGGCCGGCGAGCGCTCGGGTGCGGTCGTCCTGCGTGAGCACTGCCATCATTTGGCGCAGGACGCCGGCGCGGGACACGCCCCGGTCATAGGTGTCCCCGGCGCGGGAGCGCAGCTTCTCCTCGGTCTGGGGGAAGCGCGGCGAGCCGATGATCTTCCAGACCGCGACGCTGCCCGCGATGTAGGCCTCCCGCTCCGGGCCGCGCTTGGCGATCAGCGTCGGAATCAGGCTCGGGTGCTGGCGTCCGACACTGCGGCGCCCCGTCGTCGACATCATGCTGGCCAGGCTGCGCACCCGTTCGGGTGACTCGAGCGCCATGGTCTGCGCGACCATCCCTCCCATCGACACACCGGCGACGTGCGCCGCATCGATGCCGAGGTGGTCGAGCAGCCCGAACGCGTCGCCCGCCAAGTCAGCGATCGAGTACGGCGCAGCGGTGGGTGCGCCGACGAAGGCCCGGACCAGATGACCCCGGCGCACACGGCCTGGGCTGCGGGTGGACTTGCCGGTGTCGCGGTTGTCGTAGCGGATGACGTAGAAGCCGGCCGCGGCCAGCTGGGTGCACAGCTCGGAGTCCCACCACGTCATCGGCCCGCCCAGGCCCATCACCAGGAGCAGCGGATCAGCGCCCGGATCGCCGAACGTCTGGTAGCACAGCTCAATCGTCGGGGTCACTGGTGCGAGCAGCTCATCCGAGATGGTCACTTCGGGTGGGGTCGCGTTCTGCGTGGGGCCAGACATGGCTCAAGTGTGCCCAATTGCCGGAAGTTGCTGTTTCAACCACGTAGCATCCCGAAAATGAGCAACACGATGGCGCCCTGGCTGCTGCCCGACGGCTTCGGCCGTCCGGCACTGGCGGCGCTCCTGCGCGAGGGCAGCGTGGTCACCGAGGCCGGCCGGTTCGCGGTCCGCCGTGGCGCCACCCGGCACACCCGGCGTCGTACTCCCTTCGCGGGAGGGGCTGCCGCCCGCGCGGCGGAGCCGGTCCTGCTCATTCCCGGATTCCTCGCCGGTGACTGGACGCTGGCCGGGATGAACAGGGAACTGCGTGAGCGCGGCTTTCGCACCTACCGCTCGCACATCCACGCCAACGTCAACTGCACCCTGAAGTCGGCGCTCGACCTCGAGGCGCGACTCGAGCGGCTCGTCGAACGACGCGGCTCGCGGGTGCAGATCGTCGGGCACAGCCTGGGCGGCATGATCGGCCGCGGCCTCGCCGCCCGCCGCCCCGACCTCGTCGCCGGCCTGGTGACGATGGGGAGCCCGATGCGCGCCCCGGCCGCGCACCACGCCCTGCTGACCCGCGGCGTGCGCGCCCTGAACCTGCTGTCGGACGCAGGCCTACCCGGCGTCATGTCGAGTGACTGTGTCGGCGGCGAGTGCGCCCACCTGAGCTTCATCGAGGTCCAGGAGGCACTGCCCACCGACGTGCAGATGACGAACATCTACTCCAGGCGCGACGGCATCGTCGACTGGAAGGCCTGCATCGACCCCGACGGTCGCGCCGTCGAGGTGCGCGCCTCGCACGTCGGACTTGCCGTCGACCCCCGGGTCATCGACATCGTCTCGGCGTCGCTGCTGCAGCAGAGCGCAGCGTTCGCGGGCGGCCTGACGTCCGTCGCGACCGCCTGACGTCGTCGGCCGATCCACCCAAGGAGCGGCTTCGCGTCTCCGCCGGCTCGTCTTGCGCCGTCGTCGACGCAGTTCAAGGCCCTTCGGTGGATCCGTGGACGAACCTGTGGAAGGCCAACTGCACGGAAGCCGCTGCGATGTGACGATCGTCCGGTGCTCGAGGAGACCGCCGACGATCGATCGGTCCTCCTGCATGCGCTGAAGGCCCTCGGAGGAGTGGCGTCCCGCGTCACCTTGATACGAAGCACCTCACGACGCCACGTCGACCGCGGGCGACGCGAGGGGTGGATCAGGCAACTCGCCCGCGGCGTCTACGGGCTCCCGGACGTCGACGATGCCTTGTCCGTCGCCGCGTCGGCGCGCGGCGTACTCAGTCTGACGAGTGCGGCACTGTGGCATGGATGGGCGGTCAAGGCCGTGCCTGAACTCCCTCACGTGACCCTGGCGCGCGGGCGCCAGGTTGCGCCGGACCTCGTCGGTCGGGCGCAGTGGCATCGCTGCGACCTGCATCCTTCGGAGATCGAGGCGGGGATCGTCACCTCGAAGGAGGTGACGCTGATGCAGTGCCTGCGAACGCTGCCGCCGGATGAGGCGCTGGCCATCGCGGACTCCGCTGCTCGCGCCGGGGAGTGGTCTCTCCTGCGGCGCGTGGCGGCGTCCGCTCGTGGCCCGGGCAGCCGACAGGTTCGGGAAGTGGTGAACGCCGCCAGCGACCAGGCTGCCAACCCGTTCGAATCGGTGCTTCGCCACATCTGTTCGACCGTGCCCGGTCTGAGCATGGTGCCTCAGGTGTGGATCGAGAGCCACGCGGGACCGGTGCGCCCCGACCTGGTCGATCGCGACAACAGGGTCATCGCCGAAGCGGACTCGTTCGAGTGGCATGGCGGGAGGGCTGCCCTGCGCCGTGACGCTCGGCGCTACAACCTGCTCGTGATCGACGGTTGGCGGGTGCTGCGGTTCGCGTGGGAGGACGTCATGTTCGACCCCGACTACGTCCGCCTGGTCCTCACGCAGACCGTGCTCCTCGCTCAGCGATCCACCGAACAGCCGTGTCGGCGTTGTGACGCCGCTTGATCGCGCCCCGTCCCTCACCGTTGGGTGGACCGGACGACGAGCGGCTCAGTCGAACGCGATGCTGGAGTAGCCGCGCAGCTTCGAGAGCTGGTGCTCCGAGGTGATGGTGCGGATCGTGCCGCTGCGCGAGCGCATCACCAGGGACTGGGTGGTCGCGCCGCCGGCGCGGTAACGCACGCCGCGGACCAGCTCGCCGTCGGTGATGCCGGTCGCGACGAAGAAGCAGTCGTCGCCGGTGACCAGGGTGTCGGTGGTGAGGATGAAGTCGGGGTCGAGGTTGTGGCCGGCGTCGATGGCACGCTGGCGCTCCTCGTCGTCGGTCGGCCAGAGCCGGCCCTGGATGGTGCCGCCGAGGGCCTTCATCGCGCAGGCCGCAATGATGCCTTCGGGAGTTCCGCCGATGCCGAGCATCAGGTCGATGCCGGTGTCCGCGCGGGCGGCCATGATGGCGCCGGCGACGTCGCCGTCGGAGATGAACTTGATCCGCGCACCGGTGGCCCGGATGTCCTCGACCAGCTGGTCGTGGCGCGGGCGGTCGAGCAGCACGACCGTGACGTCGGACGGGTTGGAGCCCTTGGCCTTGGCCACCTGGTGGATGTTCTCGGCGACGGGGTAGCGGATGTCGACGACGTCGGCTGCCTCCGGACCGGTGACCAGCTTCTCCATGTAGAACACCGCGGACGGGTCGTACATGGTGCCGCGCGGCGAGACGGCGAGGACGGCGATGGAGTTGGCCATGCCCTTCGCGGTCAGCGTGGTGCCGTCGATCGGGTCGACCGCGACGTCGCACTCGGGACCCGTGCCGTCGCCGACTCGCTCGCCGTTGTAGAGCATCGGGGCGTTGTCCTTCTCGCCCTCGCCGATGACGACGGTGCCGTCCATCCCGATGGTCGAGATCATCACGCGCATGGCCTGCACGGCCACGCCGTCGGCGCCGTTCTTGTCGCCCCGGCCGACCCAGCGGCCCGCTGCCATCGCTGCGGCCTCCGTGACGCGCACCAGCTCGAGGGCCAGGTTGCGGTCGGGGGCGGGCGGCTCCACAGTGAGGGCGTCGTTCATGGGGCGAACCTTATCTGGATGAAGCGGCCAGCCGTGACTTTGGAGGGCGTGCCGGACAACGTCTCGTTGCTAGTGCGCGTAGACGGCGACCTCGGTCGCCTTCACCACGAACGTCGCAGCCATCCCGGGCGCCAGCCCCAGCTCCGCCACCGACGCCAGGGTCACATCGGCCGCGAGGTCTCCGGCGCGGACCCGGACCACATCGCCGACGGGTTCGAGTTCGGTGATCTGCACCGGGATCGCGTTGCGCGGGCTGCCCCCGGGCGGGTCGCGGTGCACGGCGACGGCCGAGGGCCGGAAGACCGCCACGGCGGCGGCGCCGTCGGCGGGCGCAGGGTCGGCGGCGGTGCCGTGCAGCATGGTGCCGTCGGGTCGTCGTACTCCTTCGTGGGAGGCGACGCCGGACACCAGGTTCAGGCCGGCGAAGCGGGCGGCGAACGCGCTCCGCGGCCGGGAGAGTACGACGTCCGCCGGGCCCTGTTCGGCGATCCGACCGCCCTCCATCACCACGACCCGGTCGGCCAGGAGCAGCGCGTCGAGGACGTGGTGGGTGACGATCACGGTGGTGCGGTCGGCGAGGACCTTGCGGAGCAGCTGGCGCAGCGCGGGCGCGACGGAGATGTCGAGTGCGGCCATGGGTTCGTCGAGCAGCAGGAGACGGGGCTCGGCCGCGAGGGCCCGGGCGACGGCGACACGCTGGGCCTGGCCACCGGAGAGCTGCGCGGGTCGTCGTCCGGCCAGGTCGCTGGCGTCGACCTCGGCGAGCCAGTCCTCGGCGGTGGCGCGGGCCTCCCGGCGGCTGGCACCGGTGCTGCGGGGTCCGAACGCGACGTTGTCGAGGATGCTCAGGTGGGGGAAGAGCAGCGCCTCCTGGGCCAGCAGCGCGGTCCGGCGGGCGTGAGGGCGGACCCAGCGGTCCGGTCCGGTGACCTCCTCGCCACCGATCACGACACGGCCGGTGTCAGGACGGAGCAGGCCGGCGAGGACGGCGAGTGCGGTGGACTTGCCGGCGCCGTTGGGGCCGAGCAGCGCGACGGTCTCGCCCTCGGCGACCTCGAAGGCGATGTCGACGCCGCGGTCGGCGACGGTCGCCTCGATCAGGGTGGTCATGATGCCGCCCGGGGCCGGACCAGGCCGATGACCACGACGGCAACCACGACGAGCAGCAGGGACATCGCGACGGCAGCGTCGGCGTCGGTCACGCGGAGGTTGTAGATCAGCAGCGGCAGGGTCCGGGTGGTGCCCTCGAGGCTGCCGGCGAAGGTGATCGTCGCGCCGAACTCTCCGAGGGACCGGGCGAAGGCCAGCACGGCGCCCGAGGCGAGACCGGGGAGGACCAGGGGCAGCGTGACGCGGCGGAGCACCGTGGTGGGTGCCGCACCGAGCGAGGCGGCCACGACGTCGTACTTCTCTCCGGCGGTGCGCAGCGC
>JAKFEI010000500.1:0-2293 GCA_036675765.1 Nocardioides sp. | reverse complement strand
GCTGCCGCAGGACTTCCAGGAGATCTTCTGGCTGTAGAAGTCCTCGATGGTCTTCCCCGTGGACGGCTGCTCGCTGCTCGGGTCGTCGCCCTTGTTGGCGGTGTCGTTGTCGTCACCGTCGTCGCCGGTGAGCAGCACGACGCCGACCCCGACGGCAGCGGCGAGCACCAGGGCCCAGATCGCAATCACTGCGATGACCAGGTTCTTCTTCACAGCCATGTCCACTCCCTCGTCGTGGTGCTCTTCATCGTTGCGGCGTCTTCAACGCCACCATCATCGACTCCAGTGCCAAGGCAACCGGGACATTGAACTCCAGCATCTGTTCCCGCGCGGCGAAGATCCAGCCGATCCGTCGCAGGTTGAGCTCCGGGGACGACGTCGCGACGATCTGTTCGACCTGGTCGCGGATGTCCTCGTTGACCAGTCCGCCGGGCGCTCCGGTGGCCAGCGCGATCGCGTCGCGATAGACCGACACGAGATCCGTGAGGCCGCGGTCGACCATGTCGAGGTGGCGTCGCTTCGCGCGGGTCTTCTGTGCCTTCTCAAGCGCTGCCAGTGCCGGTCCGTACTCCCGCGGCCGTCGACCGCGCTCGACCACGCCGTACGACGCGTCGATGTCGACCTTCTCCCGGGCGTCGAGGTCGGCAGTGATCGCATCCGCCTCCTCCTTGGCCGTGGTGGCCAGCCGGGCCGCCGCATCCATGCATCGGCCGAGGTTAGACAGCCGGGCCGGGATCGTCACGACCTCCTGGCGCCGGGTGCGTACCGCCTCGTCGAAGGCCAGCGCCTTCGCCCGGCCGATGTGGCCCTGGCTCGCGCGGGCGGCGTACGACGCCAGGGGCTCCGCGACGCCCCGGGCGACCAGGAAGCCGGCGACCTCGGCGACGGTGGGGGTGGAGAGCGTGACGAGACGGCAGCGCGAGCGGATCGTCGGCAGGACGTCCTCGACGGTCGGGGCGCAGAGCATCCACAGCGTCCGGCCGTTGGGCTCCTCGATCGCCTTGAGCAGCGCGTTGCAGGCCTGGTCGGTGAGCCGGTCGGCGTCCTCGACGATCAGGATCTGCCAGCGGTCGCCCATCGGGCTCAACGCTGCCCGGCGCACGAGGTCGCGGACCTCGTCGACGCCGATGGAGAGCTTCTGGGTGCGGATGACCGACACGTCGGCGTGCGACCCGTTCAGCACGGTGCGGCAGGCGTGGCAGGTCTCCGGACAGTCGGGGCCGAGCCCGGCCTGCGGACACTCGAGCGCGGCCGCGAAGGCGATGGCGGCATTGGAGCGGCCCGAACCCGGCGGTCCGGTGAACAGCCAGGCGTGGGTCATCCCCTGGCCTGCGGCGGCCTGCCGCAACGCCGTGATCGTGGGGCCCTGGCCGACCAGGGTGTCCCAGATGGTCATGGGGCTTCCCGACGCGCCTGCGCCAGCAGCGGCTCGACCCGCTCCGCGATGATCGCGGCGATCTCCTCGATCGGGGACCGCGCGTCGAGCACGGCGTAGTGCTCGGGGTCGCGGACGGCGAGGTCGAGGAAGGACTGGCGGACCCGCTGGTGGAACTCCAGCGACTCGCCCTCGATCCGGTCACGTCCCTCGAAGCGACCGAGCCCGGTCTCAGGCTCGACGTCGAGCACAACGGTCAGGTGGGGTCGCAGGTCGCCGGTCGCCCAGCGCGCGACCTCCTCGACCTCGTCGACATCCAGCGCCCGGCCGGCTCCCTGGTAGGCCAGGGTCGAGTCGACGTACCGGTCGGTGATCACGACCTCGCCGCGGTCGAGTGCGGGCTGCACGAGTGTCTCGATGTGCTCGGCCTTGTCGGCGGCGTACAGCAGGACCTCGGTCTTGTGGGCGAGCGCACCGGTCTCCGGGCTCAGCACGATCCGCCGCATCTCCTTGCCGACGGGGGTGTCGCCGGGCTCGAAGGTGAGCCGCACGCGGTAGCCCGCGGCCTCGAGCCGGTCGCGCAGCAGTCGCGACTGAGTCGACTTCCCACCACCTTCGCCGCCCTCGAAGCAGACGAAGACGCCCGTCGGGGCGAAACGGCCGGGGTACGAGGTCACGAGGTGAACCTACGAGACGGTGCCGACACGGTCGAGGGTGGGTTCGGCGCCGCCGAGGGGTGATCGCGTCACAGGCGCATCATCCGTCACGGAGTCGAGGCACTTCCTGCGCCGGTTGGGGGTTGCAACCCCCATCCGGGGCAGGAATCCCCGGGCGCCCGGGGATTCCTGCACGACACGTCGAATCAGGCCTTCTTGGCCGTCTTCTTCGCCGGAGCCTTCTTCGCGGCCGTCTTCTTGG
>JAKFEI010000273.1:0-2302 GCA_036675765.1 Nocardioides sp. | reverse complement strand
GTCGGTCCGGGCGCGATCGCGTTGACCCGGATCCGCTGGCCGCCGAGCTCGTGCGCCAGTTGCTGGGTCAGGCTGTTGGTGGCCGCCTTGGCGAGACCGTAGAAGCCCGAGTAGAGGTACGCCGCCGTACTCGACTGGTTCACGATGGCGCCCCCGCCGCGCTTCGCGATCTCGGGGTAGACCGCGCGGGTCATCACGAGGGCGCCGTCGAGGTTCACGCCCATGAACTTCTTGTAGTAGTCCCAGTCGACGGCGATGAGGAGGTTGAACTCCATCGCGCCGTAGATGGCGGCGTTGTTGACCAGGTGGTCGATCCCGCCGAACTCCTCGAGCGTCCTGCTCACCAGCGCTTCGGCCGATTCCGCCGACGACACGTCGACCGGGATGAAGACAGCCCGCCCGCCCGACTCGTTGATGGCGGCGGCGACCTTGGCGCCGGACTCCTCGTTCATGTCGGCGACGACGACCGATGCACCCTCGGCGGCGAGCGCCGTCGCGTAGGCCTCGCCGATGCCCTGGGCCGCGCCGGTGACGACGACGACCTTGTCCTGGAACCTCATCCGTGTCTCCTTCATGCGGGTTCAGCAATCGTCTTGGTCTCGAGGTACTCCTCGAAGCCGGCCACGCCCATCTCCCGGCCGAGGCCGGACTGCTTGTAGCCACCGAAAGGTGCGTCGGGGCTGAACCACACGCCGCCGTTGACCGCGAGCGTGCCCGTGCGGATCCGCGCGGCCACCGCCCTGGCCCGCTCCAGCGAGCCGGAGTCGACGGAGCCCGAGAGTCCGTACGCCGAGTCGTTCGCGATCCGGACCGCGTCGTCGTCACCGTCGTGCGGGATGACCACCAGGACCGGGCCGAAGATCTCCTCCTGCGCCAGGCGCGAGGAGTTGTCGAGTCCGGCGACGACGGTCGGCTGGATCCAGTTGCCGGGCTGGTCGATGATCGCGCCGCCGGTGGCGAAGGTGCCGCCTTCGGCGCGGGCGATGTCGAAGTACGCCGCCACCCGTTCGCGCTGCAGCGGCGAGATGACCGGGCCGCAGATCGCGCCGGGGTCGTTGGGGTCCTTGGCGCCGATGGACTCCATCGTCGCCGCGGCGACCTGCACCGCCTCGTCGTACTTCGCCCGGGGCACGATCAGTCGCGTCGTGAGAGCGCAGCCCTGACCGGCGTGGATGCAGGCGGCAAAGGCCGTCCCGCCCGCCACCGCTGCGACATCGGCGTCGTCGAGCGCGATGGCGGCCGACTTCCCGCCGAGCTCGAGGAACACCCGCTTCAGGGTCGGCGCGGCCGCCGCCATGATCGCCTTGCCGACAGCGGTGGAGCCGGTGAAGGACACCATGTCGATCCGGGGATCGGTGGCCAGCACCGCAGCCACGTCGTTGGACTTCGGCGTGACCACGTTGAAGACACCGGCCGGGATGTCGGTGTGCTCGGCCACCAGGCGCCCGAGCTCCGCCGCCACCCACGGGGTGTCCGGAGCCGGCTTCAGGACGACCGTGCAGCCGGCCGCGAGCGCGGGGCCGATCTTGGCGAGGTTGATCTGGGTCGGCACGTTCCACGGCGTGATGGCCGCGACGACACCGATCGGCTCGCGTCGTACGGTGCGGCGGGAGGGGATGCCCATGGGTTCCGCGACCCCGAGGTCGGTCTCGAACTCGTAGGTCTCTGCCAGGTCGGTGACCCACTTCAGCGACTCGACCGGCACGTCGAACCCGGCCGCCATCATCATGAAGCCGGGCATGCCGACCTCGGCGGTGGTCAGGGCACGGAAGTCGTCGGCATTGTCGAGCAGCGCCTGGTGCAGCTGGCGCAGGCAACGCACCCGCAGCTCGCGATCGGTCGACCACGTCGACTCGTCGAAGGCCTGGCGGGCAGCGGCAATCGCGGCCTCCAGGTCGGCCGCCGTACCGTCCGGGGCGCGGCCGATCTCCTCGCCGGTGGCCGGGTTGAAGATCGGGTACGACGACCCGTCGGATGCCGCGACGAGCTTGCCGTCGATCAGCTGCTGGGCGGCGGGAGTGCTCATCGCGCGGCCTCCGGGGTTTCGAGGCTCGCTGGCGCTCGCACCTCAACCACCGGGGGTGCCTGGGTGACGTACTGGCCGGCCTCGACCGGCGGCGGCCACACGGGCGAGGGGATGTCCTCGAGGTGGTAGTGCCCGGGCACCTCGTGGCCGAACACCGACATCCGCTTCAGCAGCGTGTCCGAGGCCTTGTCGGCCTTGAGGATCTCCATGAACGTGTGGGTGGTCGACGGCATGTCGAACCAGTCACGCTGCCAGGCGATCTTGACCTGCCCGGCG
>JAKFEI010000244.1:0-2308 GCA_036675765.1 Nocardioides sp. | reverse complement strand
GGCGAGAGCTCGTACCGGACGACGGGCTCGCCGTCCCGGCCGATGGCAACGGTGCCGCCCGGGTCGCGGTCGCGCACGATCAGCGCGATGCCGAGCGTCGACTTCAGCTCGTCCATCCGTCGGCGGTGGTCGTCGGACCCACGCCAGTTCACGAACCCGGTCCCGAGCGCCGGCGTCAGCGGTGCCGTCTCGAAGAGCACGCCGTAGCCGTTGCTGTCGAGGTTGGTCATCTTGTCGACGTACCGGCTCTGCATGGCGCCGACCCAGCTGTCGACCGGCTCCTCCATGCGTCCCCACAGGGCGGTGGCGGGGTGGAGGCGGAGGTGCCGCCCGACGTTCGGGTTGCCGAGGCCGGTGCGCTGCAGCAGCGCCGGCGTCTGGATCGCTCCGGCAGCGACGACCACCGCGCGGGCGCGCACCCGCACGTGATGGCCGTCCGCGGTGGTGCCCTCGACCCCTGTCGCGCGACCGAAGCTGGTGGTGACCGTCCGGACCGTGACGCCGGTACAGATCCGGGCACCCGCTGCCGCCGCGTCCTCCAGCCAGGTCGTCGCTGTCGACTGCTTGGCGCCGAGCCGGCACCCCATCCCGCACCGTCCGCACTCGACGCCCTGGTCGCAGCCGAGCACGTTGCGCGGCATCGCAGCCACGTCCCAGCCGAGTGCCCGCGCTCCGCGCTCCAGGATCGCGTCGCGGGGTGCGGCCTTGTCGTGGTCGGTGTTGACGCCGAGGCGCGCGCACACGGCATCCATCGACGCGGCGTACTCGTCGGTCGCGAACTGGGCCGCGCCGTGGGACGCCCACTCCTCACGAACGTGGTCCGGGGTGCGGAACGAGGTCGTGTAGTTGACGACCGTCCCGCCGCCGAGGCCGCGTCCGGCCATCAGCGCCACCTGCCCCTCGGCGGTGGCCTGCGGGGCAAGGGCGTAGAGGTTCAGGAAGCCGGACTCCTCGCCGCCGTCGAAGTCGCGCTGGTCGTGCTGCCCACCGGCCTCGAGTACGACGACGTCGAGTCCCGCAGCGGCGAGGACCCCTGCCGCCGTACCGCCGCCGGCACCGGAGCCGACCACCACGACGTCGCAACTCAGCGCGGTGTCGCGCTCGATCGCGAGCGGCGTGATGGGGGAGGCGGGCGCGTCGGGGAGCACGCCGAGCGGACCCGGGTAACCCATGCCGTCCCACAGCGGTGGTCCGGCGACCATGTAGTAGGGCAGGAGCGAGGCGCCCTTCAGGCCCTGGAACAGCACCCGCTTGGCGCCGACCCGCGAGTCCGAGAGCGACAGGAGCACCCGCTCGCGCTCGGCTTGGCTCAACTGCGAGAACCGGCGGGGCTTCCCCGTCAGGGCCAGGCCGAGCGCCCGGGTGTCCCACAGGTCCAGCAGCCCCTTGAGCTGGCGCACTTCGCTGTGCCGCGGATTCGCTGCAGCGATGGACAGTGCGAGCTCGTGCGAACCGACGTCGGTCGGGGACGGAACGGTCCCGCTTCGAGCGGCGAACGTGTCGGCGATCAGGCCCATCGCCCGAACCTGGCGCGGAGTGAAGGTCACGGGGGGACTCTAGGCGCGTTGATGCAGTGTGGTAACTGCTCCGGTGATAAAGTCGTGGCTGTTGAAGGGGAGCGGTAAAACGTCCCTCCCGCAGATCCGGTCGCCCCACACGTTGGAGGGGCCGGGAACACGGTTCACTGTTGTAGCTCCATCTGGTTTTCCACGAGGCGCGGTGCAGTTGGTTTCAGCCCGCACCGGCACCATGCCCGAGCGGCTTCGTAGGAACAGACACAAGGAGTAAGACAATGGCAGTTGGCACCGTGAAGTGGTTCAACGACACCAAGGGCTTCGGCTTCATCGCGCAGGACGGTGGCGACGGCGACGTCTTCGTGCACCACTCCGGCATCTCGGGCAACGGCTTCAAGTCGCTGGCCGAAGAGCAGCGCGTCGAGTTCGACGTCACGCGTGGCCCCAAGGGCCTGCAGGCGGAGAACGTTCGCGCCATCTGATTCCATCTCGACAGCCCCGTGGGCCGGTTTCGCACCGGACCGCGGGGCTGTCGGTCGTTTCTGGCACCGTGGACCCATGAGCAACGCGCTGCCCGGCCCTGATGGCCTCCCGCGGTGCCCCTGGGCCGTGTCGGCCCCGGAGTTCCCGGCCTATCACGACACGGAGTGGGGCTTCCCGGTCGTCGATGACCAGCGGCTGTTCGAGAAGGTCTGCCTCGAGGGATTCCAGTCCGGCCTCAGCTGGCGGACGATCCTGGTGAAGCGCCCTGCCTTCCGCGCCGCCTTCGCCGGCTTCGACCTCGCCACGGTCGC
>JAKFEI010000114.1:0-2310 GCA_036675765.1 Nocardioides sp. | reverse complement strand
GCGTAGGCGAGGTCGAACTCGTGGACCTCGACCACCAGGCCGTCGGCATCGCTCGCCGCGCGGGCGCGCATGTCGTCGGCCATCGAACGGCTTGCTTCCATGGCGGCACGCGACTCCCACGCAGTGGTCGCGCATCCCAGACGGGCCGACCGATCCACCAGCAGGCTGGCGCTGCAGAAGCCGTCGAGCTCCTCGAGCTGGGGCATGATCCCGACCCGGAAGGTCTCGGCCATGGTGTCGAGGTCGCCCTCGATCCAGCTGACCCGGCAGCACTCGCCGTGCTGGTTGCGGTGCATGACCGTGATCTCCCACGAGTCGACCTGCAGGGACGCGCCGAGGATGTCCTTGCCGCGGTCGCGGAGCGAGCGCAACATCTCGTCGCTGGCAGCCATCGCCTCCTCGGAATCCCACGAACTGGTGGCGATGCAGTAGCCGGTCTCGCGGTCGACCAGGAGCGAGAGGCCGCGACAGCCCTCGGTCGCGTCGAGCATGGGAGCTACTTCGTCCTGGACGAATCTGATGCCCGCATCGATGTTGTCGGGCTTGCCGTGGAACGTGCTCGAACGTGCGTACACGACCCACTCCTCTCGGAGACGGGGCAGTGCCCGACCGGCACCGCCGGTTGTTCCCTGCTTACTCCTCCGCGGGCGCTGGCGCCAGAGGTGCGGGCGTCTCGATACGCCCTCGCCTGGCGGCTCGGGCTACTCGACGACCTTGGGTCGCTGACGCTCCTCGCACCTCAACCACCGACGCGGGCGGCCTTGCGGTGCTGTTGGGGACTGACCCCGCGCACCCGCTTGAACGCCGCGCTCAGCGCGAACCCGCTGCCGTACCCGACCTGACGGGCCACCCGGTCGATGGCGTCGTCGGTGGCGACGAGCAGGTCGGCGGCGAGCGAGAGCCGCCAGTGCGTCAGGTACGTCATTGGGGGCTCGCCGACGAGCTCACCGAAGCGTCGGGCCAGCGCGGCCCGCGAGACCCCGACCTCCCGCGCCAGGGACGCGATCGTCCACGCGTGCTCGGGGTGGTGGTGCATCAGGCGTAGCGCTTCGCCGACCGTCGGATCGGCGTGGGCGAGGCCACGAGTGACCTGCTCCTCGCTCGCCAGCCACGAGCGCACGACGGTCACCAGTACCAGGTCCAGCAACCGGTCGAGCACCACTTCCTGACCCAGTTCCTCCCGCAACATCTCGGCGGACAGCAGGTCGACGAGGGGTGAGTCGTCCGCCTCCCGACGTCGTACGACGACCGGTGGGAGCGCCGCGAGAAGGGGACGCCCGGCTTCCGTCTCGGCCTCCCACGTGCCGACCAGCATCACCGTCGACCCGTCGTGGCTGTTGCCCCAGGTACGCACGCCCAGCGCCATCCGCTGGGCCAGCAACTCACCGTCCGGGTCGACGCAGATGTTGCCCTTCAGGATGGTCACCTTCGGGGCCGTCGCCGGGTGGTCGGCCACGGTGTAGACCGGGCCGCCACGGATCACGGCCACGTCGCCGGCCTGCAGCTCCAGGGCCTCGCCGAGCTCGCCGGTGATCCACGCCGACCCGCGCGCCACCGCCATCAGGGTCAGCGCCGGGTCGTCCTCGATCCGCACCGCCCACGGGGGCTCCATCACCATCCGCAGCAGGAAGGCCTGGCGCGCGCGGGGGCCGGAGAGGAGGTGTTCGAGTCCGTCCATGACACCACCATGCAAGACGATCACGCATGAAATCAAGACTCAAGGCCATGGAAAGTCTCATTCGATCGCGATGGACTCGGGTCATGACAACGAACCTGATCATCGGCGGCACCGGCAAGACCGGTCGCCGCGTCGCGTCCCTCCTCCAGTGCCGGGGCCTCCCGGTCACCTCCCTCTCCCGTCCCGGGTTCGACTGGGCCGACCCGACGACCTGGTCGTCGGTCGAGCAGCCGGCCACCGCGGCGTACCTCACCTATGCCCCCGACCTGACCTTCCCCGGAGCCCCCGAAGCGGTGGCCGAGGTCGCCGAGCGCATGGCCCGTTCCGGCGTACGACGCATCGTGCTCCTCTCGGGCCGGGGCGAGGCCGAGGCGCAGCAGGCCGAGCAGCTGGTCGCCGAGGTCGCCGCGAAGTACGACGCCAGCTGGGGCGTCGTACGGTGCGCGTTCTTCATGCAGAACTTCGACGAGAGCCTGTTCGCCCAGCCGCTCGCCGCCGGCCACCTGGCCTTCTCAGCGGGCGATGTCCGCGAGCCGTTCGTCGATCTCGACGACGTCGCCGAGGTGGCCGTCGCGATGATGACCGGCGAGGCTCCGGCGAACCGGACCTACGAGCTCACCGGACCGCGCCTG
>JAKFEI010000325.1:0-2314 GCA_036675765.1 Nocardioides sp. | reverse complement strand
GGTGCTCATGTTGCGCTGGCTGACCGCAGGGGAGTCCCACGGCCCCTCACTGGTGGCGATCCTCGAGGGCCTGCCGGCCCACGTCGAGGTGACCACCGACGACATTTCCGATGCTCTCGCCCGCCGACGCCTGGGCTACGGCCGTGGCGCGCGGATGAAGTTCGAGGCCGACGAGGTCACCATCACCGGTGGCATCCGGCACGGACGCTCGCAGGGCGGTCCGGTGGCGATCCAGGTCGGGAACACCGAGTGGCCCAAGTGGGAGACCGTGATGGCGGCCGACCCGGTCGACGCCGACGTCCTCGACGCCCAGGCCCGCAATGCCCCGCTGACCCGTCCGCGGCCCGGGCACGCCGACCTGGCCGGCATGCAGAAGTACGACTTCGACGACGCCCGGCCGATCCTCGAGCGGGCCTCCGCGCGCGAGACCGCCGCCCGGGTGGCACTCGGTCGCGTGGCCAGCAACTTCATCGAGCAGGCCACCGGCGCCCGGATCGTCAGCCACGTGCTGGAGATCGGCGGCGTCCGTACGCCTTCGCGTGAGGTCCCGGCTCCCGACGACGTCGCTCGCCTCGACGAGGACCCGGTGCGCTGCTTGGATCCCGACGGTTCGAAGCTGATGGTCGAGCGGATCGACCAGGCCCACAAGGACGGCGACACCCTCGGCGGCGTCGTCGAGGTGGTCGTGCACGGCCTTCCGCCGGGCCTCGGCTCGCACGTCCACTGGGACCGGCGCCTCGACTCCCGCCTGGCCGGCGCCCTCATGGGCATCCAGGCGATCAAGGGTGTCGAGGTCGGCGACGGCTTCGAGCTCGCTGCCACCCCCGGTTCGCTCGCCCACGACGAGATCGTGTCGACCGACGAGGGGTTGCGCCGCGTCTCCGGACGTTCGGGTGGCACCGAGGGCGGCATGTCCACCGGTGAGATCCTGCGCGTTCGCGCGGCGATGAAGCCGATCGCGACCGTTCCCCGGGCGCTGCGGACCGTCGACCTGGCCACGGGCGAAGAGGCCGTCGCCCACCACCAGCGCTCCGACGTCTGCGCGGTGCCGGCCGCCGGCATCGTTGCCGAAGCCATGGTGGCGCTTGTCGTCGCCGACGCGATTCTCGAGAAGTTCGGCGGAGATGCGGTGAGCGAGACCCGCCGCAACGTGCAGACCTACCTCGATTCGCTGAGGTTCAAGTGACTCCTCGGGCAGTCCTGATCGGCACCATGGGTGCTGGCAAGACGACCGTCGGTGAACTGGTGGCCGCCGAGCTGGGCGTCCCCTTCGCCGACAGCGACCACCTCGTCGAGGACCGGGTCGGCAAGTCCGTCCAGGACATCTTCGTCGACGAGGGCGAAGCGGCCTTCCGGGCCGAGGAACGCGCAGCGGTCGCCTGGGCGCTCGAGAACCACGACGGCGTGCTGTCGCTCGGCGGCGGCGCGGTGCTCGACCCGGCGACCCAGGCGTTGCTCGCGGCCCACCAGGTGGTCTTCCTCCGGGTCGGCCTGGCCGATGCCGTCAAGCGGGTCGGCCTCGGCGTCGGCCGGCCGCTGCTGCTCGGCAACGTCCGGTCACGGATCAAGCAACTGCTCGACGAGCGCACCCCGGTCTACCAGGGCCTGGCCCGGATCACCGTTGACACCGACGACCGCGCCCCTGCCGAGGTCGCCGCCGAGGTCGTGGCGGCCATCAACGGGGGAGCGTCGTGAGCGCGCCCACCGTCATCCGCGTGGCCACCGCGTCGCCGTACGACGTCGTGGTCGGCCACGGTGTCCTCGACCGCCTGCGCGGGCTCCTGCCCGCGGGCGTGCAGCGCGTCGCGATCGTGTGCCCCGAGTCGCTCGAGGACATGTTGGTCCCGTTCGAGAACCTGCTCGAAGGCCTCGACGTCGTGGTGCTCCAGGTGCCTGACGGTGAGGAAGCCAAGAACTGGGAAGTCGCCGCCGCGTGCTGGGAGGCGCTCGGTGAGGACGGCTTCACCCGTTCCGACGCCATCGTCACCCTCGGTGGCGGGGCGACCACCGATCTGGGTGGCTTCGTCGCTGCGACCTGGCTGCGCGGCGTTGCCGTCGTGCACGTCCCGACGACGCTGCTCGCCATGGTCGACGCGGCGGTGGGTGGCAAGACCGGCATCAACAGCCCGGCCGGCAAGAACCTGATCGGCTCGTTCCACGAACCTGCCGGCGTGCTCTGCGACCTCCAGTTGCTCGAGACGCTGCCGCGCGAGGAGCTGGTGGCCGGCCTCGGTGAGGTCATCAAGTGCGGGTTCATTGCCGACCCGCGGATCCTCGAACTGGTCGAGCAGACCGAGCCGTCGGCGCTGACCGC
>JAKFEI010000024.1:0-2322 GCA_036675765.1 Nocardioides sp. | reverse complement strand
TCGCGTGGGTCCTCGCCGGTGGCGGCGTGGTGACCGCGGCGGGCTCACTGCTCGCCCGCCGTCGGATGGGTGGCGCCACCCGATGATCGTCTGCTGAGAAGTGGGGACACAGCACACGACGGCGACGGCCGACCGGATCATCCGGTCGGCCGTTGTCGTTGTGCGCGTTGCCGCCGTGGCAGCGATCCCCGTCCTGCAGTTCCGGAACGGCTACGCCGTGGCGCGAGCCCGCAGTCGACCGGCCGGCAGGACGTTGCGAGCGGCGAGCATCGCGTAGGCCAGGGTCAGCACGGCCACGACCAGGCCCAGCACGTCCCAGCCATGGACGGCATCGACACCGAACAATCCATCGACGGCCACGGCGGCAAGGAACCCGAACGCCACCAGCCAACCGAAGGGCCGGGTGAGCTTCGCGATCCGGCCCGGTCGGCGTGGGCCACGGTGCTGGCCGCCGGCCCGACCCACCAGGACGATGCCGGCCAGCACCATCGCCACAGCGGCCGCCAGCACCGCACCGGTGAGAAGTGGGCCGAAGGGCGCGCCGGTGTTGGGCAGCACCGCCCCGGCTGAATCGCGGACAGTGTCGACCAGGCCGCGGACGTCCCCGGCGCCGGCGCTGGTCGTCGCGACGAGCCCGCCGACGGCGGGAACAAGGGAGGCAACAGGTGGTGCGTTGTACATGGAGATTCCTTCGTTCGAAACGGTGGATGGGTTCAAGAGGCGCCGTGGTGCCACTCGGCGTGTCGCCCGGCCAGGACGACGTACGCCGAGCGGATCAGCACGGCCTGGAGGACGAGGTCGAAGAACCATTCGGGGAGGAACGCCGCGGCGAGGAGCCGTGGCCGCGCGCCGGCGTGCCACACGGTGACGACACGCTCGAGGACGAACAGGACCCCGATCGCCAGCCACCAGCTGTGGAAGCCGAGCTGGTCGGTCAGGGCGAGATGCATCGTGAAGATGACGTAGAGCCACATGGCGACCAGCCCGATCGCCATCCCGACCTGTTGGCCGAAGTACGGCAGCGTCACCCGCGTCATGCCGTAGGCACGAAGGTTCTCGATGGCCCCGCGCTGCCATCGCAACCGTTGGTGCCACAGGTCGCGCCAGGTCGCCATCACCTCGGTCTGGACAAGGCATTCACGCGGTGAGACGCAGCGCAGGCCGAGGTGCTTGATGGCGAGGGTGATCTCGTTGTCCTCCGTGATGGCCTCGGAGTCGTAGACCGTTCCGCGATCGCGCACGAGTCGCCGAAGTACGTCGACGCGGTGGACCGTGGCCGTCCCGGTCAGGACCATCGCATCATCGCGACGCCGCGCGATCTGGCGCTGGTAGCGGTGGTACTCGTTGCGCTGCAGTGCGCCGAGCAGTCCCCCGCCCGGCTCGCCCAGGAACACCCCTCCGACGGCACCGACGGACGGGTCGTCGCGCAGCGTGCGGACGGCCACCTCGAGGAACGACGGCACCAGCGTGGAGTCTGCGTCCGCCACGAGCACGTGGTCGGCATCCTCGAGCGAGGGCAGGAGGCGGGCCAGTGCCTGGTTGAGGGCGCCAGCCTTCTTGTCGGTGTTGGCGACGGTCTCGAAGACCTCCGCCCCAGCCGAGCGCGCAACCGCGACGGTGTCATCGGTGCAGTTGTCGGCCACGACCACCACGCGGGAGGGAGCGCAGCCCTGCGCCCGCAGGGACGCCAGCGTCGCGCCGATCCGGTCGGCCTCGTTGTGTGCAGGCACCAGCGCCACGACACGTCCCGAGCCTCGTTCTGCCATTGTCCGTCGTTCCTGTCCCGAGCCACCGCCGATTCCACGGCGCTTCACAGGGACAGATGCAGAAGCGACTGGTTGCTTACGCAGCCCGGGCGTGACCTGGCTCACGGGCGCATGCGCATCGCGGTGCAGGGACAGGAAGATCCCCACTGCATGATGCGGTTGTCACTGATGTCTTACGGGGTTCTGCGACCTTTTTCGAAAGTTGGATTGCGCGCCTTCGTCTGCCCACAATGAACGGGCGAGTCGCCGACGAGGGACGGTGACACGAATCGATCGGGGGGTCGGGCATGCGCGACGCGCATCCATCCACGCTTGTCGGTACGACGACGGAACCGTCGCCGAGCGACAACGCTCTGGTCGAACGCGCCCGTGGTGGTGACCAGTCCGCGTACGCCGAGCTGTTCGCCCGTCATCGGACGGTCGCGACCGGCGTGGCCCGACGTCTGGCTGGTCCGGACCGCGCCGACGACCTGGTCTCCGAGGCCTTCACCAACGTCTGGCGACTCCTCCAGGACGGTCGAGGTCCCCAGACCGCCTTCCTGTCCTACCTGTTGAC
>JAKFEI010000401.1:0-2331 GCA_036675765.1 Nocardioides sp. | reverse complement strand
GACTGGTCGCGCCGCAAGTCGCTGATCGGCTGGCTCGAGGACGACGACGTGTCCCTGAGCTACTCGGCTGCTCGGCGCGAGGTCACCCGGCACGTCGGTGGACGGTCCGAGGTCGTGGGGGATGACCCTTTCGTCGTACTCGAGGCGGAACTGGCGGCCGGCAGGCCGACCGACCAGTGGTTCGGGTACTTCGGCTACGCGGCACGACCGGACATGCCGGCGCTGCCCGACCCGGACCTGCCCGATGCGGTGTGGCTGCGGCCCTCGCACATCCGGGAGTACGACCACGTGCTGGTGGTTTCGAGGCTCGCTGGCGCTCGCACCTCAACCACCGGGTCTGCGCCGCTGGTTGAGGTGCGAGGAGCGCCAGCGACGAGCCTCGAAACCACCGACACCCCCACCGCCTACGCCACCGCCTTCGCAGCCGTCCAGGAGCACCTGCACGCAGGCAACTCCTACGAGGTCAACCTGACCTACCGCACCCGCACGTCGAGCACCCTCGGCCCCGCGGGTGCGTATCTCCGGCTGCGCACGCTCAACCCGGCGCCGTACGCGGGGTATCTCCAACACGACGTCCCGGGTGCGGAGGCGTGGCTGTTGAGCTCCTCGCCGGAGCGCTACGCGCTGGTGACCGAGGACAGAACCCTCGAGACCAAGCCGATCAAGGGGACCACCGCGCGCGGCAGCACGCCCGACGAGGACGCGGCGGCGCGCGAGCACCTCGCCAGCGACCCGAAGTTCCGTTCCGAGAACCTGATGATCGTCGACCTCCTCCGCAACGACCTGGCGATGGTGTGTGACGTCGGGTCGGTGGAGGTGCCGACGCTGATGGAGGTCGAGTCGTACTCCTCGGTGCACCAGCTCGTGTCGACCGTCCGCGGCCACCTGCGCGACGACGTCACGACGGTGGGTGCGCTGCGATCGCTGTTCCCTGCCGGCTCGATGACGGGCGCGCCGAAGCTCCGCACGATGGAGATCATCGAGGAGGTCGAGGCGACCCCGCGTGGTGCCTACAGCGGCGCGTTCGGCTGGATCTCCGGAGACGGTCGCGCCGACCTCGGCGTCATCATCCGGACGCTGGTGACGGCTGGCGACGAGTACGTCCTCGGTACGGGTGGCGGGATCACCGTCGCCAGCGAGGTCGAGGACGAGTACGACGAGACGCGATGGAAGGCAGAACGACTCCTTCAAGCGATCCTGCCGTAGGTAGTAGCGTCCCCTCATGGTGACTCCCGCTGAGGCGATCGACCGGATCCAGGCGGCCTTCGGGGCGCACGGCGGATCGCGGTCACTCCATGCCAAGGGCCGTTTCTACACGGGCACCTTCACCGCCACCCCCGCTGCCACGGAACACGGCCGGGCCGCGCACCTCCAGGGCGATCCGGTGCCTGTGCTGGTCCGGTGGTCCAACGGTGGGGGCGATCCGGAGTCGCCCGACAAGGCACCCGACGTCCGAGGCATGGCGGTGTCGTTCCGGCACTCCGACGGCGCGACCGACCTGCTCGGGCAGACCGCGCCGCGCTTCCCGGTGCGCACGCCCGACGCCTTCGTCCGGATGGTCGAGGCGGCCCGGAAGCCGTCGGCCCTGCCGGGGTTCCTGCTGCGCCATCCCAACGCCCTGCCCGCGCTCGCGGTCAACGCCAAGGCCGGGGCCCTCGTGCCACCGAGGAGCTTTGCTGCGGCGACGTTCTTCCCGATCCACGCGTACCTCTGGACGTCGTCCACCGGCATCGAGCGCTGGGTGCGTTACGTCCTGAGGCCGCTGGACCAGGAGGCCGGTCGGCCCGAAGGCACCTTCGGTGGCGATGACCGGCTCTTCGACGAGATGGAGGCCCGGCTCGCGGCCGGGCCGGTGCGGTTCACGCTGGAGGTCACCATCGCATCCGACGGCGACGACCCGCACGACCCGATGTCCGTGTGGCGCGGCGTCGAGACGTTCGACGCCGGCACGATCGAGGTCACCTCCACCACGCCCGACCCCGAGGGCGACGGCAAGGTGACGGTCTTCGATCCCACGCGCGTCATCGACGGCATCGGGCTCTCCGACGACCCGATCCTGCTGTTCCGGCCGGGCGCCTACTCCGAGAGCGTCAACCGGCGGATCCAGAAGTCCTAGCTCGCCGGGCTGGGGGAACCCGCACCGGACTCGTCGGCGTGCGCGGAGAGTGCCCCGAGCGTGGCTTCGACACCGCGCACGGCCCGCTCCTCGTCGTACGGCGCCGGATCGACCAGGTTGACGACCTCGAACAGGTTGCCGTTCTGCACGAAACCGGTGACGTAGAGCTGGTCCTTGGCAGCGTCGACGACGATCCGTGCCCCGTCGGCGAGGGG
>JAKFEI010000358.1:0-15855 GCA_036675765.1 Nocardioides sp. | reverse complement strand
AGGAACCCGAGTTCGATGGAGTCACCGGAGGTGTCGACGCAGCTCTCGACTGCGCTCTTCTCTCCGGACTTGGTACCACCACAGGCGCTCAGGCTGAGCGCTGCGGTGAGCGCGAGGACGGTGCCTGTCGCAAGGCGGGTGCGGGAATGCAACACGTGGGTGAACCCTCTCGGTCATCGGCCTGCAGTCTCGGGCTGCAGGCTCGGAGCCAGGGGGCACGGCGTCGGGCCCCGGTGGCGATGAACCTAGGAAGGGCTGATTTCCAACTACTACCAAATGGAATGAAATCGGTGTTACGAAACGGTCCCGGAAAGAACAGTTGTGAGTCGGGCGACCGGCGAGGCCAGTGACCACCGCTCCGCGAGCTCCGCCAGCTTGTCGGGATCGACAGGCGTACGGGGCAGGGCAAGGGCGTCGCCGCGGGGGAGGTCGATGTCGCGAGCGACCGCGACCACCTTCGGGGCCACGTCGAGGTACGACGACGCCTCGCGGATCTTCAGCCGCGGACCGGGGCCCAGGTCGCTGCCCGGGTCCTCGACCGCCGCGCGGACGCCGGCGACGTCGCCGTACTTCTGGAGCAGGGAGGCGGCCGTCTTGTCGCCGACACCCTTCACCCCGGGCAGGCCGTCGGAGGCGTCGCCGCGCAGCGTGGCGAAGTCGGCGTACTGGTCGGCGCGGACGCCGTACTTCTCGAGGACCCAGGCCTCGTCGACGCGCTCGTGCCGTCCGACGCCCTTGCCGATGTAGAGGACCCGGACCCCGGCGGCGTCGTCGACCAACTGGAACAGGTCGCGGTCGCCGGTCACCGCGTCGACGGGCATGCCCGCGCCGGTGGCCAGCGTGCCGATCACGTCGTCGGCCTCGTAGCCTGCGGCGCCGATGACCGCGATGCCGAACGCCGCGAGCACCTCCCGGATGACCGGGACCTGCAGCTCGAGCGGGTCGGGCACCTCTTCGACGTCAGGGGCGTCCGCGACCTCGGTGACGACGCGGTGCGCCTTGTAGGTGGGGATCAGGTCGACGCGCCACTGCGGGCGCCAGTCGTCGTCCCAGCAACAGACGAGATGCGTGGGCTCGTACTGCTCCACGAGGCTCGAGATGTAGCCCAGCAGGCCTCGCACGGCATTCACGTTCGTACCGTCGGGCGCCAGGATCTCGGGCGACCCGAAGTAGGCGCGGAAGTACATGCTGGCGGTGTCGAGAAGCATCAGTCGCTCGGTCATCGTGGGCCAGCCTAGGGCCCCGGGGACGAGATGTGACCGGGACCGGGGCCCGCCTGCCCTAGTCTGACCCTGTGAGCCAGAGCATCAATCCAGCGGTCGAGGTCATCGATCGGCAGATCCTGGAGCTCCTGGCCAAGGACGGGCGGATGTCCTACACCGATCTCGGGCGAACGACGGGCCTCTCCACCTCGGCCGTGCACCAGCGCGTCAAGCGCCTCGAACAGCGCGGCCTCATCCTCGGCTACGGAGCGACGGTCAACTACGCCGAGATCGGACTCCCGCTGACGGCGTTCATCGCCATCCGCCCGATCGACCCGTCCCAGCCCGACGACTGCCCCGAGCGCCTGGTGGGCATGCCGGAGATCGAGTCCTGCTGGTCGGTCGCCGGCGAGGAGTCCTACATCCTCAAGGTGCGCACCACGTCGCCCGCCCAGATGGAGGGCCTGCTGGGCCGGATCCGCACGGTTGCGAACGTTTCGACGCACACGACGATCGTGCTCTCGACCTACTACGAGAACCGCCCGGTTTCCGGCTGAGCCTCGCTGCCGGACACCACCCTCGGCGTGCCGTCCGCGACACGCCGGACACTCCGATGTTTTTTGGAGATTTTTCCGGGCAGTTGATCCCGCGCTGACCTGCGAGAACACGTATCAGTGCAGGTCAGCGGGCGGTTGACAGGCAAGGCGTGGCTGACCAGAGTACGGATTCGTTCGCTCGTGCAGGTCGTGGCAGGCGGACCGACGTCCGAGTGGCCGGTCGTCGGGGGAGTAGCACCAACTCCACCCGACATTGGTTCGCGGAGGTCGGTTCGCTCCTCGAGAGCGAACCGGAAGGGTCCGGGTCTCCCTAGACAACGTCGCGTGCGCCGACCGCCAGTCGGAAGTCGCGATGGCCCGAAGGACTCCCGGCCCCTTCCGTGCCTGATGTGCCCAACAGCCCGATCAGGGCTGCGGCCACCTGCCGACTAGGCTCGCGGCGTGCTGCAGCGCTCCTTCTTCGCGGTGTTCGGCGGGGTCCTGCTGGCCGCGTCGTTCGAACCGCTCGCGCTCGCCTGGCTGCTGCCCTTCGCCGTGGCTGGTTTCATCCTCGTGATGCGCGATCTCACCGTGCGCCGTTCCGGTGTCCTGGGCGTGCTCTTCGGCGCCGGCTTCATGTTCACCCACCTCGCGTGGATGCGTACGTCGGTCGGGCCGGACGCATGGGTGGTGCTCTCGGCCTTCGAGGCGCTCTTCTACGGCCTGCTCGGCCTGGCCGTGCCCGTACTGCGCCGCCTTCCCTTTGCGCCGGTGTGGCTGGCGGCCGCGTGGACGACGATGGAGACCTTCCGCGGCGGCTGGCCGTTCAGCGGCCTGCCCTGGGGGCGGTTGGCGTTCGCTGCCGTCGACACCCCGGCAGCGCCGGCGGTCGCCTACGTCGGGATGACCGGGCTGACCTTCCTGCTGGCCCTCACCGGCTTCCTGCTGGCCCATCTCGTCGAGTCCGGGGCAGGGGAGCGGCGGATGCGCGGCGTGGCCGTGGTGGGCGTCCTCGCCCTTCTGGTCACCCCTGCCGTCCTGTCGTACGACGTCCAGCAGACCGGCACCACGACGGTGGCCGTGGTGCAGGGCGATGTCCCCGGTCGGGGCGACGACATCCTCTTCGACCCGCGCGGCGTCACCGAGAACCACGTGGACGCGACCCTGCAACTGGCTGCCGACGTCGCGGCGGGCACCCGGCCGGCGCCCGACTTCGTCCTGTGGCCCGAGAACTCGACTGCGGTGGACCCCTTCCTCGACGCCCCGGTCAATCGCGGGATCCATGACGCCGTGACGACCATCGGGGTGCCGGTCATCGTCGGCGGCATCGTCGACGACGGCGAGGAGCACATCCTCAACCAGGGCATCGTGTGGGACCCGGTCAGCGGCCCGGGTGACCGGTACACCAAGCAGCACCCGGTCCCGTACGGCGAGTACATCCCGTTCCGCCGCTACTGGGATCCGCAGTTCGGCCAGCTCGCCCTGATCTCGCGCGACATGAAGAGCGGCACCCGGCAGACCCCGCTCCGCGTCGCTGGCGTCGACCTTGCCGACGCGATCTGCTTCGACGTCGCGTACGACGACGTGATGCCCGCCCAGGTTCGCGACGGCGCCGAACTGCTGACGGTCCAGACGAGCAACGCCAGCTTCATCTTCACCAACCAGATCGAGCAGCAGTTCGCGATCACCCGGTTGCGGGCGATCGAGGCGGGACGCTGGCTGGCAGTTGCGTCGACGAACGGGCGCAGCGGCGTGATTGCTCCCGACGGCGCGGTGGTCGCCTCCGCCGAACCGCGCACCACGACGGTCCTGGTCGAGGAGGTCGGCCTGAGCACCGACCTGACCCCCGCGATGCGCTGGGGGGCGTGGCCGTCCCGGTTGTTCACCGGGATGACCCTTGTTGCTCTCGTGTGTGGCGCCTTCGCGTACCGTCGTAGGCAAGAGTCGGCCGGGTTCACGGAGGAGGAAACCGTTGCCTGATCACATCCCAGACCTGGGCCGCACCGTCATGGTCGTTCCGACGTTCAACGAGGCAGAGAACATCGCCTGGATCGTCGGCCGGCTCCGTCTCGCCCAGCCGGCTCTCGACGTACTCGTCGTCGACGACGGATCCCCCGATGGCACGGGTCGCATCGCCGACGAGTTGTCGGCAGAGGACCCGCAGATCCACGTCCTTCACCGCACTGCCAAGGGCGGCCTCGGGGCGGCCTATCTCGCCGGCTTCGACTGGGCCATCACCCAGGGGTACGACGTCATCGGCGAGATGGACGCCGATGGGTCCCACCAGCCCGAACAGCTGCACCGCCTGCTGAACGGCCTGGCCGACGCCGACCTGGTCATCGGCTCGCGCTGGATTCCCGGCGGGTCGGTCGTCAACTGGCCCTGGCAGCGCGAGGCGCTGTCGCGCGGCGGGAACCTCTACGTCCGGATCCTGCTCGGCATCTCGGTCCGCGACGCGACGGCCGGCTACCGCCTGTTCCGGCGCGCCACCCTGGAGAAGATCCGTCTCCAGGAGGTCAAGTCGACCGGCTACGTCTTCCAGACCGACATGGTCACCCGCACCCTGCGCGGCGGGATGACCGTGCGCGAGGTCCCGATCGAGTTCGTCGAGCGGGTCCGCGGCGAGTCGAAGATGAGCGGCCAGGTCGCCATCGAATCGCTCAAGCGGATCACTGCCTGGGGCCTGCGCGAGCGTTGGCACAAGATCAGGGCGCGGATGCGTCGATGAGGTGCGGATGAGGTCTCCATGGTGAGGCGAGGCGGACGCCGGGCAGCGTTGGTGCTGTTCCTGGCGTTCGTCGTCATGCCCATCCTGGAGATCTTCGTGCTCATCCAGGTCGGCCAGGCGATCGGCCCGTGGTGGACGATCCTGCTGCTGGTGCTCGACAGCATCATCGGGGCCTGGCTGATCAAGCGGGAGGGCCGACGAGCCTGGCAGGCGCTCCAGGCGCGGCTCCAGACGGGCCAGATGCCCGCCCGCGAGCTCGCTGACGGCGTCCTGGTGGTCCTGGGCGGCGCGTTCATGCTGAGCCCGGGATTCGTCACCGACATCCTCGGCATCCTGTTGATCCTGCCGATCACCCGCCCGCTGTTCCGCGGGTTGTTGACGTCGTACGCCGTCAACCGGATCACGATACGAACAAGCCCCGGAACACCGTCGCGAGGCGACGTGGTCCGGGGCGAGGTCGTTGATCCCGAGGAGTAGGGGTCAGGCCGTCACGACTTCGTGGCGGCCTTCCGCTTGCGGGCGTTGGCCCGGTGCAGGTGCGCCGGACCGATCTCGCCGCCGCGCAGCAACTCCAGGCGCTCGGTGAGGATCTCTTCGAGCTCCTTCTCCGACCGCCGCTCCAGCAGCATGTCCCAGTGGGTGCGCTGGGGCTTCTCGACCTTCACCTCGCGCTCGATGCCCGAGGTGCTCTCGCCCTCGGCTCCACAGCGTGGGCACTCCCACACCGCGGGCACGTCGGCCTCGATCGACATGGTGATCTCGAACTCGTGTCCCTGGGTGCAGCGATAGCCCACCTGCTGGCGAGCCGCGAACTCGATTCCGCGCTCGTCCTCGAACGACTGGCCCCCCAGTCGGGCGCCCCGCAATGTCCGCTCAGCCATGAGAACTCCACCTCCCGTGTTTCGTCTCTGATCTGTCAACGCTACCCGCCGGTAAAAGGTTCCCGCGCTGGATTTGGCCGATCGCGTCTTCGGCACCCATCGGGCGAGCAAGCTCGCCGGGCGGCGCCTCTCGCTGCGCTGCCGGCCCAGACCCGCGCCCTGGAACTCAGATCACGGGCGGTGGGGTGTTGCCAGCCTCTCGGATGCCCCGCTCCGTGTCCACCCGGAGGAGCAGCAGCGCCCCGATCACGAAGAACGCGATGAGCGCGAAGATGGCCGGCCGATAGGACCCGGAGAACTGGTAGACGAGCCCGAAGGTGAGGGTTCCGAACCAGGACGTGCCCCGGTCCATGGCGTGGTACAGGCTGAAGTACTCCGCTTCCTTGCCCTTGGGGATGAACAGGGAGAAGTAGGACCGGGCGAGGGCCTGGGTGCCACCGAGGACGAGCCCGATCGCGACGGCCAGCAGCAGGAAGGGCCACAGCGTCTTGTCCGGGATGAAGATCGCGGCCGTGACGATGGCCATCCAGATGCCCAGGCCCCAGAGGATGACCTTCTTGGCACCGTGGCGGCGTGCCAGCCGACCGAACCCGACCGCGCCGAAGACGGCAACGAACTGGACGAGCAGGTAGGTGCCGAGCACGGTGCCGGTCGCGAAACCGAGCTCCTTCTCGCCGAAGATCGCCGCCGACCCGATGACGGTCTGGATGCCGTCGTTGAAGAACAGGTAGGCGACCAGGAAGGTCAGGGCGACGGGGTAGTTGCGCAGGTCCTTCAGCGTCGCGAACAGCTGGCCGAACGAGCGCGCGATGATGCCGCCCTCGACATGCTCGACGGCGGCTGGCGGGTGGTGCTTGATGCCGCGCCACGGAATGACCGTCCACGCGGCCCACCAGATGGCTCCGGAGAGCATGCAGAGTCGGACCGCGGTCGCCGTGCTCAACCCCAGGGAGTCGTGGAAGGTCACCACGCCGAAGTTCACTGCGAGGAGCAGTCCGCCGCCGGCGTACCCGTAGGCCCACCCGATCGAGGAGACCCGATCCCGCTCCCATTCCTCGGAGATGATCGGCAAGATCGCGTCGTTGATGACCGTCGAGGCACCGAAGGCCAGGTTGGCCACGATGAAGACGATGCTGCCGTACAACCAGTTGTCGTCCACCAGGAAGAACAGCAGGCCGGCTGCGGCCGCACCCGTCCACGCGAACCCGGCGAGCATCGTGGGCTTGCGGGCGGTGCGGTCGGCGAGGGCGCCGATCAACGGGTACAGCAGCGCACCGAGCACCGTGGAGAGAGTGATGACGTACGACGGCAACGACCCTGGCGAGATCGACAGTCCCAGCAGTTCGAGACTCTGGCGACACTTGTGGTCGTCCTCGCTGACGAAGCCACACGCGGCCTTCTCTGCGATCGAGATGAGGTACGGCGCGAACAGGACTCCGGCGATCGTGGTCGCGAACGCCGAGTTGGCCCAGTCGTAGAAGAACCAGGCGCGTTGCTCCTTCGCCCGGTGCAGTGGCGCGAGATCGGCGATGCCCGCAGGCCCGTCGGTCGGCTTCATGTGGTTGTCCCTCCCCGGACGTTCAGTCGGGCACGGACAGCCATTGGCCGCGCCCCTGCAGGACATCCTTGAGCACGTCGGTGCGGTCCGTGAAGAGCCCGTCGACTCCACGGTCGAGGAGTTCGATCATTTCGTCGCGGTCGTCGATGGTCCACACGTGCACCTGATGGCCTGCGGCGTGGGCCCGGCGCACGAATCCCGGGGTGACCACTGTCAGCCGCCCCCGCCGGTGCGGGACCTGGAAGGCAGCGAAGGCGTCGCCTGCCAGGCGGCGGGCGATCCGAGCGCTGGGGGAGAGGCGGAAGGCGACGATCTGCCAGGGGTGGGCGGCCGTCGGCACCCGGCCGTCGGTCAGCGCGCGGAACCGGGTGATCCGGCGGCGGGAGAACGATCCCACCAGCACCCGGTCCCACAGGTCGCGCTCACGGATCAGCGCGGCCAGCGGCGCCACCGCGTCCTCGGACTTGATGTCGATGTTGAACCGGGCCGTCGGGAAGGCGTCGAGGAGGTCGACCAGGGTCGGCACCTCTTCGCGGTCCCCGATCCTGGCCTTGCGTACCTCGGCGAGGGTGAGGTCGCAGACGGCGCCCTTCTGGTCGGTGACTCGGTCCAGCACGTCGTCGTGGAAGGCGAGCAGCACGCCGTCCGCGGTCAGGTGGACGTCGGTCTCGAGGTAGGCGTAGCCGAGGGCAGCGGCGTGCCGGAAGGCCGCCATCGTGTTCTCGAGGCCCTCGATCTCGGGGTGGTAGGCCCCGCCGCGGTGCGCGAAGGCCAGGACCTTGCCGGGCTGGAGGTACATCGCCGGCCGCCGGTCAGATGTCCCGGAACGTTTCGATGTCGGCGCCGAGCGAACTCAGCCGCTCGGCAAGGTCCTCATAGCCACGGTGGATGACGTAGGTGCCGCGCAGGACCGACGTGCCCTTGCTGGCGAGCATGGCCAGCAGTACGACGACCGCGGGTCGCAAGGCCGGCGGGCAGATCAGTTCAGCGCCGGTCCACGAGGTCGGCCCCTCGATCTGGACGCGGTGCGGGTCCAGGAGGGTCACCCGGCCGCCGAGCTTGTTGAGCTCGGTGAGGTAGATGGCGCGGTTGTCGTAGACCCAGTCGTGCAGGTAGGTCTGGCCCTCGGCCACGGCACCGATCACCGCGAAGAACGGCAGGTTGTCGATGTTCAGGCCCGGGAACGGCATCGGGTGGATCTTGTCGCGGGGAGCGACCAGGTCCGAGGGATGGGTGGTGATGTCCACCAGCCGGGTCCGGCCGTTGGCCGCGAGGTACTCCTCGGTCAACGTGTAGCGGAAGCCCATCTCCTCGAGCACGGCCAGCTCGATCTCCAGGAACTCGATCGGCGCGCGTTCGATGGTGATCTCCGAACGGGTCACGATCGCCGCGGCGAGCAGCGACATCGCCTCGATCGGGTCCTCGCTGGGGGAGTAGTCGACGTCGACGTCGATGGACTCGCAACCCGTCACGGTCAGGGTCGTCGTACCGATGCCGTCGACCTGGACACCGAGGGCCTGCAGGAAGAAGCAGAGGTCCTGGACCATGTAGTTCGAGGACGCGTTGCGGATGACCGTGGTGCCGGGGTGGAGCGCAGCGGCCATCAGGGCGTTCTCGGTGACCGTGTCGCCGCGCTCGGTGAGCACGATCGGCCGGGTCGGGATGATCGCGCGGTTGATCTGTGCGTGGTACCAGCCGTCGGTCGCCTTGACCTCGAGGCCGAAGGGACGCAGCGCCGACATGTGCGGCTCGACCGTGCGGGTGCCGAGGTTGCAGCCGCCGGCGTAGGGCAGGTCGAAGTCCTCGGAACGGTGCATCAGCGGACCGAGGAACATGATCACCGAACGGGTCCGGCGGGCGGCTTCCTCGTCGATCTTGGTGAGGTCCAGGTCCTTGGGCGGAATGATCTCGAGGTCGTTCTCCGCGTTGATCCAGCGGGTCTGGACGCCGAGGCTGTCGAGCACCTCGAGCAGGCGGTTGACCTCCTCGATGCGGGCGACCTTGCGCAGGGTGGTCCGACCGCGGTTGAGCAGGGAGGCGCACAGCAGCGCGACACCGGCGTTCTTCGAGGTCTTCACATCGATGCTGCCGACGAGTGTCGTCGGTCCCTTCACCCGCAGGTGCGTGGGACCGGCGCCCACCGCGACGATCTCTGAATCGACCGCGCTGCCGATCCGCGCCAGCATCTCGAGGGACAGGTTCTGATGGCCCTTCTCGATGCGGTTGATCGCACTCTGGCTGGTCCCGAGTCGATCGGCGAGCTGGGCCTGGGTCAGGCCGCGGTGCTTGCGCGCGTCACGGATCAGGTTGCCGATGCGACCCTTGTAGTCGTCGCCGGAGTCCTCGGAAGTCATGCCAACGACGGTAACTCATATATGAGATAACCGGTACCCGCGACGCACCGTCACGCCCCGCGGGTTCTGCTGGCGTGACAGGATCACGCCATGCGCGCGACGACGATTCACGGTGCCGGGGACATTCGGGTCGAAGAGGTTCCGGACCCCGTGATCAAGAAGCCCACCGACGCCATCATCAAGGTCACGGCCGGCTGCATCTGCGGCTCGGACCTGTGGCCGTACCGCGGCGAGAACCCCATCCGTCCGGGCTCCACGATCGGGCACGAGTGCATCGGGGTCGTCGAGGAGGTCGGCAGCGACGTCGCTTCCTTCAAGGCCGGAGACTTCGTCGTCGTCCCGTTCTGCCACTGCGACAACACCTGCGCCCACTGCCTCGCCGGCGCCCAGTCCGCCTGCGTGAACCTCGGCATGACCTCGAGCGGACAGGCCGAGTACGCCCGCGTGGTCCAGGCCGACGGCAGCCTGGTCTCCACCAACGGAGTGCCGGACGACGACCTGGTCGCCTCCATCCTCGCGCTCAGTGACGTGATGCCGACCGGGTGGCACGCCGCCGTCGCCGCGGGTGTCAAGGCCGGCGACACGGTCGTGGTCGTCGGTGACGGCGCGGTCGGCCTGTGCGGCGTGCTCGCGGCGTCCGTGCTCGGTGCGGAGAAGATCATCGCGATGTCGCGCCACGAACCGCGGCAGGCGATCGCCCGCGCCTTCGGTGCCACCCACGTCGTCGCGGCGCGCGGCAAGGAGGGCGTCGCCGAGGTCATGGAGATCTCCGGCGGCATCGGCGTCGACGCCGCGCTCGAGTGCGTCGGCACCAACGACGCGATGACCACCGCCATCAACGTCACCCGCCCCGGCGGCGGCGTCGGCTTCGTCGGCGTCCCCCACGGCGTCGACCTGCCAGTCGGCACCCTGTTCGCCAAGAACGTCGGCCTGCGCGGCGGCATCGCGCCGGTCCGCCAGTACCTCCCGCACCTGCTGGACCTCGTGGTCGAGCGGAAGATCGACCCGGGCCAGGTGTTCGACCTGACCCTGCCCCTCGACCAGTCACCCGACGGCTACCGGGCCATGGACGAGCGCCGCGCGGTGAAGGTGCTGCTCCAGCCGTAGCCGCGAGCCGTCAGTGGCGCTGCTGGGCCTTTCGCCCGGACTTGCCGGCGAAGAAGACCACGCCGAAGAGCACGGCGATGAACGCGATGACTGCAAGGACGGACGCGAGAAGGATCACCAGTGCCAGGCCGCTCATGGGCACAGCGTGGCATGACCTGGATCACAAATCACGGATGTCCTGTCCGTGGAACGGACCGGTCAGGGTTTCTCCGCCACCAGTTGCCACATGCCGCCCATCCGCAGGAACGGCTCGCGGTCGCACAGTGCCACCTCGAGCCGGGCCAGGTCGGCGAAGTACGCCTCGTCCTGCTTCAGGCGGTCGTCAGCCAGGAAGTCGTTCGCGATCCGGGCGCCGTAGCGGTGCACGAGGGTGAGCCCGGCAGCGGCCAGGTCCGCCACCATGTCGTCGGCGGGAATCTTGCGGGCCTCGTGGTCGAAGGTCTGCGACGACATCGTGCCGGCTTCGAGCTCGGCCAGGGCGGCGGCCGGGCCCTGACGTGTCAGCGCCATGACGACCCGCCCCTCCGGGTTGGGTGCCATCACCGACACCCGGCCACCGGGTCGCACCCGGGCAGCGAGGCGGCCCGGATCAGCCGGCCCGGGGGAGCGGTAGTGCAGGACGAAGTGGCAGAGCACGAGGTCGAAGTCGCTCGCGAGGCCGTCCACCCCGTCCACCTCGTCCAGGTCGTCGAGTGAGCCGGTGACGGTCGTGATCCGGTCAGCGACACCTGCCGCTGCAGCGCGCCGCCGGGCTTCCGCCAACCACAGGGGCGCGGGATCGAGGATCGTGACGTGGTGCCCGGCCCTGGCCAGCGGTACGGCGTCCCGCCCGTCTCCGCCGCCGACGTCCAGGACACGGAGGGGGCCACCCCCGAGCTCAGCGACCTGGCGTCGCAAGGTCTCCTCGACGACGGCGAAGCGGATCCGTCCCCACGGTGCGTCGGCCCAGGCTCGCCAGTCCGCGAGCTTGTCGTCGAACACCTCGGCAGCGAGGTGACCCGTCACTTCTTCCACCTGTTCCACCCTGGTCACGCCCTCAACACTCGATGACGTTCACGGCGAGGCCGCCGCGCGAGGTCTCCTTGTACTTGGTGTGCATGTCCCGGCCGGTGTCGCGCATCGTCTTGATCGCGCGGTCGAGGCTCACGGTGTGCAGCCCGGTGCCGACCAACGCCAGTCGGGCAGCGTTGATGGCCTTCACGGAGGCGATCGCGTTGCGTTCGATGCAGGGAATCTGGACGAGCCCGCCGACCGGGTCGCAGGTCAGGCCGAGGTTGTGCTCGATCCCGATCTCGGCGGCGTTCTCCACCTGCTGGGGGGTGCCTCCGATCACCTCGCAGAAGGCCCCCGCGGCCATCGAGCAGGCCGACCCCACTTCACCCTGGCAGCCGACCTCGGCGCCGGAGATCGAGGCATTCTGCTTGAACAGGGCACCGATCGCACCGGCCGTCAGCAGGAACCGCACGATCCCGTCCTCGGTGGCGCCGGGGACGAATCGGACGTAGTAGTGCAGGACCGCCGGGATGATCCCGGCCGCGCCGTTGGTCGGAGCGGTCACCATCCGGCCGCCTGCCGCGTTCTCCTCGTTGACCGCCAGGGCGAAGAGGTTCACCCAGTCCATCGCGCGCAGCGGGTCGTGGTCGTCGGGCGACTCGGTGAGGCGAGCGAGCAGGGCAGGGGCCCGCCGGGGCACCTTGAGTCCGCCGGGGAGCACGCCCTCGCTGGCGCAACCTGCGCGCACGCACGCGGCCATCGCCTCCCAGATCTCGAGCAACCCGGCCCGCACCTCGTCCTCGGTGCGCCACGACAGCTCGTTGGCCAGCATCACGTCGCTGACGCTCAGCCCGTTCTCCGCACAGGCCGCCAGCAGCTCGCCCGCGTTGTTGAACGGGAAGCGGACCGGCGTCTCGTCGGCCACCACGCGATCTGCGCCGATCGCGTTCTCGTCGACCACGAACCCACCACCGACCGAGTAGTAGATCCGCTCGCGGAGCACGGCCCCGCTGGCGTCGTACGCCGTGAAGAGCATGCCGTTGGGGTGCCCGGGCAGCGACCGGCGCCGGTGCATGACGAGGTCGTCCTCGCCGAAGTCGACCTCGTGCTGGCCGGCCAGGGACAACCTCTTCGCAGCCCGTACGGCGGCCGCGCGGTCGTCGTACGTCGCGATGTCGACGGTCGCCGGCTCGGCCCCCTGAAGGCCGAGGATCACCGCCTTCTCCGACCCGTGCCCGTGCCCGGTCGCTCCGAGCGAGCCGTAGAGCTCAGCCCGCACCCGGCCCACGGACGCGACCAAGCCGTCGGCGACGAGCCCGTCCGCGAACTGCTTCGCGGCCCGCATGGGGCCGACAGTGTGCGACGAGGACGGGCCGATGCCGACCGAGTAGAGATCAAAGACGCTCAGCGCCATGTCTCCACACTAGGCCGCTCACCCCAGCGGGATGTAACCCTTCACGGTGTCGGCGAGGCGGCCAACCGGATTCTTCTTCGCCGGCTCCTGCTCGCCGACCGCGTGCCACGGCGCGAAGACCCGCTCGGCGTCACCGATCACCGGCTCCAGCTCCGGGTAGTGACGCAGCATGACGTCCTTCATCGTGGTGTTGTTCACCCAGTCCAGGCCGACCTGGGTGTAGACCTCCGGGCGGTAGTCGGTCGTGAAGAACCGGTCGCTCTTCAGGCGACGCGACGCCATCAGGATGAAGATCCGGAAGGCCGTGTCGGAGAAACCGAAGCCCTTCGGCGGCTTCTCGGCCTGCATGCCGATCTGCAGGTCGACAGCGTTGACGTCACCCTTGTAGATCTCGGCCATCTCCTTGGCCCATGCCTTGTTCGGGGTGATGTCGTCGAACGTCTTGCGCCGCGGCATCCGCAGCACCTCGCGGAAGTCGTTGTAGCGCGGGATGCCCCGCTCGCGGTCCCGGACGATGTCCAGGGTCGCGAGGTCGGTGATCTGGCCATCGACGCGGGTGAGCTTGCGCAGCGCGTTCGGGTAGTTCTTCAGGCTCACGGCGCCGGCAGAGGCCCGACCGAACGAGTACCACATGTCGCCCATCTCCATGCTGTCCATGAAGTCACGGGTGTACATGCCCTGCAGCTCGGTGAAGTCGCGGTGCTCGATGAACTCGCCGGACTCGAGGGAGTAGAAGTCCCAGTCGTCCGCGATCAGCGGGTGCATCCGGTAGACGGAGACGAACTCCTCGGTCAGCGAGAACGGCGCCGAGTGGTGGTCGGTCGAGGAACCGATGATCCCGGAGAGCGCCTCGCTGTCGCCGACCCGGCCGAACTTGTCGCGGAACGCCTCGCCGAGGCCGCCGTACCAGTTGGCGTACATGCCGACCTGGAGCGCCGGGTGGCGCAGGACGCAGGGGGTCCATTCGACGGTGTGGATCTTGGCGATCAGGGCCGACACGACGAGGACCCCGACCTCGAAGAGCCGCTGGTCGCTCAGTGAGGGGTAGGCCTTCTTGAGCTCGTCACACACGGCGTTGTGCTCGCGGGAGAACATCGTGTGGAGCAGGCCGACGCCCACCCAGTAATTCTCCTTCATGCCGGTGAGGTCGATGCCCGGGATGCTGCTCTTGAGCAGGCGTCCGTCCTCACCGACCTTGATCTTACCGTCGACGAACGTGCGCATCTCGTCCTGGCGGTCCTTGCCGCTGCCGTAGATCTGCGAGCCGTCCCACCAGTGCGTTTCCTGGTTGGCGAACACCGGTGCCGGGCAGCCACTCGTGATGTCGCCGCCGTCGATCGGGATGGTGGAGCGGATCCGCATCGGGTTCTCGGGGAAGGTGTCGCCCTCCTGGAGGGGGATCTCGATGGCCCGGTCCGGCACCCCGTCGCCGTGGAAGAACCAGTTGTGGTTCTCGAACTGCAGCCACGCCGCCGCGAGACCGTTGATGATCCCGGCCGGCTTGAACGTGTCGCGCGCCATCAGCCGTTCGCTGATCACCCGGGGGTCGGGGTCCAGCAACCGCTTCAGGTCCGGTGAGGTCTTCTCAATCGGAGCATTGCGACCGAAGCCGGTGCCCCGGGCCCCCATGTGCTTGCACCCCAGGTCGTTCCAGGTGCCGTCGGGGGTACGCGCCCGCACCGCCTCCTCGGGCGGCTTCTCCTTCGGGTCCTCCGCAGGACGAATCTCGTCCCCCTCGAAGAGGTTCTTGTCGCGAAGGTCATTCCGCTCGCCGGCGAGGGCCTTCAACTGGAGGAGCAGGGACGGGTTCTGGTGCCACTGGAGCATGAGCGAAGTGTGACCACAGCCACACTCGGTCGTCTAGTGTCACGTCCATGGCTCAGGAGAATGACTTCCCGCGGGCGTCGATCATCGAAGGCGTGCGGTTCACCGCGCAGGTCGGTGTCCCGAACGTGATCCAGGGACTCTTCAAGAAGCGAGAGCTCCCCACGAAGGTCGCCGGCGTCGCTCGCGCCGACCTGTTCGGCTTCATGTTGATCCAGGGCCTGGTCCGGAAGTACGGACCGGGTCCGTTCTACGTCCGGGTCGCGACCGACGAGACGCTGCTGCTCAGCGATCCGGCCGACATCGAGTTCGTGCTCGGCGGCTCGCCCGATCCCTTCGCTTCGGACCCGCCGGCCAAGAAGGCCGGGATGAGTGCCTTCCAGCCGGATGCGCTCACGCTGTCGCGCGACGACCTGTGGCGCAACCGGCGCGCATTCGCGGAGAGCGTGCTGCAGACCGGCAAGCCGATGCACACCCTCGGCGCGCGCATGGTCAAGGCGGCCAGCGAGGAAGCGGCCGGGCTGTCCGGCGAGATCGGGTACGACGACCTCAACGCCGGCTTCCAGCGCCTCACCCGTCGCGTGGTGTTCGGCGACGGTGCCGCTGACGACACCGAACTCACTGCCCTGCTCGGCACCCTGATGTCGGCCGGCAACCGCACGCCCGGCAAGGCCGCAAAGGGTTACGACGAGCTCGTCGAGCGGATTTCGTCGTACGTCGACGCGGGGGAGAAGGGCTCCCTGGTGTCGCTCGTGGCCAAGGCGCCCCACGACGAGAAGACCTCGGTCCCGGGACAGCTGGTGCACTGGCTGTTCGCGATGGGCGACACGCTTCCCGCGAACCTGCTGCGCGCCCTGGCCCTGATCGGCAGCCACCCGGAGCAGCGCCGCGAGGTCTACGCGGAGCTCGAGGGCGTCGACGTGACGGTCCCGAAGGCCGTCGCCGGGCTGGAGTACCTCGGCGGGGTCATCCAGGAATCGATGCGCTTGTGGCCGACCACCCCGATGTTCGGTCGCGTCGCCACCACCGACGTCACCTTCCCCGACGGTCGCGTCCTTCCCGCAGGCACGCAGGTGCTGCTCTCCAACCTCTTCAACCACCGCGATGCCGACCGGATCCCGTACGCCGACCGGTTCGCGCCGGGCGAGTGGGTGTCCGGCGACGCCGGGAAGTCGTGGTCCTTCAACTTCTTCAGCCACGGCCCGCAGGGTTGTCCCGGCGCCGGCATGTCGGTCTTCCTCGGACAGGCGTTCCTGGC
>JAKFEI010000381.1:0-15871 GCA_036675765.1 Nocardioides sp. | reverse complement strand
GCGGCGACCCCTCAGGTCACTCATCGCGACGACGATGGACCCTGCGTGACTCTCGCCCCGCAGCGGCCCCGCCGCCGTGCTCGTACGGCCGAACCGACGCCGTACGACTTCCGGCGACCGATCCAGCTGTCGCGAGAACACCAGCGGACCCTGCAGCTCGGGTTCGACGGGTTCGCGCGCCAGGCGACCACCGTCTTCACGAGCTCGCTGCGGACCGTCTGCGCGGTGAGCCTCGTGGGCATCGACCAGCGCACCTATGCGGAGTACGTCGACAGCCTCGGCCCGTCGACGTACCTGACCCTCTTCTCCGCTGACCCGATGCCGGGCACGGGCGTGCTGGAGATCCCGCTGTTCGCGACCATGTCGTGCATCGACCACATGCTCGGCGGGCCGGGGTCCGACGAGCAGCCGGACCGGCCGTTGACCGAGATCGAGGACGGCGTGATCCGCGGGCTGGTCGAACGCCTGCTCAGCGAGATGCGTTACTCCCTCGACGGCATCGTGGTCCTCGACCCGAGGGTCACCGGCAACGAGTACAGCCCCCAGTTCGCGCAGGCCGCCAGTGCCGCCGACGTGATGGTGGTGGTGAGCCTCGACCTGCGGATCGGCGAACGGGCGCACCGGATGTCGATCTGCCTGCCCTTCTCCGGGCTGCTGCCACACCTGGCGAACGCATCGGGCAGCGGCGCGGTCTCCGATCGGGAACGCGCCCAGCGCGCCGAGTCCTCGCAACTCCTGCACGAGCAGTTCAACCGGGTGCCCGTCGCGGTGTCCGTGCGGTTCCGGCCGATCACCCTCGACCCCGAGGTCCTCGCTGCGCTGCAGCCCGGCTCGGTGGTCCGCCTGTCGCACCCTGCCTCGGCGCCGCTCGACGTCACCGTGGCCGGCAACACCTTCGCCCACGCCACCCCCGGTGCCCGCGGCCAGCGCCTGGCCGCCCTCATCGTCACCACGCCCGAGGAGAACTCATGACCACCGAACCCGATCTGGCCCAGTCAGTCGCGGAGGCCGCAGCGCAGTCGCTGCCGGCCGTCACCCCACTGACCCTCGGCCCGGTCCAGCCCGGCTCGCCGCACGTCACCGCGGCCTTCGCCGGTGGCGCGATCGCCGAGCTCGACGGCGGAGTACCCGGCTCGGTGGCCATCCTGATCGGCAAGGAACTGGTCGACGCGCTGGCCTCCAGCCCGCTCGGGGGACTCGATGTCGCCTCCGCGATCCAGCCGGCCATCGACGCGGCCGCACTGCGCCTGGGTGCGCGCGCCCGCAGCGCCCGCACCCTCGACCTCGACGCCGACGGCTTCGACATCACCACCGAGCTCGGTGCTGCATTCAGCACCGTGCCGCTCATCGGCCTCGGCATCGCCGCGGCGGTGCTGGTGCCGGAGGTAACCCTGGCCGGAGCCCGCGAGCCCCTGGCCGACGACGACGTCTCCCTCCTCGACGCCGGCGCCCGCGCCGACGTACCCCCGGCCCTGGACGCACCCTTCGTGCCTGCCTTCGGTACGACGCCCGTCCCCCCGCGGGGTCTGGAACTCCTCCACGGCGTCGACATGGAGGTGACGGTCGAGCTCGGCCGCACCCGGATGACCGTCCGCGACCTGCTGGCCCTCACTCCCGGTGCCGTCCTCGAGCTGGACCGTGCAGCCGGCAGCCCGGCCGACCTGCTGGTCAACGGCCGTCTCGTCGCCCGCGGAGAGGTCGTCGTCGTGGACGAGGACTTCGGCCTGCGGGTCACCGAGATCGTCGACGCCGCAGCGGCGGTGTGAGTCCATGTCCGGCGCTGACTCGAGCATTGGAGAACTGGCCGTCCGGCTGGTCGGCTCGCTCGCGGTCGTCGTCGGGCTGATGCTCCTGATCGCGCGGACGGTGAACCGCCGGTTCAAGGCGCCCAGCGGCGCGGCGATCCAGGTCGTGCACCGCCAGGCGCTGGGACGGGGCATGGGGGTCGCCGTGGTCTCGATCGGCACCCGGGTGCTGGTCATCGGCACCACCGAGCAGCAGGTCACCCTGCTCGCCGAGGTGGAGCCCGACGAGATCGGCCTCGACCTCGCGCCCGAGGAGACCGCCGAGCCCGCACCCGCTCGCCACAAGCGAATCGGTTCTGTTCCGGAGGAAGGTCCGACCAGGACGCTGGTGACGACCCCCACGGCCCCGACGGGAGCCCTGGCCGGATCGGTCCTCTCCCCGCAGACGTGGAAGCAGACGCTCGCCGCATTCACCGGCGGGGCTGGCGGGGCTGGCGGGGCGGCGGAGCCAGCACCCCCGCGACGGCGCGCGTCATGACCGCCGTGCGTCGGCTGATCATCCTGTTGGTGGGGACGATCGGCCTGGTCCTCCTTGCCCCGACCACGGCCCTGGCCCTGCCGACGGCCCTGCCCATGGGTGTGTCGAGCGAGCCCGTCGGCCCCGACGGACCCAGTGGTCCGGCCAGTGGCGGCTCGGTGCAGATCGACCTGACCGGGATGACGGACAAGCCCAGCAACAGCCTGGTGGTGTTCCTCGCGCTGACGATGGTCAGCCTGCTGCCAGCGATCCTGCTGACCTGCACGAGCTTCACGAAGATCCTCGTGGTGCTGGGCCTGACCCGCAACGCGCTCGGCCTCCAGCAGACGCCGAACAACCAGGTGCTCGCCGGCCTCGCCCTGTTCCTGAGCCTGTTCATCATGGCGCCGGTGCTGGGGCAGATCAACGACGACGGCGTCCAGCCCTATCTCGACGGGGACAAGAAGACGTCGGAGGCGTTCCACGACGGGATGGAGCCGCTGCGGTCGTTCATGCTCGACAACACCGGTGACGACGAGCTGATGCTGCTGACGAGCGTCGCCGACCGCGAGCTCCCGGACAACCGCGACGACGTCTCCACCGCCACGCTGATCCCGGCGTTCGTCCTGTCCGAGCTCAAGGACGCGTTCATCATCGGGTTCATCATCTTCATCCCGTTCCTGGTGATCGACATCGTCGTCAGCGGCGCGTTGATGAGTCTCGGCATGATGATGATGCCGCCCGTGATGGTGTCGCTCCCGTTCAAGCTGCTGCTGTTCGTGATGGTCGACGGGTGGGCCCTGGTCATCAAGTCCCTCGTCGCCTCCTACGGAACCGGTTAGGTGCGCCATGACTCCCGACCACACGGCCTACTGCGCGCCGCCCCGCGGGCGCCTCGCTGCGTTGCCGACACTCGAAGTACGACCAGGTACGCCGCCGTGCCGGCGCCTTGCGATGCATCCCGCGGATGCGACGCTCGCTACGGCCAGCGGCCAGGAGGCATGGCGGCCATGACCGACACCGCGATCATCGAGATCGCCCTCAAGACGATGCTGGTGGCCCTCAAGCTGTCGGCCCCGATCCTCGCCACGGCACTGGTGATCGGCTTCGTGATCTCACTCTTCCAGTCGATGACCCAGATCCAGGAGTTCACGCTCTCGTTCGTGCCGAAGCTCGTCGGCGTCGGCCTGGCGCTGCTGTTCTGCGGCAACTGGATGCTGCACACCCTCATCGCGTTCACCCAGGAACTGTTCGACCTCCTGCCCGGCCTGCTCGTCTAGCCGCACGCCATGATCCTGACCGTCGACGGTGCCCAGCTCACCGCGCTGCTGCTCGCTTCCGTGCGCGTGGCCACGTGGCTCATCGTCGTACCGCCGTTCTCGACGCGGGGTATCCCGTCGATGGCGAAGGTGATCCTGGCGCTGGGCCTGTCGCTGTCGATGGCGCCGACGCTGGCCACCCAGTCCCTCCCGAGTACGACGCCCGGGCTCCTCGTCGCGACCGCGTCGCAGGCGCTGATCGGGCTGGCGATGGGCTACGTGACGATGCTGCTGTTCTCCGCGATCGGCGCGGCCGGTGCGCTGATCGACCTGTTCGGCGGCTTCGCGCTCGCGTCGGCCTGGGACCCGCTGGGCATGAACATGAACACCGTCTTCGGACGGTTCCACCAGATGCTCGCGACCATCCTGCTGATGGCGTCGGGGGGCCATCTGCTGGTGATCGGCGGCCTGCTCAGCACGTTCAAGTACCTGCCGCTCAACAGCATGCCGGACATGTCGAACTGGGACGCGGTGCTGGTGACGGCGTTCTCGATGTTCTTCACCGTGGCGGTGCAGATGGCATTGCCGATGATCGCCGTGCTGTTCGTCGCCGACCTGGCACTCGCGTTGCTGACCAAGGTCGCGCCGCAGCTCAATGCCCTCAACGTGATGTTCCCGGCCAAGGTCGGTCTCACGCTGCTGCTGCTCGGCCTGTCGTTCCCGATGCTGCCCGGCGCCGTCGACAACCTGGTCGAGCTGGCGAACGAGGCGATGGCCTCGATGGCGGGAGCGGGGTGACCGGGTGAGCGAGGAGAAGACCGAGAAGCCCACTCCGAAGCGCAAGAAGCAGGCGAAGAAGGACGGGCAGGTCCCCCGGACCCCCGAGCTGGGCGGCTGGGCGGCGCTGCTGGTCGTGACCCTGGCGATGGGGCCGTTGCTGGACAACGAGCTCAACGCGATCCGGACCATGATGAGTGTCCACCTGCGCGCGACCGCGGACCCGTCGATCCCGCTGGCCCTGGACCTGCTCGCCGACGCATCGCAGCACGTCCTGCTGACGCTGGTGATCCTCGGTTCGATGGTGCTGGTGGTCGGCGTCGTCTCCGCACTGGCACAGGGCGGCTTCTATCTCTCTCCCAAGCTCGTCAAGCCGGACGCGAAGAAGCTCGACCCGATCAAGGGCGCGAAGCGGGCGTTCGGGCCCCACGCGTTGTGGGAGGGCGTGAAGGTGCTGGCCAAGAGCAGCGTCGTCGCGTTCCTCGCCTACGGGGCCGTGCGCTCGATGATGCCGCTGGTGGGCGACGTGCTGCCGATCGAGACCGTGCTGGGCCTGCTCGCCGACGAGGTCTCCCACCTGATCCTCAGCGTCGCGGTCGCCGGCCTGGGCATGGCCGCTGCCGACTACGCGATGATGCGCCGCCGGATCGGCAAGCAGACCCGGATGAGCCACAGCGAGATCAAGCAGGAGCACAAGCAGGCCGAGGGCGACCCGATGATCAAGAGCGCGATGCGCAGTCGCCAACTGGCCGCTGCCCGCAACCGGATGATGGCCGACGTCGCCACCGCCGACGTGCTCCTGGTGAACCCGACCCACGTGGCCGTGGCGCTCCGCTACGACCCGTCCCGCGGCGCTCCGCGGGTCGTTGCCCGAGGAGCCGGGGCGATCGCCGCGAAGATCCGCGAACGGGCCGCCGAGGAGCGCGTCCCCCTCGTGCAGGACGTCACTCTCGCGCGCGCCATCTACCGCAACTGCGAGGTCGGCCAGGAGATCCCCCGCGAGCTCTGGGCCGCCGTCGCGCAGGTGCTGGCCTTCGTGCTCAGTCGCCGCAACGCCGGTCAGTACGGCGGAAAGCACCGCTCCCCTCGTCGTACCGAGGAAGTGCCGGAGGTGCTCACCGCGGCCGGACGGCGCCGGGCGATCGGCGCCTGAGGGGTGCAGGAATCCCTCAACCCCGCACCGCTGCGGCCGATCAGGCAGTACGACGCCAGGACGGCGTCCCCATTGCAGTGCCACGGACGGCGCTCGGCTGTCGACCCCGGTCGACCCGCGAGAGGCTGATCCACCCCATGGACGTGAAGTCGCTGACGAAGCTCGGTGTCCCCCTCGGCATCGTGATGATCGTCGTGATGCTCGTGGTGCCGTTGCCGGCCGCGCTCCTCGACGTGCTGATCGCGCTCAACATCACCGGCGCGCTGCTGGTGCTGATGGTCGCGATGTTCATCCACAAGCCGCTGGAGTTCGCCGCGTTCCCGTCGGTGATCCTGGTGATGACCCTGTTCCGGCTGGCACTCAACGTCAGTGCGACCCGGCTCGTCCTGGTCGACGGGTACGCCGGCAAGGTGATCGACACGTTCGGGCACTTCGTGGTCGGCGGCTCGCTGATCGTCGGACTCATCGTCTTCTCGATCCTGCTCGTCATCCAGTTCCTCGTCATCACCAACGGCGCCGGCCGCGTCGCCGAGGTCGGGGCGCGGTTCGCCCTCGACGCGATGCCGGGCAAGCAGATGGCGATCGACGCCGACCTCAACTCCGGCCTGATTGACGAGGACGAGGCGCGCCGACGCCGGGCCGAGGTGCACGCCGAGGCCGACTTCCACGGTGCGATGGACGGTGCGTCGAAGTTCGTGAAGGGCGACGCGATCGCCGCCATCATCATCACGCTCGTCAACCTGCTCGGCGGGTTCGCCATCGGCGTCGCCCAGAACGGCATGCCGTTCGGCGAGGCGATCCAGACGTACTCCCTGCTCTCCATCGGCGACGGCCTGGTCTCCCAGGTCCCGGCCCTGCTGTTGTCCGTCGCGACCGGACTCATCGTGACCCGCTCGGTCGCCGACTCCGACATGGGCTCGGACATCGTCGGACAGGTGTTCGCCCGCAGGATGCCGTTGCGGGTCGCGGGATTCGGAGCCCTGGGGATGTGCCTGATCCCCGGCCTGCCGAAGATCCCGTTCCTGCTCGTCGGCGGGCTGTTTCTCATCGCCGCCAGCCGGGTCGACGAGAGCGCAGCCGAGGCGGAGGCCGCCAGCGGTACGACGCCCGGCGAGCTCGTCGAAGCGCCGGACTCCCCCGAGGCGCTGGCCGCCGAGATCCGCGTCGACCCGCTCGGCCTCGAGCTGTCCGCCGACCTGATCGACCTCGTCGATGCCCGCGCGGGCGGCGACCTGCTCGACCGGGTCAAGGCCCTGCGCCGGAAGGTGGCCGGCGAGCTCGGCATCGTGATCCCGCCCGTGCGCACCCGCGACAACCTCGAGCTGCCGCCGAACACCTACGCCATCACGCTGTACGGCGCCGAAGTGGCCCGCGGCGAAGCACCTCGTGGCACGGTGCTGGCCATCGGCGACCACCTCGCGTCCCTGCCCGGAACCCCCACCCAGGAGCCGGTCTTCGGGCTGGAGGCCAAGTGGATCCCGGCCGAGCTGCGCCACCAGGCGGAGATCGGCGGCGCCACGGTCGTGGACCGTGCGTCGGTCGTCACGACCCACCTCTCCGAGGTCGTCCACCAGCACGCCAGCCGCTTGCTCGGCCGCGAGGACGTCCGCCTGCTCACCGACATCATCAAGCGCTCGCACCCGGTCGTCATCGAGGAGCTCACGCCGGTGCAGCTGCCGCTGGGTGAGGTGCAGCGCGTCCTGCGGGCCCTGCTCGACGAGCGGATCCCGATCCGCGACCTGGTCCGGATCTTCGAGGCGCTGTCGGTTCGTGCCGCCGCGTCCAAGGACCTCGACGGTCTCGTCGAAGCCGCGCGCGCCTCCCTCGAGCCGTCACTCGCGTCGTCGTACGTCTCCGACGGCGTGCTGCACGCGATCAGCTTCGACCCGTCCCTCGAGCAGCAGATGCTGGAGGGCCTGCGTCCCACCGAGCAGGGTGCCGTGATCGTGCTGCACCCCGACGTCGCCCAGAACGTCCTGCTGGGCCTGGTCCAGAGTGCGCAGAACGCCGAGAATGCGGGCCTTCGCCCGGTCCTCGTCTGCGCACCCCAGCTCCGGGCCGCCGTACGACGACTGGTCGCGCCGGCCGTCGAACGGCTCCCCGTGCTGGCCTACTCAGAGCTCGGGGCCGCCCGTCAGGTGCGCTCGGTCGCGGTCGTCGGCTCCACCGGCGCCGTTGGCGCCCACCCGGTCCTCACCACGGCCGGTGCGTGATGGCGCGTCGTCGTACCCGTCCCGCACCGGAGACTCCGGCGCTGATCGACCTGCGCGTACTGGTCGTGGCCGCACTGGTGGCCTCCCCGGCGGCGTACCGCGCCAGCCAGGGCCTGCTCACGGTCGACCAGGCGCTGACCCGGTTCCTGCTGGTGGCGCTCGCCTGCACCGCCGTGAGCACGCTGCTGCGCGCGGTCTGGCCCGTGGTGGCCGGGCCTGCGCCCGAACCCGTGCCCGTGGAGGCCGGAGAGATCAGCCCGCGACCGGAATGACCCACTGCAGGGTGGTGCCCGCGCCGGGCGCGGTCGTCACATTGAAGTGACCGCCGAGCTCGGCGGCCCGCCCAGCGAGGTTGGCGGAGCCATGCCCCGGGGTCACGCTCGACTCGTCGAACCCGACACCGTCGTCCGCGACCCGGAGCCGGAACCACTCCGAGGACGCCGACATCTCGACCACGACCGAGGAGGCTTCGGCGTGCCGGGCGATGTTGGACAAAGCCTCGCGCAGCGTGGTGAGCACGTGGGTGCTGGCTTCCGGCGCGAGCGCTCGCTCGACCTGGCCCGAGATGCGCAGCACCGGCTGGAAGCCCAGCACGACGGCGTACTCGCTGAGGAGTGAGCGGACCTCCTCCAGCAGCGGCTTCACGGGGCCGGCACCGAGCTCGAAGATCGCGGCGCGCAGTTCCTTGATCGCGATGTCGAGGTCCGTGATGGCTCCGTCGACGCGACCGCGCAGTTCTTCGGGATCCAGCCCGCGCGCGCCCTGGAGCTGCATGCCGGTCGCGAACAGCCGCTGGATGACGAGGTCGTGGAGGTCGCGGGCGATCCGGTCGCGGTCCTTGGCGACGAGCAGTTGCGCGCGGTCGCGCAGGGCCTGGTCACGATCGAGGATCAGGCCGAGCTGGAGTGCGGTGACGCCGACGAGGTCCAGCATCACGCCACGCAGCGACGGCGTCTCGTGGGCCTTCTCGACGACGATGGCGCCGGCGCCGCCTGCCAGGCGGGTGTGGACGGGAACGATCAGGGTCGCGTTGCCCGGCGACTCCGGGATCCGGAGCGGCATCCGCGTGTCCACCACCGAGCGGATCTCGGTGTTCAACCGCTCGACGACCTCGGGTGCGGCCGCGCCGTCACCGGCCACCTGGAGGATCTCGATCAGGCCGTCGACCCGTCGGACGTAGGCGACCACCCGCGCATCGCACAGTTCATGCAGGGAGCCGACGAGTTCGTCGAGTGCGTCCTGCACCCGGGCGCGACCCGACAGGTCGGTGCCGACCTCGCGGGTGCCGGCCAGCCAGCGTCGGCGCCACTCGACCTGCTCGTAGGCGCGGGCGTTGTCGATCATCACGCCGGCCGCACGAGCAAGCGCCTCGACGAGCGCCTGGTCGCGGGCAGTGAACGGCGCGCCCCCACGCTTGTTCCCGAGGTACAGGTGGCCGAAGGCCTGTTCGTCCACCAGCACGGGGGCGCCGAGGAAGCTGTTGATCACCGGGTGGCGGTCCGGGTAGACGCCGGTCGCGGCCGGATGCGTGGTGACGTCGTCGATCCGGACCGCACGGCGTTCCCGGGGCACCAGTCCGAGCAGGCCCGAGCCGGTCGGCAGTTCCGTGATGTGCGCGAACTCCTCGGCCACGGCCGGGTTGGGCACCAGTTCGGTGAAGGCCCCGTCGTCGTCGACGATGCCCAGGACGCCGTACTTCGCATCGGTGAGCTCGCACGAAGCAATCACGATGCGCGTCAGCACGCCGCGCAGGTCGCGGTCGGAGCCGATCGCCACCACGGCGTCGAGCAGGGCACGGGCTTCCGGCGGCAGTTCGAGGTCCATCGCGTCGATCCCTCCCACAGCGATCGCTGACTCCTCAGGCTAGCGGGATTCTTTACTTTTGTCGGAGCTCGACACGGATCCGATCGGCATCGGAATCGCGGACCTGAGTCAGAACCGTCGCAGCTGGTAGAGCCCACGGGTGCGCGCGACGACCGTCCCGGCCTCGTCGGTGACCTCGGCCAGGAGTTCGAAGTCCGACTTCCCGCGTTCGGCGTACTCCGCCAGGACGCGGGTGATCTCCTCGTCGCTGAGCGTGGTCCGCGCGACGACATCGGTCATGGCTGGACGCAGGAAGTCGATCTCCACCCGCTTGACCAGGGGCACGCCACCCTCTGCGACGAGCGAGGTGCGGGCGAAGACGCCACCCAGCACCTCCGCGACGGTGAACAGCGATCCGGCGTACGACGTCCCGAAGTGGTTCACGTTGGGCGCGCTCGGAAGGCGCGCCGCGACGGAGTTCGCCTCCGCCTCGATGACCTCGACACCCATCGCCGCGACGATCGGGATCAGTTCCTTGATGCTGGCGGTGATCTCGTCAGTGATGCTCATCGGGCCAACCTAGTGGCCCGACGAGCCCATCACGACGTCAGGCGAGATCAGGCGACGTCGTACGTCGAGAGCCCCAGCCGCGGGTGCGCCGAGCCCTTGAGGAGCACGTCGACCACGAGGTCGACGTCGTCGATCATCGGGACGTGCCCACACTTGGGCAGCGTGACGTGGGTGGCGTTCGGCAGTGCCTTGCGGGCGCGCTTCGCCTGGTACGGAAGCAGCACCAGGTCACGGGTTCCCCAGGCGACCGTGACGGGGATCGCGGGGTCGATCGGCCGGTCGAACGGCTTGCCGCCGTCGATGATCGTCTTCAGGGCGGGCTTGGCGGCGACCAGGCCGCGCAGGTCGCCCAGGGCCAGCTCGGGATCGAGGCGTCCACCATGGGTCATCAACAACCCCATCGCGGCTGCCCGGCCGGGCGCCGTACGCAGCAGCGCGGGGGCGATCGGCTGGGCGAGGGTCGCGGCGCCGGTCAGGGCGACGAAGACAGCGCGAATGTAGGCGAACTCCAGCGCGCCGCTCCAGAACCCCGCCGGGGCAAGGGTCGTGGCGCTGCTGACCAGGTTGTCCGCCGCCGCTTCGAGCGAGATCCGGCCACCCAGCGAGTTGCCCGCGATGTGCGGCCGATCGAGGCCCTGCTCGTCGAAGAAGTCGATCAGGATGTCGCGCAGCGTCTCCTGCACGGGACGCCCGTCCGGAACGAGCGCGGGCGACTCACCGTGGCCGGGGAGGTCGAGGATGATCACCTCGCGGTGCTCGGCGAGCCGATCAACGATCGGGTACCAGGCCTGCCTGCGGTGGCCGATCCCGTGGACCAGGACCAGCGGTTCACCCGAACCAAAGCGTTCGTGGGCAAGCATCTTGACCTCGCTTTCGCACGCCGCCGTTGGCGCACAGTTAGGTGCAACTTGTAGTTGCGCATACCGACAGTAGGCAAAGTGCTAACTGGGCGCAAGCATTCAGGCCAACGAGATTGATGTGGCCCACGTCACACCGTCGGGCCGGACTCACTCAGCCCGAAGCGGTCGTGCAGTCGGCGGAGCGGGCGGGGCGCCCACCAGTTCGCCTCCCCGAGCAGGCGCATCAGCGACGGCACCAGCAAGGCCCGCACGATCGTCGCGTCGATGATCACGCCGAGTGCCATGCCCACGGCGATCTGCTTCATGAAGAAGACCGGACTCACCGCGAACGCCGCGAACACGACCGCGATCATCAGGGCCGCGGCACTGATGATCCGCCCGGTCTTCGCGACACCGTGGGCCACCGCGTCCTCGTTGGACATTCCCCCGTCCCGCAGTTCCTTGACCCGCGCCATCACCAGGACGGCGTAGTCCGTGGCGAGCGCGAAGGCCACGGCGAACAGGAAGACCAGGCTGGTGACCTCGACGGCGTACGGCCCCGGGTAGTCGAGCAGCCCGACGAGGAACTTGTGCTCGAAGACGATCACCAGGATCCCGAGGGACGCGGCGAGGGTCATCGCGTTCATCAGCAGCGTCTTCAGGGGCAGCAGGACGGATCCGGTCAGCAGGAACAACAGGCCGACCGTGAGCACGATGACCAGGCCGATGGTCAACGGTGCGTTGGCGACCAGGCTCTCCTTCTCGTCGACGAAACTGGCTGTGTTGCCTGCGGTCAGGAGGCGGGCTCCCTCTGGCGCAGACAGTTCCCGCACCTGCGCCAGTGCGTCCTGCGACCGGTCGGAGAGAGCCGGGCCGTCGAAGGCTCCGATCGTGTAGGCCACGGTGTCCGAGACCCGCACGAACGGCGGGATCGTGTCAGCGACATGCTCGAGAGCTGCGATCCGCTGGCGCAGTCCTTCGAGCTCCGTGTCGGTCGCCGGGCCGTCCACGGTCAGAGACAGGCCCTCGGTCACGGCCCGGTCGTAGTGGTCGTCCAGGTAGGCGTTGACCTCGTAGGACTGCTGTCCCGGCGGCACGGCCTGCGCGCTCGGTCCGGTGAGGTGGGTGCCCAGCAAGGGGGCGGCGAGGGCGACCAGGACCACGGTCGTCGCGACCGCCACCAGCACCGGCCGCTTCATCACGGCGCGTGCGACACGAAGCCACCGGGTGGAGGTGTCGGAGACCGCCGGGCCGCGGCGAATCGACAGCGCGTTGATGCGGGGACCGAGCACCGCCAGCAGGGCGGGTACGACGATGACGGCCATCGCGGCCGACAGCACGCCGACCACGGCGCCCGCGGCACCCACCGAGTAGAGGAAGCGCTGCGGCATCACGATGAGCGCGGCCATCGCGCCGGCGACGGTCAGCCCGGAGAACACTGCCGTACGACCGGCCGAGACGACGGTGCGCCGATGCGCCTCCTCCGTGTAGCCGTGCTCCGCCGTCTCCTCGCGGTGGCGCGACACGATGAGGAGCGCGTAGTCGACCGCCAGACCGAGGCTCAGCGCGGTGGCGATGTTGAGCGCGAAGAGCGAGGTGTCGACGAGGCTCGCCATGATCCGCAGCGCGAACAGGGTGCCGATGATGGAGAGCGCCCCGAGCAGGAGCGGCACGAAGGCCGCGACCATGCTGCGGAAGACGATGAGCAGCAGGATCCCCAGCAGCGGGAACGCGATCAGTTCGGCGTTCTGGAGGTCCTCGCGGGTCTGGTCGTTGACCTCGTTGAAGCTGGGCGCGTAGCCGCCGTACCCGACATCGAAGAGGTCCGAGGTGACGTTCTTGCGCACCGATTCGTCGGCCAGGCCGCCCTTGTCCTCGAGGTCACTGGTCGCCAGCTGGGCAGGCAGCGCGATCGACTCCCGGTCGGCCGGGATCAGCCCGGGCGCCGCCGCGGGATCGTCGAGCGGGTTGACCACGTGCCCGACGTACGCCGACTGCCGCATCGCGTCCGCCAGTCGGTCGACCTCCGCGACGACCTCGGGCGAGGCCAGGTCGATCGACCCGCCGTCGGGGTCGCGGAGGAGGACGACGAGCCCGGGCTGCGCGGTGTACCCGAGGGCATCGGACAGTACGGCGCCTGCTTGCTCGCTCTCGGAGGACGGATCCGTGAACCCGGCCGCCTTGAGGTGGTGCTCGACGTCGTGCCCGAAGAACCCCGCGACGAGCACGAAGCCGAACGCGGCCAGCAGGACCTTCTTCGGGTGCCGCCAGGTCAGGCGCGCGAGGCGATCAAACACGCTCGCACGCTAGCGCCTCGCTGCGATCCGTGGTTCCTCGACGGACGTCACGTTCGACAGGCGGAGCGCAGTGGCCGCGGACACCAGCATGCAGGCGGCAACGGCCCACCAGGCATGGGTGAAGGCTGCGTCGCGGTCTCCTCCCCCGACGATCGTCACGAGCATGCTGACCCCGAGGGCGAGGCCGACCTGGCGGGCCATGGTGACGACTCCACCACCCGTGGAGGCCTGCGCCGGGGGCAGGGTCGCGGCCGCCGCAGCCAGCAGGTTCGGCATGGCCAGACCGACGCCGACGCCACCGAGCAGCCAGGCGGGCAGGAAGCCGGTCCAGTACGCCGGGGTCGGGCTGAGTGCGAACGCCTGCCACAACGCCGACCCGGCAAAGAGGAGGCTGCCGGCCGCGACCATGTGACCGGGACGGGCGTGCGGGTGGAGCCGGTGCGCGAGCACGGACGTGATCGGCACTGCGAGCGGCCCGAGGGCAATCGCCAGACCGGTCTGCAGGGCGCCGTACCCCCAGGCCAGCTGCAGCCACAGGATCGCGCCGAGCAGGGCGGCCCCGAACCCGGCATTGAAGACGAGGGTGGCGACGCTTGCCCATCGGAACGCCGGTACGGCGAGCAGGGCGGGCGCGATGATCGGCGAGGGGTGCCGGGCGCTGCGCCGACCGAAGACGATCATGGCGCCGACAGCGATGACGAACGCGCCGAGGACGCGCGCCGAGGTCCAGCCCCAGTCACTCGCCTGCACCAGTCCGAGCACCAGGCCGCCCACGGCCAGCACCAGCACCAGGGCACCCACCAGGTCAGGCAGCGGCGTGCCCTCGTTGTGCCGCACGTCCGGGACGTAACGGAGCGCGCCGAAGACGAGCAGCAGCCCGATCGGCAGGTTGATCCAGAACGCCCACTGCCACGACAGCTGCACCAGGCCACCGCCCAGTGCGGGGCCGAGTGCCGCGGCCACCGCTCCGGTCAGGGCCCACAGCCGCGCGGCCGATGCCCGCTTGTCAGGCGCCACCGCGGCGAGCAGCAGCCCGAGGCTCGCCGGGGTCATTGCGGCCGCACCGACTGCCTGGAGCACGCGAAAGGCCACCAGCCACCAGATCCCCGGCGCGAAGCCGCAGGCCAGGCTGGCCGCGATGAACAGGCCCATGCCTGCGATGAACCCGCGCTTCTGGCCCGTCCGGTCCGCCAGCCTGCCCATCGGCACCAGCAGTGCGGCGTACACGACGGCGTAGGCGTTGAGGATCCAGCTCAGCTCGGAGAGGTTGGTGCCGGCGAAGTCGTGACCGATCTCGTCGAAGGCGACGTTGACGATGAAGAGGTCGACGCCCGCCAGGAACGCCGCTCCGATCAGCACCGCGGTCACGATGCGCTGACTCCGGACTGCCATAGCCAGAGACTCTAGGTGGCTGACTATGGTTTCCACAAGTTAGACTGGTGGAATGACTGTTCGTCTGACCGGCCGGCTCGCCCAGCGCGACGACGTGGCGCTGGGCGACCTCTGTCCCATCGACCGCGCGCTCCAGGTGATCGGAAACCGCACCGCACTGCTCCTGCTGCGCGAGGTCTTCTACGGGGCCGGGCGCTTCGACGCACTGGTCAAGCGTGTCGGTGTGACCGAGGCCGTGGCCGCACAGCGGTTGCGCCAGCTGGTCGACGCCGGAGTCCTGACCAAGGAGCCGTACCGCGAGCCCGGCCAACGGACCCGGCATGCCTATGCACTGACCGACGCCGGACACGACCTGCTTCCCGTGGTGCTGGCCCTCCTCCAGTGGGGTGCCGCACACACGATCGGCGGCGGACCTGCCCTCACCCACGCCGACTGTGGCGAGCCCGTCCAGCTCGAGGCGCGGTGCGCAGCCGGACATGTCGTGGACGAGGACGACCTGGTCGTCGGTTCCCGTCGCTGAGCTCAGCGACGGTCACAGGACGTAGGGAATGACCATCCGAGTGCGCGCCTCATAGGCCGCCCACTCGGGATACCTGCTCATGCTCGCCTCCTTCGCCAGCATGTTCGCCGCGAAGAGCCCGAACCAGACCCACGCCAGCACCACGAACGGCAGCCAGTGCCAGACCAGCAGGGCGAAGCCGAGGTAGATCATCATCTCGCCGGTGTAATTCGGATGCCGCACGAACCGGAACATGCCGTCGGTGATGAGGCCGCGCTGTACCCGCAGCGTGAAGTACTTCTGCGCGTCGGCCGCGATCATCACCACCGAGCCGAGCACGACCAAGGTGATGCACACCGCGAACCACGGCTTGTCCGCCACCGGGTAGTCGCCTCCACGGCCCGAGACCAGCAACCAGCCGAACAGCCAGTACCAGCCGAGGACGAGCAGGATCGCGTTCACGGCTCCCGGCACCGTGAGCCGGTGCTGCCAGCCGTGGTCCGGGAACGTCTTGTCCTTGAGGTACCAGAGCAGTCCGTACGACCCGTGCAGGGCCAGGTAGATCCAGGCCGCATCGCTCGTGGCGGCAGCCGTGTGGCCGTCGTACAGCCACATGAGACCGGCCAGGTAGGGGAACATCAGGCACTTCTGGAAGTTGATCACCGTCGCGAAGCGGACCACGCGCGGTCCCCCGGGCATGTCGAGGACGAAGCGCTGCTGCAGGCCCCGGACGACCCGCGCGTACGCCGGAACCGGCCGCTCCACCTGCGCGCCCGGAGCGTCAGGCGTCGTAGTCAACGTGCACCT
>JAKFEI010000205.1:0-2339 GCA_036675765.1 Nocardioides sp. | reverse complement strand
AGACGAGGGCCGCGCTTGCCGAGCATCCGGTAGTAGTGGCCGAAGAACTCGGCACAGGTCACTCCGACTCCCCCGCCGATCGTGAAGACCTGCCCCGCGGCGGCGGGATGGGACATGGCCAACTGCAGACCGGCGACCAGGTCGTCGACGTACACGGGACTGAAGACGCCGCGCCCCATCGCCGGCAGCACGAACGCACCGCTACGGATCAACCCCACCGGCTGGATCGTCCACGGCCGCGAGCCGGGACCGTACACGTCGCCCGGCCGCACCACGACGACCTCGATCTCGCCGGCGGCGTGCGCCTGCAGGACGACCTGCTCGCTGGCGGTCTTCGAGTCGACGTAGGAACCACCGTCATTGCGGACCGGGTGGTCCTCGGTGACCTGGTCCGGCCAGCCGAGGTCGCCGAACGCACGGACCGACGACACGTGCACGAACCGCCGCGCCCCACCGGCGATCGCCGCGTCGAGTGCCCGCCGCGTGCCCAGCACGTTCACCTGCCACGCCTCGTCATGCGTCGCGGTGTTCGTCACCAGAGCGGCCGTGTGCACCACGACCTCGGCGCCAACAGCATGCGCCTGCCACCCGTCCCCCGACGACGTGGAACCCGCCACGACGTCGTACGACGGATCAGCGACGAGGTCCACGCCAGAGGTCGCAATCTCCTGCCCACGCAGGTGATCGGCCAGGGCGCGGGCGATGAACCCGCCCCCGCCGGTGATGAAGACCGTCACTCGGGCACTCCGTTCCTGCGGAACTTCGCCTGCTGCCGCTTGCCCATCCGTACGGCAACGGGCAGCACCTTCAGGCTCAGGTCGGGGATCGTGTCCAGCACCCGCACCTGCGCCCCACGCCACCGGGGTACTGCCGTGACCTGACGCGGCTTCCGCAACACGGCAGCCACGGCGTCGACGACCTCGGACGGCTTGAGCAGCTTGCCCGAGAACGACAGCGCTGCCTCCGGGTCGTCGAGCTTGTCGTGCAGCATCGGGGTCCAGATGCCGTCGGGGCACACGCAGGAGATGTTGACGTCCTGGTGGCCTGCGAGGTTCAGGTCGCACTGCGTCGACAGGCTGAAGCCGATCGCGCCGTGCTTGGAGCCGGAGTAGACACCCTCACCCGGTACGGCGACCAGGCCAGCCAGGGACACGATGTTGACGATGTGGCCGCCACCGTTGTCCTTCATGGCCAGGATCGCGGCGACCGTCCCGTTCATGACCCCCAGCGTGTTGACCTCGACCATCAGCCGGCGGGTGGCTTCGTCCTGCTCCCACGCGGGTCCGGTGACCAGGACGCCCGCGTTGTTGACCCACACGTCCAACCGTCCGGCCGAAGCGACCACCGACGAAGCAACGGCCTCGACCTGCGCCCCGTTCCGAACGTCCAGGACAGCGGCCTCACAACCCAGCTCCACCGCAGCAGCCTGAGCCAGCGCGAGGTCCACGTCCGTGACCAGCACGGCGTAGCCCTCAGCCACCAGGTGCCGGGCGATCTCCTTGCCGAGTCCGCGACCGGCGCCGGTGACAACAGCGCCCCGCCGGTCCCCCGCCGCACGCACCGTCACGAAGAGGGCCGCGCGATCGTGCCGTAGGAGATGCCGCCCTGGAACTTCGTCGGGCGCACCGGCCAGAACCGCTTCCAGTCGGCGAGCTCGGTCGACGGCAGGATCTGCAGGAAGCGCGGGTCGTCCTTGCAGGGGTCCGCCATCGTCTTCTCCTTGACCATGGAGTCGTACTGGTCCTGCGCGTCCTCGAGGGTGTTGGCGTTCGGGCAGATCTCGCGGCCGTAGTGCTCGTGGTACTTCTTCACGCCGGGGATCTTCGACAGCTCGGGCTGCCAGTTGTCGATCGAGATGCCGTTCTCGGACGAGACCCACACACCATCGGGGGTGTTGATGCACAGCGAGTGGTTGCCGTCGGTGTGGCCGGGGGTCCACAGCAACGTGAGACCCGGGCCGAGCTCGATGTCTCCGCTGAACCTCACGAACGCGTCGGGGTCGACGCCGTCGAGTCCGTCCTCGACGTACCACGCCCACTGCATCGGGTGCAGCGACTCGAGCGTCGCGAGCTCGCGCTCGTGCACCAACATCTTGGCCGACCCGAAGAGCGGCTTGCGCGGCTCGGACTCACCCGGCACCACCACAGAGGAGCCCATGATCATCCGCGGGTCCTGCACGTGCAGGTGGTCGAACGTGCAGAAGTCGATGTCGTCGCGCGACAGGCCGAGCTTCTCCAGCGCGTCCAGCGGCTCTGCGTAGTACTTCAACATCGCGACCGACGCGAACTTCTGACCGCCGGGAATCTTGTCCACCAGCGCATTGAGCTGGGCGTAGAACG
>JAKFEI010000237.1:0-15888 GCA_036675765.1 Nocardioides sp. | reverse complement strand
GTGCCTCCGAAGGGCGCACCGATGCGGGTGCCGTCGTACCGGATCGGGGGCGGGCCGTCGGGCAACCTCGCGGCCGGCGCGATCAAGATCCTGCGCACCACGGTGCCCGGCATCGACCGCGTCCAGAACCGTCGCGCTGCGGTGGGTGGCGTTGCGCCCGAGAGCGTGGACGAGGCCAAGCTCCGCGGCCCGTTGGCCCTGCGTACCCGCGACCGGGCCGTCACCTGCGAGGACTACGAGCAGCTGGCCAAGGCCGCGGCCCCGCAGGTTGCCCGGGTGAAGGCCGTGCCGGCCGGCGCGGGAGGCGAGGAGAGCGGCGTCCGTGTCCTGCTGGTGCCGGCCGCATCTGCCGACGCCGAGGGGAGCCTGCGCTTCGAGGACCTCGTGCCGACGACGGCGACGCTCCAGACGGTCACGTCCTACATCGAGCCGCGCCGCACCGTGGGTGCCCGGGTCGTCGTCGAGCCGCCGTTCTACCAGGGCGTCACCGTCGTGGCGACGCTCGTCGCGCGGGCCAAGACCGCGTCGCCGGAGCTGGAGAAGGCCGCTCGCGTGGCGCTCAACCGGTACTTCGACCCGCTCACCGGCGGCATCGACGGCAAGGGATGGCCCTTCGGGCGCCCGGTCCAGGCCGGCGAGGTCTACGCCGTCCTCCAGCAGGTCTCCGGGACCGAGCTGGTCGAGGAGGTCCTGCTGTTCGCTGCCGACCCCATCACGGGCAAGCGGGGCGAGCCGGTCCAGCGCATCGACCTCGACCGCTTCGCCCTCGTCTTCTCCTACGACCACCGGGTCCGGGTGATCCGGGGTGGCTGAGATGACCACGACCAGTCACCGCGGGATGGTGCCCGGCCTGATCTGCCCGGCGCCGCTGGCCCAGCGGCTGCCCGGGGTGCTCCAGGACGACGACTTCCTGGTGCGGTTCGTGGGCGCCTTCGACGACGGCTACGCACCGATCCACGCGACGCTCGACTCGCTGGCGGCGTACTTCGACCCGAATCTGGCTCCGGAGGACTTCCTGGGCTGGCTGGCCATGTGGGTCGGTGTGGAGCTCGACGACGCCTGGTCGACCGCAGACCGCCGCCGGATCATCACCGACGCGGCCCGGCTGCACCGACAACGCGGGACCGTCGCAGGCATCCAGGCCGCACTGGAGCAGGCGCTCGGTGCCCAGGTCGCCGTCAGCGACACCGGCGCCTGTGACTGGTCGCAGAAGCCGGGGGCCGATCCCGGCGGAACCGCTCCACCCGCAGTCACCGTCACCGTCACCGTTCCCGACCCGGCCGCCGTCGACGTACGACGGGTCGAAGCGCTGCTCGAGGACGTCTGCCCCGCGCACGTGGCCCGGCAGTACAAGGTCGTTCGCGCAGGAGGTGGGAAGAAATGAGCCAGTCGTGTCCGGTCTGTGCGGTCGCCCTCGAGGAGGGTGAACGGTTCTGCGGTGAATGTGGCGCGTACGTCGACTGGTCCGACAGCGAGCACTCGGACCAGCCGCCCGCGGCTGCCGCCCAGCCCGAAGGGCAGGCGCCCGTCCCGAACCTGGCGCTGGTGCCGTCCACCCCGCCCCCGTCCGGCCCGCCCCCGTCCGGCCTGCCCCCGTCGGGCCCGCCGCGCTCGGGCCCGCCGCCCTCGGGCCCGCCGCCCTCGGGTCCGCCACCGTCGTCCGGTCCGCCGTCCCGTCCCGTGGCCCCGACGGTCGTGCCGAAGGTGTCGACGGCGGAGCGGCCCGACGAGGCACCCGCCGCCGTGACGCCGCCCCCACCCCCGCCGCCTGCCAAGCCCGGAGCCGAGTGGAAGCCGCCGCCACCTCGCGACGCCCTGCAGGCGATGGTCGTCCCGGTCTCCGACAAGCTGGGCGGACGACAGCCGGGCGCGCAACAGCCCGCGCCCCAGAAGCCCGGCACGCCGCTGGCGAAGCCCAAGCGACCCCGTCCACCGGTGGACGACCCGATCCAGCAGGGTGACCTGGTCTGCGGCAACTGCGGCATCGGCAACAAGCCGACCCGGAAGTTCTGTCGGCGCTGCGGCACCACCCTCGCCGAGGCCGTGGTCGCGAAGCTGTCGTGGTGGCGACGTTGGCGCAACAAGCGGCGCCTGCGCAAGGTCAAGCACGCCGGCGCACGGCCGCGGTCCGCGCGTACCGGGGGATTCCGGCTGCGCTTCCCGACCCGGCTGCTCACGTTGATCCTGGTCGTCGGTGCGTTGAGCATCGGGGGGTTCGCCTTCCGTGACGTCCTCGGCGGCCTCTACGGCACCGTTCGTGACCGGATCTCCGGGACGGTGGAGGTCAACCCGACGGCGATCGAGGCGTCGAGCAGCCAGCGTGGTCACGGCGCGGAGGAGGCACGCGACGGTGTCTCGAACGAGTACTGGGCGCCCGCCAAGGCCGGCGACGGCCGTGGCGAGAAGCTCAATCTCGAGTTCGAGGAGCCGATCCGGCTGGTGTACGTGATCATCACGCCGGGGATCACGGCCGTGGACGAGGAGCTGTTCCTCACCCAGGGTCGCCCGAAGGAGATCAACGCGGTCCTCAAGCGCAGCGACGGCACGACCGAGATCAAGGAATTCACCTTCGAGGACAAGCTCGGTCCGGCGAAGTTCGGGGTCGGGGTGAGTGACGTCGTGGACGTCACCTTCGAGATCCGGTCCGCCTACAAGGGGACGGCCGCGGGCAGCCACACCGCGATCGCAGAGGTGGAGTTCCAGGCCCGCAAGTGAGTGCGCAGGTGCTGGCCGTCTCGCGATTGGCTCGCGGGGCGGCGGAGGTCGTAGGCTGACCTCTACCGGTCCGTCCTGGACCGGAATTCGCACGTCCGCAGACCACGACGGGGCCAACGCACCACGGGCCCCGATCGTCCGTGGGTGACTTGCCTTCAGTCCTGGGAAACCAGGTCAGGTGAGCACGCAGGCGTCAGGACCAACTGAAAACCACACAGGAGAACAATTATGGCTGTCGTGACCATGCGCCAGCTCCTTGAGAGCGGCGTCCACTTCGGACACCAGACCCGTCGTTGGAACCCGAAGATGAAGCGATTCATCCTCACGGACCGCAACGGCATCTACATCATCGACCTGCAGCAGTCGCTGGCCTACATCGACCGCAGCTACGCCTTCATCAAGGAGACCGTGGCCAAGGGCGGAACGATCATGTTCATCGGCACCAAGAAGCAGGCGCAGGAGTCGATCGCCGAGCAGGCGACCCGCGTCGGCATGCCGTACGTGAACCAGCGCTGGCTCGGTGGAATGCTCACCAACTTCCAGACCATGAGCCAGCGGATCAGCCGGCTCAAGGAGCTCGACGACGTCGACTTCGACACCGTCGCCGGCTCGGGTCGTACGAAGAAGGAGCTGCTCCAGATGCGTCGGGAGCACGTCAAGCTCGAGAAGACCCTCGGTGGTATCCGCGAGATGACCCGGACCCCGTCCGCGGTCTGGATCGTCGACACCAACAAGGAGCACCTCGCCGTCGAGGAGGCCCGCAAGCTGCGGATCCCGATCATCGCGATCCTCGACTCCAACTGCGACCCGGACCTGGTCGACTTCCCGATCCCCGGTAACGACGACGCCATCCGTGCGGTCGGCCTGCTGACCCGCGTGGTCGCCGACGCCGTCGCCGAGGGCCTCATCTCGCGCTCGGGCGCCGGTTCCTCTGCTGCCCCGGCCGCCCAGGAGCCCCTGGCCGAGTGGGAGCGCGAGCTCCTCGAGGGTGACGCTGCCCCCGCCGCTGACGCGCCGGCTGCCGAGGCGCCCGCCGCCGACGCTCCCGCTGCTGACGCCGAGGTCGTCGAGGCGCCTGCCGCCGAGGCCGCCGAGGCCCCTGCTGCCGACGCCGCCGAGGCGCCTGCCGACGCTCCGGCCGAGGCCTGAGAGTCACCAACTCGACATCGAGGGGGAGCGTGACGCTGCGCAAACGATCTGGCAATGATCTGGCGTCGCGCTTCCCCTCATCCACGATCTGATCCGAGGGAGGATCCCCATGGCTTTCACTGCTGCTGATGTCAAGAAGCTCCGCGAGCTCACCAGCGCCGGGATGATGGACTGCAAGAAGGCGCTCGACGAGACCGACGGCGACTTCGACAAGGCCGTCGAGCTGCTCCGCGTCAAGGGTGCCGCCAAGGCTGCCGCCCGTGGTGCCGAGCGCGAGGCCTCCGCCGGCCTCGTTGCCAACGCCGGTGGCGCGCTCATCGAGCTGAAGTCGGAGACCGACTTCGTCGCGAAGAACGAGGACTTCATCGCCGCCGCCCAGCAGATCGCCGAGGCGATCAACGCGGGCAAGGCCACCGACACGGAGTCCGCCAAGGCCCTGCCGCTCGGTGACAGCACCGTCGGCGAGGTGGTCGAGGGCCTCGCCATCACCATCGGCGAGAAGATCGAGCTCGGCAACGTCGCGTACTTCGACGGCCCGGTCGCGGTCTACCTGCACAAGCGTTCGGCCGACCTTCCGCCGGCCGTCGGCGTCATCGTCGCGTACGAAGGCGACGAGGCTGCCGCCCGCGGCGCGGCCATGCAGGTTGCTGCCCTCAAGGCGCAGTACCTCACGCGTGACGAGGTCCCGGCCGACATCGTCGCTGCCGAGAAGGACGTCCTCACCAAGAAGACGATCGAGGAGGGCAAGCCCGAGGCTGCCGTCGCGAAGATCGTCGAAGGCCGCATCGGCGGCTTCTTCAAGGAGATCGTCCTGCTCGAGCAGGAGTCGGTCTCGGAGTCGAAGAAGACCGTGAAGGCCGTCCTCGACGCCTCCGGCACCACCGTGTCGCGGTTCGCCCGCTTCGAGGTTGGCGCCTGACGCAGGTCCATCGAACGGCCGGTCCCCACGCATCGTGGGTGCCGGCCGTTCGTCCGTTTTGTTGAGCGGACGTTTAGTCCTGAGGGTAGGTTTGCGCTCGCCGACAACGGACATCAGTCGGTGCGGTGCGTGCGTACCAGCGCGGGCGCTTTCGTTTCTGGTGAAGGAGAGTTTCAGTGGGACTCATTCAGGCTGCGATCGGCGCCATCGGCGGCACGCTCGGTGACCAGTGGCTCGACTTCTACGGCGTTCCGGACGGCGTCGGCTCGACCGTCGCGATCTTCCCGGCCGTGGCCAAGGGCCAGAACGCCGACCGCGGCAGCAACACCCGCGGGTCCGAAGGCGTGATCACCAACGGCTCCAAGATCATCGTGCCCGAGGGCTACGGCCTGGTCCTGCTCGAGGACGGCGCCTTCACCGGCTTCGCCGCCGAGCCCGGCGCCTACATCTGGAACTCCGACGACCCGGCCTCGAGCTCGGTGTTCTCCGGGGGCGGACTCGTCGACTCCCTGATCAAGCAGAGCTGGGAGCGCTTCAAGTTCGGCGGCCGTCCCTCGGCCCAGCAGTCCGCGGTGTTCGTGACGCTCAAGGAACTGCCCAACAACAAGTTCGGCACGCAGTCCGAGATCTACTGGGACGACTCCTTCCTCAACACCCAGGTCGGCGCGATCACGCGAGGCACCTACACCCTCAAGATCACCGACCCGCTCACCTTCATCCGCAACTTCGTCCCGGCCGAGGTCATCAGCGGCCACGCGACCTTCGACTTCACCGACATCGACAACCCCGCGGGCGAGCAGCTGTTCAACGAGGTCGTCGGTTCCCTGGCGCCGGCGTTCTCGATGTACACCAACGACCCCGCCAAGGGGAACCGGATCACGAAGCTCCAGCAGGACTCGATCGGGTTCGCCCAGTCCCTGTCCGCGGCTGTCGAGGCGAACTACCAGTGGCGGACCGATCGCGGTCTGGAGATCGTCAAGACGGCGATCATCTCCATCGAGTACGACGCCAACACCCGTGAGCTGCTCAAGAACGTCCAGCGTGCCGACGCCCTGTCCGGCTCCCGCGGCAACGCGAACCTGCAGGCGTCCGTCGCTGCCGGTGTCGAGGCAGCGGGGGAGAACGCGGGACCGGGTGGCCTGATCGGGATGGGCATGGCGACCGGTGGCATGGGCCTCGGTGGCCTGCAGCAGCCGGTGACGCCGGCCGCTCCTGCGCCCGCCGCTCCGGCGCCGGCCGCTGCTGCGCCGGCTGCCCCGGCACCCGCCGCGGACGACCCGATGGCCGTCCTCAAGCGCGCCAAGGACATGCTCGACGCCGGGCTGATCACCCAGGCCGACTACGACGCGGCAAAGGCGAAGGCACTCGGGCTCTGACATGGCCGACGAGTCCGGAGATCCACAGCAGCCCACCTTCGACGGGCCACCGCTGTCGCTGGAGGAGGAGCTCGCCGCCGCCAAGGCCGAGCCCGAGGCGGGGCCGAGCATCGAGACCGTCAACGAGTCCCTCAAGGACGGTCTCAACCGGTGTCCGAAGTGCGGCTCGACCGACGTACGCCTGCGCGGTTCGACCGGCAACCTGGTCTGCCTCTTCTGTCGCAACGAGTGGCAGGAGGCGCGGGTCGAGGAGGAGTTCGGCCTCGGTGAGGGCATCGACACGCTCGAGGGCACGGTCATCGCCAGCGGTGCTGAGGAGATCCTGGCCGACGCCGCCGACCAGGTCACCTTCAAGTGTGAGTCCTGCGGCGCCGAGGTGATCGTCGACACCGCCCACTCGCTCAATGCGCGCTGCCACTGGTGCCGGCACACACTCAACGTCAACCAGCAGATCCCCAACGGGGCAGTGCCGGACGCCGTCCTTCCCTTCAAGCTGACCAAGGAGGAGGCGGTCGAGCAGATCCGCGGCTTCGCCTCCAAGCGGCGGCTCTTCGCCCACCGCCAGTTCAAGAAGGAGTTCGTTCCGGAGAACGTCCTGGGCGTCTATCTCCCGTACCTCGTCATCGATGCCCGCGCGGAGTCCCAGTACTGGGGCAGGGGAGAGGTCCAGACCCGGCGCTGGACCGAGAAGCAGGGCGACAACACGGTCACCTACTACGCCGCCGACGTCTATCAGGTGTCGCGCCAGGTGAGCTTCACCGTCGACGACCTCACCGTTGAGGGCGCCTCCGAACGAGCCGACTTCAGTGGGGCCAAGACCAACAACATCATCAACACGATCCTGCCGTTCGACACGAAGAACGCCGTCAAGTGGAACGCGAACTACCTCGTCGGCTTCACCAGCGAGAAGCGCGACCGCAACGTGGAGGGGCTGCAACCGGTCCTCGAGGACCAGTTGCTCTCGATCGGGCGCTCCCAGGTGAGCGGTTCGCTGGGGAGGTTCGACCGCGGCGTGCGCTGGGAGCAGGAGAAGATCGACGTCGGCGGTTCCCGCTGGGTCTCGATGTACCTCCCGGTCTGGCTCTACTCCTACCAGCAGGAGAGCAACGGGATCCTGCACTACATCGCAGTCAACGCCCGGACCGGAGAGACCATGGGCAGCATTCCGGTGTCCCAGCCGAAGCTCCTGCTGGCCGCCTTCACGGTCGGGACCTTCCTCGAAGGCATCGCCGGCGCATTCCTGGTGGCGACGGCATGACTCACCCCACTCGATTCTCCGTTCCCTCGCTGCGCTCCTCCGCGAACAATCGATCGGGGACCCCGAGATGAGCATCGACATCATTCTGGGCCTGGTGGCGCACGCCTCGAGCGAGGACGGGGCCCTGTGGCTGCTCGCTGCCGGTCCGGCCGGCGGTGCGGCGACCTACTGGGCGTTCTTCCGCTACTACCGCAACACCGACAAGTCCCATGAGTTCGAGCGCGACACGATCATCGCGGCCCAGCCGGTGCAGGGTGGCGAGCAGGTCGTCGACACGATCGAGCGCACGCGCGACTCGAACATCGACGGTGACAACAGCCGAAAGCACCGCGGGCGGGTGCAAAGGGTCCGTTGAGCCGCCGACACGGTAACCTCGGCACGGCTCCCTGCAGGTGGGGACGCATGACGTGGCGATCGAGAAGGAAGGACCCAGGTGGCCGGCTACAAGCGAGTCCTCCTCAAGCTCTCCGGTGAGGTTTTCGGCGGTGGCAAGGTCGGGGTCGATCCCGATGTCGTTCAGGCGATCGCGCACGAGATCAAGGCCGTCGTCGACGCGGGCGTGCAGATCGCCATCGTCACCGGTGGCGGCAACTTCTTCCGCGGGGCCGAGCTCCAGCAGCGCGGCATGGACCGCGTCCGCGCCGACTACATGGGCATGCTCGGCATCGTCATGAACTGCCTGGCGCTCCAGGACTTCCTGGAGAAGGCCGGCGTCGAGACCCGCGTGCAGACCGCCATCACGATGGGCCAGGTCGCCGAGCCGTACATTCCGCGTCGCGCGATCCGCCACATGGAGAAGGGCCGCGTCGTGATCTTCGGCGCCGGCATGGGCATGCCCTACTTCTCCACCGACACCGTGGCCGTCCAGCGTGCGCTCGAGAGCAAGTGCGACGTCGTACTCGTGGCCAAGAACGGCGTCGACGGGGTCTACTCCGCCGACCCGAAGGTCGACCCGACGGCGACGAAGTACGACGAGCTCACCTATGACGTGGCCATCGCAGAAGGCCTGCGGATCATGGACCAGACCGCTTTCGCCCTCTGCGGCGAGAACAAGCTCCCGATGATCGTCTTCGGCATGGAGCCGGAAGGCAACATCCTGCGCGTCGTGCAGGGTGAGAAGATCGGTACCCGGGTCAGCGCAGGATGACGCGCGAAATGACGCGCGAAATGATGAAGGAGAACCGGTGATCAACGACACCCTCAACGAGGCCGACCAGAAGATGGGCAAGTCGGTCGACGCGACCCGCGAGGAGTTCGCAGCGATCCGTGCCGGTCGTGCGCACCCGAGCATGTTCTCGAAGATCATGGTCGACTACTACGGCTCGCAGACCCCGATCCAGCAGCTGGCGTCGTTCACCGCGCCGGAGGCCCGCATCATCATCGTGGCGCCGTTCGACGTGGGCGCGATCGGCAACGTGGAGCGCGCGATCCGCGACTCCGACCTGGGCGTGAACCCGTCCAGCGACGGCAAGCAGCTGCGCTGCGTCTTCCCCGAGCTCACCGAGGAGCGCCGCAAGGAGTTCATCAAGCTCGCCAAGGAGAAGGCCGAGGGCGGCAAGATCGCCGTTCGCCAGGTGCGCCAGAAGGCCAAGCAGAACCTCGAGAAGCTCGAGAAGGACGGCGACGTCGGCAAGGACGACGTCAACGGTGCCGAGAAGAAGCTCGACGGCCTCACCAAGAAGCACACCGAGGCGATCGACGAACTGTTCAAGGCCAAGGAAGCCGAGCTCCTCGAGGTCTGAGGCCTCGACAACGCACCGACATGACCTCGACAACGCCGTCGACTGATCCTGCCCCGAAGAAGGACCACGGCCGGGCCGGCCGTGACCTCAAGGCGGCGGTGGCTTCCGCCGTCGTCCTCCTGAGTGCCATCGCGGCCTCGCTGGCCTTCTGGAAGCCCGCCTTCATGGTGATCGTGGCGGTCGCCGTGGTCGTCGCCGTGTGGGAGCTGCGCAAGGGCCTGCTCGCCAAGGACATCGACCTGCCCGAGCAGCCGCTGATGATCGGCGGCGTGACGATGGTCGTCGTGGCGTACCTCTGGGGCTCGGCCGCCCTGGTCACCGCGACGGCGGTCAGCGCGCTGGCGATCATGCTGTGGCTCCTGCGTCGCGGCATCGACGGCTACGTCAAGAACGCCACGGCCTCGGTCTTCGCACTGATCTACATCCCCTTCCTCGGCGCCTTCGTGGCGCTGATGCTGGCCGAGGGCGGCCGCACCGGTGGCGGGTTCGACGACGCGGGCGTCAAGGGCATCATCACGTTCATCGGCGTGACGATTGCCTCCGACATCGGCGGCTACATCGCTGGTGTGCTCTTCGGCAAGCACCCGATGGCGCCGGTCATCTCGCCCAAGAAGTCGTGGGAGGGCTTTGTCGGCTCCCTCATCGGCACCGTGGGCGCCGGCTGGGCGCTGGTCGTCTACCTGCTCGAGGGCGACTGGTGGGTCGGTGTCTGCCTCGGCCTGATCGCGGTCGTCATGGCCACGCTGGGCGACCTGTGCGAGTCGGTCATCAAGCGCGATCTCGGCATCAAGGACATGAGCCAGGTGATCCCGGGCCACGGTGGCCTGATGGACCGCCTCGACTCACTGCTGGCCACGATCGCCCCGATCTGGCTGCTCCTGCACTACGGCGTCTTCACCCGCTAGCTGCTGCGCGCGGCACCGACGACCTCGCCGAGGGCCGCCATCGCGGCCGTCAGCTGGTCGTCGGTGAGGTACGGCGCCGGGCCGAACCGCAGGTGGTGCCCGCGGCAGTCGGTCCGTACGCCGCGCTCGGCCAGGGCTGCCTGCAGCGTCGCCGCCTCCGGTGCGAACAGCGTCAGGAATCCGCCGAAGCCGTCAGCCGGGGTCTCCCGGTCACGGGTGACGACGCGGTCGGGCAGGTCGAGGTCGTCGAAGGCCTGGGCGAGCAGCCCCCGCTGGTGCAGGGAGATCTCGCGCAGCCGCGGGGGAGTGAGCCCCTGCTCGGCGAAGAAGTCGAGGACCCGGCTGGCCCGGTAGTGACTGCTCGGGTCGTACGTCGACCCGGCGAACCTCGCTGCGCCACGGGCGTAGCTGACGGTCCCGGCCGCGGCGTGCTCGAGGTCGCCGAACTCGGCGTACCACCCGGTGACCACGGGCCGCAGCCCTGCGGTGTGGGCCGGGAGGCGGAGGAAGCAGTTGCCCTCGCCGAGCTGGAGGTACTTGTAGCCGCCGCCCACGACCCAGGCGCTGCCGAGCCCTGCGTCGTCGAGGCGCAGGGGGACCACGCCGAGCTGGTGATAGGCGTCGACGAGCAGCTCGGCGCCGTGGCGCCCGCAGGCATCCGCGACGACCGCGAGGCCCGGGACGACCTGCGAGGTCTCGAAGAGCACCGAGGAGGCCACCACGGCCGCCGTACGCCCGTCGACGGCAGCGGCGAGCCGTTCGGACAGGGTGGCGACGGGCTGGGTCGGGACCTTGACGACCTCGATGCCTGCCTCGGCCAGCCGGTCGAGCTGGCGGCGAGCGGAGTGGAACTCCCCGCCGGTCGTGACCAGGCGAGGGCGTCCGCGCAGGTCGAGCGCGGACAGGAAGCGCACGACGAGGTCGTGGGTGCTCGCCCCCAGCGCGACCTCGGCATCCGGGTCGCCCAGCAGGGACCGGACTCCCTCACGGAGCCGGTCGGCCCGGGCGAACGCCCGTTCCCACTTCTGGTCCACCGCAAGGGCCGCGTCGTCGTACGCCTCGAGGAGGCCCTGGCGGGCGACGTCGGGCCACGCCTGATGGGAATGGCCGGTCAGCAGCAGCCGGTCGGCGACTCCGAAGTGCGTGTAGTGCCGGGCCAGGCTCGAGGGGGCGAGGGTCACATCTCGCTCCGGATCGCCCACAGGTCAGGGAAGAGCTGGTGGGTGACGGTGCTCCAGAGGTACGTCGCGCCCGACGAGCCGCCGGTGCCCATCTTGGCGCCGATGGTCCGCTCGACCATCTTCACGTGGCGGTAGCGCCACTCCTGGAGTCCTTCGTCGAGGTCGACGAGCCGCTCGGCGACCTGGGCCGCGCCACCGTCGTCGGCGTAGAGGGCCAGGAGCAGTGCCTGGACGTCAGGGGACGGCTCCCACGGGGTCGACAGGTCGCGTTCGAGCGCGACCGACGGGACGTCGTACCCCTGCGTGACGAGGTAGCGCAGGAACGAGTCGAACACCGACGGGCGGGACATCGCGGTGGCGATCCGCTCGCGTCCGGCGCTGCCCTCGGGGTAGTGCTCGAACACGCGGCGGTCCCGGCGGCCCAGGGTCGCCTCGAGCTCGCGGAACTGCTCGGACTGGAACCCGCTGGAGGCGTCGAGACGGCCGCGGAAGCTGGTGAACTGGCGCGGCGTCATGGTCTCGAGGACGTCCACCTGCGCGACGGCCACCTTGAGGATCGCCAGCACGCGCCCGAGCGTGTGGAGTGCCCGCGGCGTGTCGCCGTCCTCGAGGCGACCCTGGAGCCCGGTGAGCTCGTGGAGCATCTGCTTGAACCACAGTTCATAGACCTGGTGGATCACGATGAAGAGGAGCTCGTCGTGCTCGTCGGAGCGCGGTCGCTGGGCCGCGAGGACTTCGTCGAGGGCGAGATAGTGGCTGTACGTCAGCGACGGGTGCGGTTCGTTCACGGGACCACTGTCACAGAGTGGTCAACCCCTGATCACTCCGCGGTGACGGCGACCGGCAGGCAGGGCGTGTCGAGACCCGTTCGGGCAGTTGGGCGCCATGTGGTCTGCACCGATACGATCGCCCAGACATGGACGAGGCAGATCAGGCGCGCGACGCGGGCATCGAGGCGGAGGACCGTTCGCGGCGACCCGACTGGTTCCACCGCGGGCACCCGGTCTTCTTCCCCCTGGCCGGGTTCTTCACCGGCATGGCCTCGATCATCGTCGTCCCGGGCCTCTACGCCGCGGTGCTCCGCTGGCTCGTGGGTTACCACCGGGCCGAGGAACTGTTCCCCTTCGTCCTGCTCCTCCTGGTGGTCCCCATCGGCCTGCTGGTGCCCCACCACACGCGCCGCTTCGCGCGTTACATGCTGCTCGGCACGCTGGCGACGCTCATCGTCGCGGTCGGGGTGGCCGGCGCCGTGCTGTGGTTCCTGCTGAAGCGCGACGCCTGACCCTCGCGGCCGGCTGATCTGGCGTTTCGGCATCCGTCGGCGCAGGTGGGACAATCGATCCACCATGACCGACCAGCCAGACTCCGGGCCACGCCCCCTTCCCCTCGTCTTCGACGAGCCGCGCGGGCGCAAGAAGCCGCCGCAGCACCTGGCTGACCTCGATCCCGCCGGGCGCAAGGCGCTGCTGGTCGAGATGGGCCTGCCGGGCTTCCGGGCCAAGCAGGTCGCCACGCACTACTTCTCGCGGCTCGCTGACGACCCCGAGCAGATGACCGACCTCCCGGCTGCCCAGCGCGCCGAGCTGGTGACGGCGTTGCTGCCCGACCTGATGACGCCGCTGCGCACCCTCGAGGCAGACAAGGGCACCACCCGCAAGACGCTGTGGAAGCTCTTCGACGGGTCCCTCGTGGAGTCCGTGCTGATGCGCTACCCCGGTCGCGTGACCATGTGCGTCTCGAGCCAGGCCGGCTGCGGCATGGCCTGCCCGTTCTGCGCCACCGGCCAGGGCGGCCTCCAGCGCAACATGTCCACGGCCGAGATCGTCGAACAGGTCCTCGCCGGTGCCCGCAGCCTCGACCGCGACGAGGTCCCCGGCGGCAAGGGTCGCGTCAACAACGTCGTCTTCATGGGCATGGGCGAGCCGATGGCCAACTACAAGGCCGTCATCGGCGCCGTACGACGCCTCACCGAGCCTGCCCCCGACGGCTACGGCATGTCGGCCCGTGGCATCACCGTGTCCACGGTCGGCCTGGTGCCGCGGATGAAGCAGCTCGCCGACGAGGGCATCCCCGTCACGCTCGCGCTCAGCCTGCACGCGCCGGACGACGAGCTGCGCAACACGCTGGTCCCGATCAACACCCGGTTCTCGGTGGCGGAGACCGTCGACGCCGCCTACGAGTACTTCGTGAAGACCAAGCGTCGCGTCTCGATCGAGTACGCCATGATGCGCGAGATCAACGACCAGGCGTGGCGTGCGGACCTGCTCGCCGACGTGCTCAATGAGCGCGGCCACGGCTGGGTCCACGTCAACCTGATCCCGCTCAACCCCACGCCGGGGTCGAAGTGGACCGCTTCCGACCCGAAGGACGAGCGCGAGTTCGTCCGCCGGCTCGAGGCCAAGGGTGTGCCGACGACCGTCCGCGACACCCGTGGCTCCGAGATCGACGGCGCCTGCGGCCAGCTCGCCGCGGTGGAGTAGGTCTCAAGACGGTTGCTGCGCAACCTCCTCGACCAGCGTCACGCGAGCGGGTTGCCCACCAGCAGTTCGACGTTGCGGTCGTCCGCCGTACCGAGGCCACCGCTGTGGTCGTGCCAGTCGTTCGCCGCGAGCTCGCGGGCCAGACCAGCGAGCTCCGCCGGGGAGTTGAGGTTGGCGTTGGCCGCGGGGCCGGTGTGATCGACCATCGTGGTGAAGATCGACAGGCTGCCGTCGGTGTTGTCGGCGATCTCGATGATCCGGGCCTGCTGCGGCCAGTCGATGTGCGAGGCCGTGGTGATCTCCCACAGGCCGCCGCCCCCGGTGCGCAGGCGCGGGGTGATCTTGTTGGTGTGGGTGTGGCCGTTGATCCACGCGATGACCTGCGGGTGCGAGAGCAGCTCGGTGAGCACCGCGCCGCCGGTGACCCGCGTCTCGAGGCTGCCGCCGGTGGCGATGAGCGGGTTGCCCATGGTGTCGGACGTGTGGTGGCTGAAGACCATGACGATCTTGTCGGCCGAGGCAGCCAGCAGGTTCGAGAGCCAGGTGAACTGGGTCTTGTCCAGGGAGCCGTCCGCGTACCCGTTGGGGTTGACGGTGTCCATGACGACGAAGCGGAAGCTGCCCTGGTCGAAGGAGTAGTACGCCGTGCCCTGCTGCCGGTTGGCCGTGGTGAAGCCGTGGCCGAATGGGGCACCGCCCATCGAGAAGTGCTGCTCGACGACCTGTTTGCGCGTCAGCAGGCGACGGTTGAGGTCGGGCGTGACGACGCGGATGCCCGCGTTGGTGACGCCGGAGAGCAGGTTGGTGATGACCGCTGCCGGGTCGCTCATCAGGTTGTCGAGGACGTCGGCCGGGTTGATCCCGGTCGGGGGCGACACGACCTTGAGCGCGCCGAGGGCGAGCAGGTTGAGCTGGAGGGTGCTGGTGGGGAAGTTGCCCTGGACCAGGCCGTCGTGGTTGCCGAAGACCGAGTACCACGGGATGTCGAGGCCCTCGGCCGTGAACGGGGCGCGGGCGGCGTTGAGCAGGCCCGGGACGACCGGGAAGCCGTACTCCTTGCGCGGGCGGTCCACCGGCTTGCCGGCGGGAGCGCCGTCCGGGTGCCAGTAGGCGGTGTCGTAGGTCAACGCGTTGCCGTCGGCGACGCCTTCGTAGCGGGTCAGGTTGCCGGAGTCGAAGCGGACCGGGCCGCCGTTGAGCACGCCGATGTTCCAGCGGACCTCGTTGAGCTGGGAGTTGTCCGAGTTGTCACCGGTCTGGATGGCCAGCGCGAGGGGCCGGCCCGTGACGGGGCCGTTCTCGACCTGGTTGATCGCCCGCACCATCGAGTCCGCGACCTGGCCGGTCAACATCTCCTGGGGGCGGTACGACGACGACAGCAGTCCCGTGGCGACAGGGGAGCCGGGGTCCTCGAGCCGGTCGACCCACTCCAGGCGCAGCGGGGACTGGGCGTCGACGATGTGGACGTCGCTGAGCTGGACGAACGCGAGCATGCCCTGGCGCGCAGCCGCCCGTCCCGGGCCGGCCGCGACGCCGAGGGCGGTGCGGGTGCCGTGGGGCTCGCCGGCAACAGCGAGGACCTTGCGGTAGCCGAGCGCGTTGGGCGTGCCGGTCGTGAAGGTCTGCTGCAGGGTCGCAGCAGCGTTCTCGACGGGGGCAGACGCAGCGCTCGTGGTCGCTGCTGAGGCCGCGCCTCCCCGTACCACTCCGGGGAGCGCGGTGGCGGCTGCGGCGAGCCCGCCGGCGGCGATGGTCTGACGGATCAACTGACGGCGAGAGATCTCCACGGGACTCAAACGACGCAAGGGTGATCCGGGTCACGTCGTCTCCAGTCGTTCACGATGCAGTCGCCCGACACACGCGCAACGGTGGGCGAGCGTTGCGGAACGCTGCCTAGCGTCCGTGCCATGAACAAGCTGCGCGTGATGGTGGTGGCCGAGTCGTTCCTTCCGCAGATCAACGGCGTCACGAACTCCGTGCGCCGGGTCCTCGAGCACCTCTCCGCGCAGGGGCACGAGGCCGAATTGGTGGCGCCGACCGGCCCGGACACCTATGCCGGGTTCCGACTGCGCCGCGCCCGCGGTGCGAACCTGCCGTTCTACCCCGACTTCCGCGTGGGCCTCGAGACGCGTCGCCGGCTGCGGGCGATGATGCTCCAGTACG
>JAKFEI010000122.1:0-2342 GCA_036675765.1 Nocardioides sp. | reverse complement strand
ACCGGGCTCTTTAGTGCACGACGGCCTGCTCGGCACCCGCGCCGGTGAGGGCGCGGACCTCGAGCTCGGTGAACCGCTCCTCGGACTCGGGCTCCTTGGCGAGGACCGACCCGAGCCAGCCGAAGAAGAAGCCGAGCGGGATCGAGACCAGGCCGGGGTTCTCCAGCGGGAACCACGAGATGTCGATGCTGGTGGGCAGCAGGGACAGGTTCTTGCCGGCTGCGTCGACGCCCTTGCCGGAGACGACCGGCGAGAAGATCACGAGCGTGATGCAGGAGATCAGGCCGCCGTAGATGCTCCAGGTGGCGCCGCGGGTGTTGAAGCGCCGCCAGAACATGTTGTAGACGATCGCCGGCAGGTTGGCCGAGGCCGCGACCGCGAAGGCCAGTCCGACCAGGAACGCGATGTTGAGGTTGCGGGCCGGGATGGCCAGCAGGATCGCGATCACGCCGAGACCGGCAGCGGCGTACCGCGTCACCCGGATCTCCTCGGCCTCGGTGGCCTTGCCCTTGCGGATCACCGAGTTGTAGATGTCGTGCGCCACCGAGGTGGACGACGTCAACGTCAGTCCGGCGACGACCGCGAGGATCGTGGCGAAGGCGACTGCCGAGATCACCGCCAGCAGGATCGCGCCGCCCGTGGAGCCGGCACCACCGCCGACCGCTTCAGCAAGCAGGGGTGAGGCGAGGTTGCCGCCGCTGTTGGCGACGTCGCTGCCGACACCGGTGTTGAGCAGTGCTGCGGCACCGAAGCCCAGGACCAGGGTGAACAGGTAGAACGTGCCGATCAGGGCGATGGCCCAGAGCACCGACTTGCGGGCGTCCCGCGACGTCGGGACCGTGTAGAAGCGGACCAGGATGTGGGGCAGGCCAGCAGTACCCAGGACCAGCGCGATCCCGAGGCTCAGGAAGTCGAGCTTGTGGGTGGCGTCGATGCCGTACTTCAGGCCCGGCTCCAGGAAGCCGGCCTTGCCGGAGTTCGACTGCGCCGCGCCGAGCAGCTCGGAGAGGTTGAAGTCGAACTTCGCGAGGACGAGGACGACAATGACGGCCGAACCGACCATGAGCAGGACTGCCTTGACGATCTGCACCCAGGTGGTGCCCTTCATGCCGCCGACGGTGACGTAGACGATCATCAGCGCGCCGACACCGGCGATCACGGAGCTGACCGCGAGGGTGTTCTCCTTGTCGATGCCGAGCAGCAGCACGACCAGGCTGCCGGCGCCGACCATCTGCGCGAGCAGGTAGAAGATCGACACGGCCACCGTCGAGGTCGCCGCGGCGGTGCGCACCGGGCGCTGCTTCATCCGGTAGGCGAGCTGGTCGGCCATCGTGAAGCGCCCGGAGTTGCGGAGCATCTCGGCGACCAGCAGCAGCGCCACCAGCCAGGCGACCAGGAAGCCGATCGAGTAGAGGAAGCCGTCGTACCCGGCGAGGGCGATGACGCCGGAGATGCCGAGGAAGGACGCGGCCGACATGTAGTCGCCGCCGATGGCCAGGCCGTTCTGGATGGGGGAGAACGAACGGCCGCCGGCGTAGAAGTCCTCCGTGCCGCTGCTGGAGCGGCTGGCCTTGATGGTGATGAAGAGGGTCAGGGCGACGACGCTGAGGAAGAGCCCTGCGGTGAGTACCTGGTGGTCCATCAGTGCTGGGTCCTTCCGTGCGACGACTTGCCGGCCAGGGCGATGAAGCGCTCGTCGAGCTCGCGGGCGAGCGGGTCGAGCTTGGCGTTGGAGTAGCGGCTGTAGAGCCACGCGAGCCCGAACGTCGTCACGAACTGCAACAGGCCGAAGACCAGGGCCACGTTGATGTTGCCGACGACCTTGTGGGTCATGAAGTCGCCGCCCCAGTTGGAGAGGACGACGTACAGCAGGTACCACGCGAGGAACGCGATCGTGGCGGGGAAGACGAACGCCCGGTAGCGGCGTCGCAGCTCGGCGAACTCGGGCGACGCGTGCAACTCGTCGTACACGGGATCATGGCGTGACGCCACCTCGTGCGGGTCGTGCGGGGCGACTTCGGATGTCACGACGAACCTCCTGGTGTGGTGCTGCTGCTGGTGCGGTGACCGCGACTGCGGCCGGACATTGCGACGCTAGGAGTGATCGCGGTCACACCGGCAGGGGTGCGGTCCGGGTGCGCGCCGAGTGGGAACGGGTTGTCGACGAACGGTCGGTACGACGCGACGAACGGCACCCGGGAGCGTTCGGAAATCGGTGTTCGCCTCCGCGTGGAGCCGATGGCTGGAATGCTTCCCGAACGTGGGGGTGCACAACGAACTTGCTCGTCTGGTCGAACAGGCCGGCCCCGGCGTGCTGGACGACGCCGACTCGTTCCGTGCTG
>JAKFEI010000235.1:0-15900 GCA_036675765.1 Nocardioides sp. | reverse complement strand
TGATCGTCGCCAAGCACCGTAACGGCGCCACCCGCGACGTCACCGTGGCCTTCCAGGGTCACTACAGCCGCTTCGTCGACATGGCCCACTGAGGCAGCGCGCACTTTCGTGGAGTGATTGTCGAGATGCAGCGAAGATGAGGCGATCGCACTTTCGGCTCAAGAACACTGATTCGGTAGAGATTCGAGCAGGGGTGGTCGGTCTTCGACCCGGCGCCTAGGGGTCGGCCAGGGGAGGGCGGCTACCTCGCTTTGCCCGGCCTCGACGAACCCGTGGCCTACGCCTGTCGGCCGGGAGGCGCCCGACCGTTGCCGCGGTCGGGTCTCCCGCCCAGAACCGTGGAAGCCCATGAGTTGGCCCCGCGCTCGGTCCGAGGTGCTGAGAGAATCGGGTATGCCGCTGACGAACCCCTGGCTCGCTGGACCGTCGCCCGAAGCGGTGCTGCCTCGAGAAGATCTCGAGGAGCGCATCCTCAACCTGTTCTCCACCCAGAACATGGCGGTGATCGCAACGATCAACGGCGATGGCTCGCCGGCCGCGACGCCGGTGCGCTACTACAGCCTCGGGTTCGAGATCTTCTTCACGAGCTGGAACGCCTCGGTGAAGTCACGCAATCTCCAGCGCGACGCGAGGGTCTCGGCTGGGATCTTCGCACCGCTCGTCGGGCAGGCGAGCAGCCGTGGCGCGCAACTTTTCGGAACCGCACGCACTCTGGAACGAGACGACCCAGAGAGCGACACCTACTGGGAGGCGTTCCGCTGGCAGTCGGACCATGTCGAACGAGGGCGACCGCTGAGTGAGCCGCCCACCGACCCGCTGACGGTGATCACCCCGCACCGGATCCTTTACACCGAACATTGGCTCCGCCGCACGGGGTTCGCGCCCCGACAGACCTGGCGACCCTCCGCCTGAACCGGATGGCCCGTCCACGAATGAGGAGCACCCGCCAATGACACCCGACCACACCGATGTCGAGGTCGCGTTGGCCGCGGCCGCCGCCGGGGCCGCCGCCGTCAGGAGCCGGTACGGCGCCGACCTGGCCCAGTTGGCGAAGTCGCCTACCGACTTCGCGACCGAGGCCGATCTCGCCGCCGAGGAGGCGATCCACCGCGTCATCTCGACCGCGCGGCCCAGCGACGGGTTCGAGGGCGAAGAGACCGGCACAAGCGTCGGCAGTAGCGACCGGCGTTGGCTCGTCGACCCCTTGTGCGGGACCCTCAACTTCGCTGCTTCGACGCCGCTGTCGGCCGTTAACGTCGCGCTGGAGACTCCGTCTGGTGTCACGGCCGCTGTGTCGGCGGATCCGATCTCCGAGGAGTTCTTCTGGACCGACGGCACCGGCGCCTGGGTGCGCCGCGGCGACGTCGATCAGCCGCTGGCGCCGTCCCCGCGCTCCCTGATCGTCGACGTGAACTGCGACGGCAAACGCGATGCGTCGTTCGTCGGCGCGCAGCTCATCGCCGACCAGGCCTTCCGCGACCTCTTCGCCCCGCGCGTCCTGTCCAGCACCCTCGCCGTCTCCTGGGTCGCAGCTGGTCGCCGGGCCGCGTACGTCACCGACGGACACCTGGAAGGCAGCGTGCACTTCGCTGCCGGGATCGCGCTCTGCCAGGCCGCTGGCTGCATCGTCACGGACTTCGCCGGCAACCCCGTGCACACCGGCCGAGGCCTCATCGCCGCTGCCGATCAGTCAACTCACCGTCAGCTCGTCGAGCTTGTCCGCCCGCACCTGAAGCAGTTGGACGCGGCAGGCAGCTGAGTCGACGAGTGGACCCAAACTCGTCGGACCCAACCGCCAGACTGAGTCTCGTGGCCGACTACTTCGACGGATGGTTCCGCCCAGCCGAGGACCCCGCTGCCGGTGGCTTCGAAGGGCACGCTCACCGCTGCGATCTGCGACGCGCTGATCCAGCGGTGTACGCGAGGTCTACGCGCGGATGAGCTGAGGGTCGAGGACCAGCGCCCTACAGGGCAGCCAGCGTGGCGCGGAGATCACCGTGCGTGCGGCGCGCGTCGGGGTCACGCCGCGTGTCTGCATGCTCAACCACGAAGCCGTGCGGATCCAGCAGATCGGCCAGCGCCTCGGCCGACCAGCAATACGCCTTCGTGACCGCGTGCTCGAACGCGACGCCGGGGTCGCCCGCGAAGAAACCCAGCAGGAGCGAGCCGCCCGGCTCGAGGGTGCGCGAGAACTCAGCGAAGATCCCCGGCAGGTCTTCGGGCGGCGCGTGGATCGTCGAGTACCAGGCCAGGATCCCGCCCAGGGATCGCGACGCGACCGGCAGCGCCGATAGGTCACCGGCGACGAATCGGTTTGCCGGGAAACGGTCGCGTGCGGACTCGAGGAACCGAGTCGACCCGTCGATACCCACCACGTCACGTCGACCACCCTCCGACAGCACGTCGGTCCAGTGGCCCGGACCGCAGCCAGCGTCCAGCAACCGGCCTCCCGTGGCGTCGCGCCACCGCGCGATCGTGAGCCGATCCCGGTCCGCCATCTGGTGGACCGAGCCCAACTTCTCGACGTACTCCTCGGCGCGGGAGTCGTACGCCGCAGCGACCTCAGCTCGTGCCACCCGCCGAGGCTACTGACCCGGGAACCTGCGCTGGCGCCACCACTCGCGCCCGGCCTGAACTTTGCGCGATCACTTCGACGAGGCCTGGCCCGACAAGGTTCAACGCCAGGCCCTCAACAACCTTCGCTGCATCTCGACACGCAGCCGTCGAGATGCAGCGAACGCTGACTTTCCCGACGACAGGGTTGACGAGTCTGCTGACGCCAACCCGGCCGCAACACCCTCGGTGATCGCGACGTGAGCGGGCGACGCTACCCATCGCGCGATGCGCCAGCATCCGCTAGCGTCCGGTGGGGTCCAGTCACTTCACATTTGAGGGATGCTCATGAAGAAGAACACGCTCGGTCTTGGCACCATCGTTCTGGCGGCTGCCCTCACCTTCACTGCCTGTGGCGCCAGCGAGAGCGACCTCGCCAGCGAATACTGCGATCTCGCAAAGAAGTCGGCCGACGCCGCCAAGTCGGGCGATCCGGAGAAGGTCAAGGAGGCCACCGACGACCTCCTGGACTGGGCCGAGGACAACAAGGACGCGACGGGCGACGAGGACAAGTTCCTGAAGGCCGTGGACAAGGAGTGCGGCGACCTCGGGGTCACTCCCTGACGGTTGACGACTGAGTCGTGCAGCCGGCAAGGGTTCCCAGCAACGCAACGCGTCAGTAACTTGTCCTCCAAGACCTTGTGACGCCCGTCACATCTTGGGAGGAAGAGGATCCGGCATGCGCTCGTTCAGGACGTTGCTCGTCGCCGTGGGGGCGACCTTCTCGGTGCTCGTCGGGGGAACGCTGCCGGCCCAGGCCGCCGTACCGGAGGGCGGTCTCAGCGAGGCCGTCTACAACTACATCCACCGGCCCGACCATCTGCCCGGCGGCAACGACTGGACCTGCAAGCCGACCGCGGCTCGGCCCAACCCCGTCGTCCTGGTGCCCGGCACCTTCGCCAACCTCGGCGCCAACTTCACCAAGCTCGCGCCGCGCCTGAAGAACAACGGGTTCTGCGTCTTCGGCCTCAACTACGGCATGACCGCCCTGTCCAACGGCCGGGTCGGGGGCCTCGGCCCGATCGTGGATTCCGCCCGCGAGCTCGACGCCTTCGTGGCCAGGGTGCGCACCGCGACCGGCGCCGCGAAGGTCGACATCGTCGGGCACTCGCAGGGCGGCAACGTCCCCGTCTACTGGATGAAGCGGATGGGCGGAGCGGCCAAGACCGCCCACTACGTCGGCCTGGCGCCGTCCTCGCACGGCACCGACCTCAATGGCATCGTCACCCTCGCCGAGGACCTCGACGCGCTGGGCTTCATCAATGACGCGTCGGAGTTCCTCGGCACCCGCGGTGTCACCGACCAGATGCTGACCAGCGCCTACACGAAGGCGCTCTGGGCCGACACCAACACCGTCCCGACCGGCCCGAAGTACACCGTGATCATGTCGCGCTGGGACGCCGTCGTGACGCCGTACTCCAGCCAGCGGCTCGCGGGCACCAACGTGCGCAACCTCGTCGTCCAGGACTACTGCTGGAACGACAACATCGGCCATGCGGGCCTGGCGTTCGACGGGCCCACGATGCAGCTGACGCTGAACGCGCTCACCGACGGACCGACGTGGTTCTGGCCGGTCTGCTGGGACTACGGACCCCAGTGGCTGTGAGCTGACCGATCACTTCTCCGGCGCTCGACCGTCGTTACCTGCGACAGTTCCAGCGATCCCAGGAGACGACATGAAGACCACCGAACCCATCCTGACCGGACCGACCGGCGCGGATGAAGCCGAGTTCATGCAGGCGGCCCGCGCCGGTGACGGCGGCCGGTTCGCGCTGCTGACCGAGCGGTACCGCCGGGAGCTGCAGGTCCACTGCTACCGCATGCTTGCGTCGTACGACGACGCGCAGGACCTCACGCAGGAGACCTTCCTGCGGGCGTGGGCGAAGCGGGAGTCGTTCCAGGGACGGGCGTCGCTGCGCACGTGGCTGTACCGCATCGCCACCAACGCCTGCCTGGACTTCCTCGAGAAGCGGCGGGACCGGACGCCGGTCCCCGCCGACCTGCACGGTGCGGGCGGGACGGGCGGGACGGGCACGGAGGTGCTCTACCTGCAGCCGTGGCCGGACAGCCAGCCGCAGGACCCGCACACGCAGGCGGTGGCCCGGGAGACGATCGAGCTGGCGTTCATCGTGGCCGTCCAGCACCTGCCCGCCCGCCAGCGCGCCGTACTGATCCTGCGGGACGTGCTCGGGTGGCCCGCCCAGCAGACCGCTGACGCCCTCGACCTCACGTTGGCGTCGGCCAACAGTGCCCTGGCCCGGGCCCGGAGCACGATGCGCCAGCACCTCCCCGACGGTCGACTCGACTGGAGCGCCCGGGCCGGGCAGGGACTGAGCGAGCAGGAGCAGACGCTGGTGTCGGCGTACGTCGAGCGCCTCGAGAAGTTCGACCTCGACGGGTTGAGCGAGCTCCTGCGCGACGACGTCCGGATCGCGATGCCGCCGCAGGTCGGTGTGTGGGTCGGTCGCGACGCGGTCTTCCAGACCTGGGTCGACGGACTCAGCGACGCCGACCCGACCGGCTTCCGGTGCCGGACCACCACGGCCAACGGCCAGCCGGCCGTGGCGGCGTACTACCGCCGACCCGGGACCTCGACCTACGAAGCGCTCGCGATGGACGTGCTGCGGGTGGAAGGCAGCCTCATTGCCGAGCTGCTCACCTTCGGACCCGAGATGTTCGCCCGCTTCGGCCTGCCGGAGGAGCTGTGATTCGTGACGTGACCTTCTCGATGTCCATGTCGCTCGACGGCTACGTCACCGACCCGGACGGCGGCATCAACTGGAGTGCGCCATCCGACGAGGTCTTCCAGCGCTCGATCGACGAGATCCGGGGCGTCGGTGTCCATCTGATGGGGCGGCGCCTCTACGAGACGATGCTCTACTGGGAGGAGCCCGAGCACCAGGCGGGCTTCGACGAAGCGGAGCGCGAGTGGGCCGGTCTCTGGAACCCGCTCCCCAAGGTGGTCTTCTCCACCACGCTCGCCGAGGTGAGGGGGAGTGCCCGCCTGGCCACCGGCACGGTCGCCGAGGAGATCGAACGGTTGCGGGCCGAGTCCGGGGAGGGCGACATCGCGATCGGCGGCGCGACCCTGGCGGCCGAAGCGGCCGCGGCCGGTCTGATCGATGAGTACCGGATCAGGGTCTGTCCCGTCCTGCTCGGTGGCGGCACTCCGTTCTTCGACCACCAGGAGCGACTGGTGGACCTCGAGCTCGTCGAGACCCGCAGGTTCGACCCGGGCGACGTCTTCCTGCGCTACCGCGTCAGGCGCTGACCCGAGCTCCGGCCAGGGCCGCCGCCGCGCGCAGCAGGGCCCGGGAGCGCTCGTCGAGATGGCGGGCTCGCTGGGTCAGCGCCAACGCGGTCTCCTCGGCGTTGCGCAACTGTGGAAGCAGTTCCCGCAGCGGCGGGATCCGGTAGCCCGCCTGGCGGAGCTGCTGGATGAGGCGGGCGTCGCGTACGTCGGCCGGGCTGAACGTCCGTTCGCCGCGCGGGCCGCGTCGCGGGGAAAGGAGTCCCTCGGCCTCCCAGTGCCGCAGGGCCGACGTGCGTACGTCGAGGGCGGCTGCGAGTTCGCCGATCGACAGGTCGTCCTCCGGTCGTACGTCGACGAGGGGATCGGAGCTGATCGAACGGAGTGCCTTGCCGGCGGCTGCGAGTTCGATGCGCTCCTGGGCGATTGCTGCGTGGGCGGCGTCGAACAGGGCGAGGAAGCGGCTCTCGTCCTGGTGGGCGGCAGCCATGATGACCCGCGCCTCGGCGGGCCCGACGCCGGTTGCCAGCGCCCGATAGGCCACGGCCGAGGCGACGTGCGTGTCGTCGTACACGCGGTATCCGGAGGGGGTTCGCGCGACGACGGGCAGGACGCCGGCTGCCTCCAGCTTGTGCAGCTGCTGCACCGAGCAGCCAGCTCGTCGAGCCGCCTCGATCGTCCGCACCAACCCAACCCTCCACAAGTACTTGAATGATTTCCTTGAACCATGACTATCGAGGAAATCGTTCGGCAGGTCGAGTCGCTCGACGGTGTGCTGACCCTCCGGCCCGGTCCCGGGGACGGCTCTCCGGAGCTGGCCTGGGGCGACCTGTTCTTCTACTACGCGCCCGACGGAGTCCTGCCGCCGGGACAACCGTTCGCCACCATCATCACCAAGGACTACCCGGACGAGCCGTCATCCGGGCTGGGCAACGGCGCCTTCCGCGTCAACATCGACGCCCGCGGGAGCGACCGAGCCGCCACCGCAGCGGGCGCACCCACGGACCAGGACACGGTGATCCCGCACCCGGCCTATGCCGAGCTCGGGTGGATCAGCGTCGTACAACCGGGTGAGCGCACTGCCGCGACGATCGGCCACCTCCTCACGGAGGCGCATGACCACGTACGGCGCCGCTGGAACCGGCGGCACGAACAGTGATCATCCCCAAGGTGAGCGATCCGCGGCTGATCACGATCCGCCGCGGCGGCACCCTCACCGACGACGACCATCGCCACCTCACCGTTTGGGCGGCGAACTGCGCTGAGCACGTCCTGTACCTCTTCGAGGCCGAGGCGCCCGATGACCCGCGGCCCCGCGAGGCGATCGAGGCGGCGCGGGCATGGACCAGGGGAGACCGGCTGATGATGCACGCGCGCGCCATTGGCGGGCACGCGAACGGCGCCGCCCGACCACTCGTCGGGGCCGCGCGATTCGCTGCGTACTCCGCGGGCCAGGCCGCTTGCGTCCCCCATGTCGCCGAGCACGACCTCGGTGCAGCGGCCTATGCGATCAAGGCGGTCCGCGCAGCTGCAGCACCGGACCAGGCCGACGCAGCAGGCCGGGCCGAACGCGACTGGCAGCGCGACCAGTTGCCCGACGCGGTACGCGATCTCGTCCTCGAGGACCAGGTACGACGCAACGCGATCTGCTGGTCCGTCTTCGGCGACTGAGCGGCGGCCCTGCTAGGTTCGCAGCGCCAGTCGTACTCCGAACGGAGTCAGGGAACCCGGTGCGAATCCGGGACTGACGCGCAGCGGTGAGGGTGACGGGCGAGGCACTTTGCCACTGGATCATTGCGATCCGGGAAGGCGCTTCGTCTGGGTGATCCCGAGTCCGAAGACCTGCTGGCCGTGGACGACAACGTCCGCGTGATCTGTCCAACAGGCCTCGCGACAAAGGTCTCGACATGAGATGAGAACTCATGATGCGCATTTCCCGACCCCTGGCGACCCTTGCCTCCTTCTCGCTCCTCACGGCGCTCACCGCCTGCGCGGGTGCTCCGAGCGAGGAGAAGGCGTCGTCCCCCACGGACGGCTACCCGGTCGAGGTCACCACCTGTGGCTTCACCTCCACCCTCGACGCGAGGCCCACCCGGGCGATCACGATGAACCAGGGCGCGACCGAGGTCGCGCTCGCCCTGGGCGTCGAGGACCAGCTCGCCGGCACGGGTTACATCGATGACGCGGTCCCCGCGAAGTGGAAGGAGGCCTACGACTCGGTGCCGGTCCTCTCCGAGCAGTACCCCGACCACGAGACCGTGATCAACGCGAAGCCGGACTTCGTCTACGGCTCCTACATCAGTGCGTACGACGACGAGGCTGCCGGTTCGCAGGAGCAGCTCGAGAAGCTGGGCATTGCCTCGATGACCTCGCTCTTCGGGTGCGGCGACGGCGACGCGAAGCCTGAAGGCGGGACCACGTTCGAGACGGTGTGGGACGAGGTCGACCTGGTGGCGAAGGCGTTCGGTGTCCCGGAGCGTGCCGACGCGATCCGCACCGCACAAGAAGAAACCCTGGCTGGCCTGAAGGCCGAGAAGCCCGGCGCCGGCATCGACGTGTTCTGGTACGACTCGGGCGACAGGACGCCGTACGTCGGCACCGGCGAGGGCGGCCCGCAGCTGATCCTCGATGCGGTCGGTGCGACCAACGTGTTCGCCGACATCCCGCACGGATGGACGGATGTCGCCTGGGAGAAGGTCATCGCGGCCGACCCGGACGTCATCGTCCTCGCCGACGCCTCCTGGTCGACGGCGAAGGAGAAGATCGCCCACCTCAAGAACGACCCGGTCCTGAGCAAGATGCGTGCGGTGAAGGCTGACGCTTTCGTGGCGCTGCCGTTCTCGGAGACCACGCCCGGTGTCCGGCTCGCCGATGGCGCCGTCAACGTCGGTGGGCAGCTCGAGAAGCTGTCGCGCTGATGTCCGTGGCGCTCGCGTCGCGCCGGGCCCGCGGGCTCGACGCGACGGGTGGCCTGCGCGCGGTCAGCCTGGGCGCGCTGCTCGTCGGCGCGCTGCTGGTCAGCGTGGTGATGGGCGTGGGGATCGGCTCGGTGCCCATCCCGACCTCGACCGTGCTCGAGGTCATCGCGCAACGCTTCGGTCTCGGTGGAGACGTGTCGCTGCTCGATGACCAGATCGTCTGGCAGTTGCGGATGCCGCGCGTGCTCGGGGCTGCTGCGACGGGTGCGGCCCTGGCGCTCGTCGGTGTGGTGCTGCAGTCACTGACCCGCAACGACCTCGCCGACCCCTACCTGCTCGGCATCTCCGGCGGTGCGGCCGTCGGCGCGGTCAGCGTGCTGGTGCTCGGGGTGTCGGTCGGCGGCCTGCTCGCCACCACGATGCTCACCCTCGGCTCCTTCCTCGGCGCGCTCGGCGCGCTGGTCGCGGTCCTCGTCCTGGCCACCGGCCGGGCGGGGGACCTGCCACCGGCGCGCACCGTGCTGGCGGGTGTGGCGATCGGGCAGGTGTGCGCGGCGTACACCTCGTTCGTGACGATCATGAGCGGCGACCAGGACGCCGCCCGACGCGTGCTGGCCTGGACGATGGGATCGCTGGCCGGGCTGCGCTGGGACTCGGCGATCCTGCTGATCGTCGTCGCCGTGGTCGCATCGGTCGCCGTCCTCGCCTTCACCTCCGACCTCGACGCCTTCGCGTTCGGGGAATCAGCGGCCAGCTCGCTGGCTGTCTCGGTCAACCGGACCCGCTGGATCCTGCTCACGGGTACGGCGCTGGTGACCGCGAGCCTGGTGGCCTACACCGGGGCGATCGGCTTCGTCGGTCTCGTCGTGCCGCACGTCGTGCGGCTGCTCGTCGGACCGAGCCATCGTCGGCTGTTGCCGTTGAGTGCGCTGGTCGGAGCGATCCTGCTGGTGTGGGCCGATACGGCGGCCCGGTCGATCATCGACGGCCAGGAGATCCCGATCGGCGTGGTCACGGCCGTGCTCGGCGCGCCGGTGTTCGCCGTACTGCTGCGACGGGAGCGGAGCCGATGAGGGCGGACGCGATCACGTGGGGCGTGCCGGAACGCACGATCCTCCGCAACGTGTCGCTGGAGTGTGTGCCCGGCACCGTCACCGGACTGCTGGGACCGAACGGCTCCGGCAAGACCTCGCTGCTGCACATCCTCGCGGGGCTGCGCCGACCGGACGCCGGCCAGGTGCACCTCGGCGAGGAGAGCCTGCACCGGCTCCCTGCCCGCGACCGAGCCCGCAGGGTGGCGGTGCTCGAACAACACTCCGTCACGGGGCTGGACCTGCAGGTGCGCCAAGTGATCGAGCTCGGACGGATCCCGCACCGCGGCCGCTGGCCCGCGTCGCGCACCGAGGGCCGCGACGCGATCGCCCGGGCCGTCCGGCTGGCCGAGGTCGGTGACCTGCTCGACCGCAGGTGGCAGACCCTGTCGGGTGGGGAGCGCCAGCGGGTGCAGCTCGCCCGCGCCCTGGCGCAGGAGCCGGAGATCCTGATCCTCGACGAGCCGACGAACCACCTCGACCTGGGCCACCAGATCGACTTCCTCACCACGGTGCGGAGGTTGGGGCTGACGGTGGTCGCGGCACTGCACGACCTCGACCTGGCGGCCGCGTTCTGTGACCAGCTGGTGCTGCTCCAGGAAGGAGCGGTCGTCGCGTCGGGGGCAGCCGCGGACGTGCTGACCCCCGCCACGATCCAGCGGGTCTACGGCGTGCAGACCTCGGTCGGCCCGCACCCGGAGTCGGGGCGCCTCCACGTCGTGTGGCACCACCGGGAGCGCAGTGCGCGCCGGCCGGACGCTCACTCAGACGGTTCGGTGTCGCACTCGACCTTGGGGTTGACGCCGAAGTAGTTCAGCGGGCCGGCGACGATCGTCAGCGCGGTGTCGCTGAACGTCTTGCAGTTCACCTCGCGGTCGTCGCTGAAGTAGCCGCGCTGCGCGGCGGCCAGCACTCCGAAGAGCAGCCAGATCACGACCACGATGCTGCCGATGCTTGATGTCTGCCTCACGGTGACCTCCTCGGACCCGATGCTGTCGCTCCTGCAGTACCCCGAAGCGGCGGTTTCACCGTGATCGGTTCGGCTCGGGCTGCCCTGGCCCACCACGGCCATGACAGCACTGCCGCCAGCCCGGCGCCTGCCGTGTTGAGCAGCACGTCGTCGACCGACGACACACGATCCAGCTGCAACGCGTACTGCGCGGTCTCGATCGCGGCCGAGCAGGCGGCCGCGAGGACCACGATCCGCGGCCACGTCGCCAGCGCCGCGAAGCGCACGGGGACGAGCAGCCCCACGGCGGCCAGGATCAGCAGGTTGCCGTAGATCTGGACGTCCGACATGGTCTCCAGGTCCCGCAGCGGCACCAGGCTCACCCGCCCGGGTACGACGCCCGCCCCGCTTCCCGGCAGCATCGTCAGCCACACCCAGGGCAGGGTTCCGCAGACGATGCCGACCTCGGCGAGCGAGGCGCGCCAGGCCCATGCCGGCGCTGCGCCGCCGAGGATCCGCAGCTGGGCCAGCGCCCAGGTCGCGAACGACGCCAGCGGCAGGAGGGCCATTGCCCCGAGCACGATGTCGGTGACGGTCAGGACCACGCCGAGGCCCACGTGGATCATCACTGCTGCAACCTCGGGTCCTCGGTCGGGTCGGCGTACGGGCGCGGACAGCCGATCTCGGTCGCCTCCGGCCGCAGCTCGAAGTGCCACGGTTCGTTGCGGTAGATCTGGCAGAGGCCGTACGACGACCCGTGGCGGACCAGCCAGTTCGTGGCCTCGCCCTGGGAGATGTCGACGGCGTCACCGGACACGTGGGCGGAGGTCTCCGGAGTGGCCACCCAACGGGCCGCCTCCTCGCGGGAGCCGTACTCGTCGACCGCGTCGTCGAGCAGTTGCTCCTGATAGGCCTCGGAGCGCCAGCCGCTGTTGACCTGGAACGCGACGCCGACCTCGGAGGCATCGTCGGCCGCATCACGCAGCGCCTGCAGCAGGTCGGGATCGAGGTTGGCGACGGCCGGGTAGCTGTCGTCGAAGACCGTCACGCCGTCGGGGAGCTCACCGCCGTCCTCGCCCAGGGCGCCGCCGTCGCCACCGAGGAAGGCGTCGAACGGTGTCGTGATCGTGGAAGCGGTGGAGCCCAGCACCTGCTGGCTCAGCGGGACCGCAATCGCTGCGATGAGCACGATCGTGCCGATCGCGATGGTCTTGGCGTAGGTCATGGGTCCAGCCAAGGCAATCCGGCGTTGCCAGGGCGTATCCGGTTTTCGATATGTCGGCGATATGTGTGGGCTCGTAGCATCGGCATTGCCATGCGCGTGCTGATCGTCGAGGACGAACCCCTGCTTGCAGTTGCCATCCGCGATGGCCTGCGCCTGGAGGCGATCGCTGCCGACATCGCCGGCGACGGCGACACAGCACTGGAGCTGCTGGGCACCATCACGTACGACATCGCGGTGCTCGACCGCGACATCCCCGGTCCGTCGGGCGACGAGGTCGCCGAGCGCATCGTCGCGTCGGGCAGCGGGATGCCGATCCTGATGCTCACCGCCGCCGACCGGCTCGACGACAAGGCCACCGGCTTCGAGCTCGGCGCGGACGACTACCTCACCAAGCCGTTCGACCTGCGTGAGCTGGTGCTCCGGCTGCGTGCACTCGATCGCCGGCGCGCCCACAACCGGCCGCCCGTCAGCGAGATCGCCGGTCTGCGGCTCGATCCGTTCCGCCGCGAGGTCTACCGCGACGGTCGGTACGTCGCGCTCACGCGCAAGCAGTTCGCGGTCCTCGAGGTCCTCGTCGGGGCAGGCGGGGGCGTGATCAGCGCCGAGGAACTGTTGGAGCGGGCGTGGGACGAGAACGCCGACCCGTTCACCAACGCCGTCCGGATCACGGTGTCGTCGCTGCGCAAGCGGCTCGGCGAACCGGGGCTGATCGCGACGGTGCCCGGTGTCGGCTACCGGATCGACACCACCCCGTCGACAGCCGAGGGAGCCGGGAGTGCGTAGGCCTCGGGGCCTGAGCGTGCGGCTCAAGCTCACCCTCAGCTATGCCGGGTTCCTGATGGTGGCCGGGACCTTGCTGCTCGCGGTGGTGTGGGTGTTCCTGTTGCGCTACGTGCCGGAGGTGACCAGCACCGGCGGCGGGTTCGTCGTGCCCGATCGGTCCTCCCCGCAGCCTGCCTTCATCCCGAACCGGTCCGACCTCGAACGCGCGTTCGTGCCCAAGGCGGCGGCCGCGCTCGGCTGCATGCTGGTGTTCGGACTTGTCGGTGGGTGGATCCTCGCCGGCCGCATGCTCGCGCCGCTGAACCGGATCACCCGCGCCACGCGACAGGCCACGACCGGCTCGCTCTCCCACCGGATCCAGATGGAGGGGCGCAACGACGAGTTCCGCCAGCTCGCCGACGCCTTCGATGCGATGCTCGCGCGGCTCGAGGCGCACGTCGCCGAGCAACAGCGCTTCGCCGCCAACGCCTCGCACGAACTGCGCACGCCACTGACGATCACGCAGACCCTGCTCGAGGTCGCCCGCAACGAACCGACCCGTGACGTCGACGAACTCATCGACCGGCTGCACCACGTCAACGCGCGCGCGATCGACCTCACCGAGGCGCTGCTGATGCTCAGCCGCGCCGACCAGCAGGCCTTCGCGCGCGGCGTCGTCGACCTGTCACTGGCGGCCGAGGAGGCAACGGAGACGCTGCTCCCGCTCGCCGAGAAGCGCGGGCTGACCATCGAGACGTCCGGCGACCAGGCACTCACCACCGGATCGCAGGCGCTCCTCCTGCAGATGACGACGAACCTCGTGCACAACGCGATCGTGCACAACCTGCCCGAGTCCGGGGCGGTGTGGGTACGGACCGGTGCACATCGGGCGGGCGTCGTACTCACGGTCGAGAGCACGGGCGAGAAGCTCACCCCTCAACTGGTGGCGACCCTCGTCGAGCCCTTCCAGCGCGGGAACCAGCGGATCCGTACCGACCATGCCGGCATCGGCCTGGGGCTGGCCATCGTCCAGAGCATCGTGAAGGCGCACGACGGCACGCTCACCCTGACGCCGCGCCCCGAAGGCGGGCTGGTCGTCAGCGTCGTGCTGCCCTCACCGAAGGGCTAGTCAGGAGCCGAGCAGCGCTTCCATCGCGTCGATCTCGGCCCGTTGGGTCTCGATGATCAGCTGGGCGAGGTCGCGTGCGTCGGGGTACTCGCCCGCGGACTCCTCGTCGCGGGCCATCTCGATGGCACCCTCGTGGTGCTCGATCATCAACTGCAGCCACCTCCGTTCGAACTCCTCGCCCTGGGCGGCGTCGAGGTCGTCCATGTCCTCGGCGCTGACCATGCCGGGCATGTCGGAGTCCACGGCCATGTCGTCGTCGCTGTGTGCGTTGGCGTGGTCGCGCATGGTCTCGGGGATGGGCTGGCCCCAGTCGGTCAGCCAGTCGACCATCGTCTCGATCTCCGGGCCCTGGGCGAGCCGGATCTGTTCGGCCAACGTCGTCAGCTCGTCGGAGGCGCCGACATCCACGAGGTCGACCATCGACAGGGCCTGGGCGTGGTGCTGGATCATGTCGGTCGCGAAGTCGACATCGGCCTGGTTGAACTCCTCGCTCTCCGCGATGCTGGAGGAGGCGTGGTCGCCGTCGTGGCCGTCCTCGCCACCGCAGGCGGCAAGGCCGAGCGGAGCGGTCAGCACCGTCAGCAGGGCGACCAGGTTCCGCCGCATCCTTCGCATCCTTCGCATCAGTCGGTGGATCAGAGGGCCTGCGGGCCGATGCGCTCCACCGCAACGAAGACGGCCAGCGCCAGCAGGACCACGGTGAACGCGACGCTCGGCCACTCGTTGCGGCGGGCGTGGGTGATCGCCGCGCCGGCCATCGTGACGGCCAGACCGATGGCCGCGGCCGGGACCAGCCAGGTGGCGACGTCGAACGCGCCCGGCAGGATCAGGCCGAGGGCGCCGGCGACCTCCGCTGCGCCGATGAGCTTGATCGTCCCCGGGGAGAAGGACTCGGCCCAACCCATCTTCGGGTCAGCGAGGATCTGTTCCTTGGACTTGGCCAGCTTCATGGTGCCGGCCATGAGGAACAGTGCGGCCAGCAGGCCCGAGACGATCCAGACGACGACGTTCAACGCAGGCTCCTTCGGTGGAACTCGAATGTTCCGGTCACCATCGAGGCTAGTGGACGTGTCTACGAATCCGACGGCTCGCCGGGTCCGTCGGGATGCGTGAGGTCGTAGGCGCGCGCGACCTTCTGCGGCACGACCATCCGCCAGGCATCGACGACGTACTCCCGTGCCTCGACCGGGTCCAGTGCCGCCAGGGTCGCGTGCACCCAGTGGAAGCGCAGGTCCGACTCCGACGGCATCTGGAACTTGTGCGGATCGCCGGCGACCAATGCGGACCGCTCCTCCTTGGGGAAGGCGAAGCCCATCACCGTCTCGTCGAGGGAGAACGCGACGTACACGATCTGCTTGACCCGGAACTTCAAGCGGTTGCGTACGTACACCTCATAGGAGCGCTCGAGCTCGGAGCCCAGCGCTCGAACGTCCTCGATCACGGCCATGGTGGGCCCAGCCTCTCGCGTTTTCGGTCGTTCGGAAACAGGGCTTGACCCTGACGCAGCGTCAACCCTTGATGGTGGTCGCATGAACCAGAAATCACCCGCCATCGATGTCGTCGGACTGCGCAAGGCGTACGGCGACCACACCGTCCTCGACGGCGTCGACATCGCCGTTGCCGAGGGCACCGTCTACGCCCTGCTCGGCCCGAACGGCGCCGGCAAGACCACCATCGTCCGCATCCTCTCCACCCTCACCGCCGCCGACGGGGGCACCGCCCGCGTCGCCGGGTACGACGTCCGCACCCAGTCGGACGACGTACGACGCTCGATCGGGGTGACCGGGCAGTTCTCCGCCATCGACGAGCTGCTCACTGGCCGGGAGAACGTCCGGCTGATGGCCGACCTGGCGCACCTGCCCCGGCGGGAGGCAGCGGCGCGCGCGGCCGAGCTGCTCGAACGCTTCGGGCTGACCGACGCGGCTGACCGGCGTGCGGCGACGTACTCCGGTGGCATGAAGCG
>JAKFEI010000361.1:0-2347 GCA_036675765.1 Nocardioides sp. | reverse complement strand
GTCGGGTCCGTGTGCGGTCGCAACCTGACCTGCACCACCGACAACGGCACTCCAGGTGTGTTCTACGACGTCACGATCAATGGCGAGCCCTCAGGCCGGCGCTGCATCGGCGACGCAGAGGCCAACGAGGCTCGCGTCGTCACTCCCGGCCAGGTGCTGGAGGCCATGCGGCGCCTCAAGTGGCCGGCTTCCCCACTCGTCGTCCAGCCACCCGACGGCCTGACACTGGTCAACTTCGACACCAACTTCTACACAACGGGTACCAGTCCCGTGACTCGTACGGTCACGCTGCTTGGCCAGCGGATCACGATCGAGGCAACGCCGAGCGAGTACCACTGGACCTTCGGCGATGAACGGTCGCTCGACACGATCCACCCCGGGGCTGCGTACCCGGCCCTCGACATCACCCACAACTACCTGCGGATCGGCACCTACGCCGTCAGCCTCGACACCACCTATTCCGGCCGCTACAGGGTCGGGAACGGGCCATGGCAGGACATCCCCGGCACGGTCACGGTCCAGGGCACTCCCGAGACGCTGCGCGCCATCGAGGCGACGCCCAAGCTCGTCGGGTACTAGGCCACGAGGCCGTAGCGGCCGGGGCCGATCTGGACGTATCGGGGTTCACGCCAACCAACTGGTGCGGGGGCGGTCGAGGTGTAGCGGTGGCCGGTCGGGGTGATGGTCTCGACTTGTTGTCGTTCCTGTCGGCGCCCGACCGACTGTTGTCGCCAACCAGGTGCCTGTTTCGCGTGATTGCAGGCCTCACACAACCCCTGCCCGTTGTCCGTCGTCGTTGCACCGCCCTGATCGGCAGGGTGGATGTGGTCGTTGTGCCTGACCGGGGCATCGCAATAGGGCGAGGCGCAGATCCCACCGCCCCGCAGGGCAAGGAACTCCCCCATCGCCCGGGAATGGAAGCGTTGCTTGCTGCTCATCGACACCAGTCGGCCGAGATGGTTGCGGTACAGGCACCGGAACCAGGCGACCACCCCTGCATCAGCCCCACCGGCGACCAGATGCCGCGCGACCTCGGCCGGGATCACCTCAGCCGCGACACCGTCCGCGGACACCTCGGCCGGGGCATGCCCACCGGCCAGCGACTCGTCCGACATCGTGATGTTCACCGTGACCGGCACCGCCGGTGCCGACTCCGGGGTGCCGGTGTCAGGGACCCCGGTCACCCGCGCCAGCAACAGGTCCGACATCAGCTGTCCCAACGTGCGCGGGTCACCCGCCGCACGCGCAGCCTCGGCGTCCTTGCGCAACGAGGCATACGCCGAGACCGCCTGCGCCACGGGCATCAGGCCACTGAGGTAGGCCATCGTGTCCGGCGCCGGGCGCACAGTGACATTGCGGTCGGCCTCGGCCTGCCGGGCACGCTTGACCACCGCAGCGGGGTCGAGCTCAGCGACCAGTCGCTTGACCCGCCCGACCAGTTCCCTCGTCCCGACACCCTCCAGCCCGGCCGGGTCGGCACAGATCTCCTCGTCGACGAACATCCGGTGCTCGACCTCCAGGCACGCGGTCTCCCGGGCGATCAACATCGCCCGGAACTCACTCAAGCCACCGTCGCGCAGACGAGCCAGCGTGTGCGGCATCTCGGTACGCAGCACCTTCGCCAGACCGAGCAAGGCCTGACCGCGGTGCGGCGACTCGCGCCGAGCCAACCCGATCTCCGCAGCCACACCACGACCCCGCCGAGCCGCCGGCACACCAGCAACCGCCTGCGCGGAACGCCGCGTCGCGTCGTACGCCACCGCCGCGTCGGCCTGCACCGCACACGCCGTCGACTTCAGATCCTCCAACGCAGCAATCAGGTCGATCTGACCCGGCGCATCTGCAGGTCCGCGCGCGCAGGAGAGCCGGTCGATGAACGACCGAATCTCCTGCTCCGTGACCCGAAATGTCATGACTCCACAATACTCGAACATCAGTTCGATTTCAACGAAACGATGTGAATTTCGCTGTCGGCAGAAGTGGCCGAGCTGCCTGCGCATTCTCCCGTGTGGGTCCGACATCCGACACCCCGCTGACGGTGCCTGTGGACAACCCCGCCGTTGTCCACAGGCGCAGCTCTGCTCGGTTGCGAGAGGTCGCCCGGGGGCCGAGGCTCGGTGCCCTCAGCCACCAGAGGAAGGGCATCCATGAACACCATCGGAACCCGTCTCGGGATCCTCTGCATTGCCATCAGCACCTCGTTGAGCGCGTGCGCCGGTTCCGACACAGCAGCACCAGACCTCCGTACTCCGCCGGCCCGCGAATCCGTGTCGAACAGCCCAGCCGAAACGGGATCGCCGACCGCCGAACTGGGCGACCTCGCAGGACGAGGCGACGATGGCTTCTA
>JAKFEI010000226.1:0-2348 GCA_036675765.1 Nocardioides sp. | reverse complement strand
GGCAGCTCGTCGATCGAGACGATGCCGATCCGCTCCAGGAAGTACGACGTCGTGCGGTACAGCGTCGCGCCGTGCTCGCCGTCCTGGCCGGCCTCCTCGACCAGCCCGCGGCTGATCAGCGTCCGCATCACACCGTCGACGTTCACGCCGCGCACCGCGGAGACCCGGGCACGCGACACGGGCTGCTGGTAGGCCACGACCGCCAGGGTCTCGAGTGCCGCCTGCGTCAGGCGCGCCTGCTGGCCCTCGAGCACGAAGCCCTCGACGACCTGCGCGAACTCCTCGCGGGTGTAGTACCGCCAGCCACCGGCGACATTGCGCAGCTCGAAACCACGGCCCTGGTCGTCGTACTCGGCAGCGAGGGCGGCCAGTGCGGCGGCGACCTCGGCAGCCGGGTAGCTGACGGCGGTGGCGAGGGTGAGTTCGTCGAGCGGCTGGTCGGCCACCATCAGCACGGCCTCCAGCGCGGGGCGCAGCGCCGCGAACGGCACGGGCAGTGCTTCTTCGACCTGGTCAGTCATCTGTCTTCTCTCGTGCCTCGGACGGGTCCTGCTCCTCGGGTGGGAGCGCCCCGTCGAATTCGTCGGTGATCACGTCGTCCACGTCGACCGTGTCGTCGCCGGTCCAGCGCACCGTGAGCTCGCCCAGGGGCGTCATCTGGTCGAACGCGACGACGCCTTCGCGGAACAGCTCCAGCAGCGACAGGAACCGCGCCACCGTGGTGAGGGTGTCGGGCGAATCGCCACACAGGGCCCGGAAGGTCATCGTCCCACTGCGGCGCAGCCGATCCATCACGACGGCACCCTGCTCGCGCACGCTGACCGTCGGCGCGTGGATGTGCTGGAGGTTCAGCTGCAGTTCGGGCCGCGGCTGCATCGCCTTCGCCGCGAGCGCGGCGAACTGGTCGAGACCGATCCCGATCAGCACCTCCGGCAGCAGGGTCGCGAACCGGTCCTCCAGCCCGACGGCACGCGGATAGCGGCGCGACTCCTCCTGCAGCTTGCGGTCCATCAGCGATGCCACCTGCTTGTAGGCCCGGTACTGCAGCAACCGGGCGAACAGCAGGTCGCGGGCCTCGAGCAGCGCGAGGTCCTCCTCGTCCTCGACGTCGCCCTGCGGAAGCAGGCGCGCCGCCTTGAGGTCGAGCAGGGTCGCCGCGACGAGCAGGAAGGAGGTGGTCTCCTCCAGGTCGCCGTCGTCGGGCAGGCGTTTGATGTGCGCGATGAACTCGACGGTGACCTCGGCCAGCGCGATCTCGGTGACGTCCAGCTTGTGCTTGGAGATCAGGCTGAGCAGCAGGTCGAAGGGGCCCTCGAAGTTCGACAGGCGAAGTTCGAACCCCCCGCCCGTCTCGCCCGTCTCGCTGATCTCGGGCGACTCTGCCTCACTCACACCTGCATCATGACTCACGCAGGCGCCTGACCAGCGCGGAGTCCTCTCCCCCGGACTCGAGCTCGGCGAGGACCAGGTGCAGGGCCTCCCGAACGATCCGCCCACGATCCACGGCCAGTCCGTGGTCGCCGCGCAGGGTGAGCCGGGCCTTCTCCAGGTCCATCAGCTCGGTGGCGGTGACGTAGACGGTGATCTTCTCGTCGTGCCGGACCCGGCCGCTGGGTGCCTTCTGCGGCGCCGCGTCGGCGGTCGCGCTGATGGACTGAGGGATCGACTGGGGTGCGTCGGGGACGGCACGAACCTTGCCGCGGCCGGGGCGTGTGTCCTCCTCGCTGGCGGTCGGACGGAAGAGGTCGTCGGCCGTCGGCAGGCTCACACGTCGAGACACCGCAGCGCCACCTCCTTCGCCAGCTGGCGATAGGCCTCGGCACCCGAGGAGCCCGACGCGTACGACGTGATCGGCTCACCGGCGACGGTCGAGTCGGAGAACTTCACGGTACGGCGGATGACGGTGTGGAACACCTGGTCACCCCACGCCGACACCAGGCGCTCGAGGACCTCACGCCCGTGCAGGGTGCGGCCGTCGAACATCGTGCCGAGCACTCCGTCGACCTCGAGCGCCGGGTTGAGGCGCTCCTTGACCTTGTCGATCGTCTGCTTGAGCAGCGCGACACCACGCAGCGCGAAGTACTCGCACTCCAGCGGCACGATCACGCCGTGCGAGGCCGTGAGCGCGTTGACCGTCAGCAGGCCGAGCGAGGGCTGGCAGTCGATGAGGATGACGTCGTACCGCTCCAGGGCCGGGGCCAGCACGCGCTGCAGGGTCTGCTCGCGGGCGACCTCGTGCACCAGCTGCACCTCGGCGGCCGACAGGTCGATGTTGGAGGGCAGCAGGTCCATGCCCGGGACGCCCGAGGGCACCACGACGTCGTCGATGGTGGTCTGGCGGTCCATCA
>JAKFEI010000290.1:0-2358 GCA_036675765.1 Nocardioides sp. | reverse complement strand
CTCTTCGACGAGGACCACGAGTCCTATCGCGCCACCGTGCGGGAGTTCCTCGCCCGCGAGGTGATTCCACACAAGGACCAGTGGGACGACGACCGGTGGATCCCGCGAGAGGTCTTCAAGGCTGCGGCGGAGGCCGGTCTCTACGGTCTCCAGATCCCCGAGGAGTACGGCGGCAGCGGGGTCAGCGACTACCGGTACCGCTTGGTCGTGGGTGAGGAGGTGGCCCGCGCCAACGCCATCTCCTTCAGCGTCACGCTCGGCCTGCAGGACGACCTGTTCCTCGCCTACCTGCTGGGCCGCGCCGACGACGAGCAGAAGAAGCGCTGGCTCCCGGGCTTCGCCGCCGGCGACCTGATCGGCGCGCTCGCGATGACCGAGCCCGGCACGGGCAGCGACCTCCAGGGCATCCGGACCTCAGCCCGCCGCGACGGCGACCACTGGGTCATCAACGGCCAGAAGACGTTCATCTCCAGCGGCATCATGGCCGACCTGATCGTGCTCGCGGTCCGGACCGACCCGGAAGGCGGGTCCAACGGCTTCAGCCTGTTGATGGTGGAAGCGGACAAGACACCCGGGTTCGAACGCGGCCGCAAGCTCGACAAGATCGGCCTGCCCGCCCAGGACACGGCCGAGCTCTTCTTCACCGATGCCCGCGTCCCGGTCGAGAACCTGCTGGGCGAGGAGGGCCAGGGGCTGAAGTACCTCATGAGCCACCTGCCCCGCGAGCGCCTCGGCGTCGCCAACCAGTCGATCACCACTGCCCGGGCCACGCTCGACCAGACGATCGCCTACCTCAAGGACCGCACGGCGTTCGGCAAGCGGCTCATCGACTTCCAGAACACCCGCTTCGAGCTGGCCGAGATGGACACCGAGCTCGACGTCGCCCAGGCGTACGTCGACGCGTCGGTCCTCGCGTTCAACGCCGGCACGCTCACGCCGGTCGAGGCCGCGAAGGGCAAGTGGTACGTCAGCGAGCTGCAGAAGCGGATCATCGACCGCTGTCTCCAGCTCCACGGCGGCTACGGCTTCATGCGCGAGTACGCCGTCGGCAAGGCCTACATCGACACCCGGATCCAGACCATCTACGGCGGAACCACCGAGATCATGAAGGAGATCATCGGCCGCGACATCGCCGGTGGTCGTTGACCAGGAGGACACATGACGCTCAAGGACAAGGCATCGATCGCGGCCATGGTCGGCCAGGTCGCGGCCACGGTGGCCCGGGAGCGGTTCGGTCCCGCGGTACGTCTCGACGGTCCCGACGCCGTACCCCCGAACGCCGAGGCGATCACCCTGCCCTGGCTCACCCGGGCCCTGTGCCGGGAGGTGCCCGGCGCCGAGGTCAGGTCCCTTGACGTGATCGGCGGTAGCGATGGCACGTCGTCGCGTCGGGCCCTCCTGGTCGACTACAACGACGCTGGCCGGGCGGCCGGGCTTCCGACGCACCTGTTCAGCAAGGCAGCCGCGGGCCTGTTCTCGCGACTGTTGCTCGGCCTCACCGACATCGCCGAGGGCGAGTCACTGTTCTACAACCGGGCACGTCCCACCCTCGAGCTCCGCAGCCCTCGCTCGTACTACGCCGGTTTCGATCCGCGCACGCGGCGGTCTTTGGTGATCCTCGAAGACCTGTCTGTCGACGGTTGGACGTTCCCCGACCCGCAACACAACAAGGTGACCCGCGCCGACGCCGAGGACATGGTGAGCGAGATGGCGTCGTACCACGGTGCCCTGTGGGACAGCGTGCGCTTCAGCACGGATCTGGCGTCATTGAAGGACGCCGAGCGATGGCAGCACAACCTCGATCGCCGAGTCGGCTTCCAGGCCCGCACCATGCGCGGCTTCGACCGGGCGACCGACGTCCTGCCCGCATCGCTGGTCGCGCGACGGGAGGAGATCTATCCGGCCTTCCACCGGGCCCTCGCCCTGCATCGCCAGACCCCAGCGACCCTGCTCCACCAGGACCTGCACCTGGGCAACTGGTTGCGCGACCCCGACGGCCGGATGGGCCTGTACGACTGGCAATGCGTGGCTCGGGGCAACTGGGCACTGGACTACTCCTACGCGCTCGCCGGCGCACTGGAGCCGGACGACCGCCGCGACTGGGAGGAAGACCTGCTGCGCATCTACCTCACCCGTCTCGGCGAAGCGGGCGTGACATCGGCACCTGACTTCGACAGCGCGTGGCTCGCCTATCGTCAGCAACCCATGCATGCCTTCGCGTTCGGACTGTTCACCCTCGGAGGCAGCCGGTTCGAGCCGGAGCTGCAACCTCGCGACTACACACTGGCTGCGATCGGTCGCATCGCTCAGTTCGTTGACGACCACGCGACCCTCGACACCCTGAAGGACCGATGACCA
>JAKFEI010000477.1:0-2386 GCA_036675765.1 Nocardioides sp. | reverse complement strand
GACGTGCAGCCCTGGTTCGACTCGCGTGCATTCCAGGTCATCGTGACGACCGTGGCCACCGCTCGTCGTACGACGACGGACTGGGAAGGCACCGCCTTCCGGCACTGGCGGGTCGACCAGATCTCTTCCTTGCCCTGGGCGATCCGCACCGTGAGGCTGTTGCTGGCGACCTGCCACGTGCAGGCTTCTGACGTGATGGTCTGCAGCGACAGGCTGAGGGTGACGTTCGCTCCGGCGGCCTGACCCTTCGTGACGGACGGGGTGACCGCGACGTCCGCGGGCTTGCAGACCCCCTCCGGCGCGGCCAGGGTCGGGGTCGCCTTCGCGCCCGGGGTCACCGGCGCGGTCGAGGTCGCGTCGCCGGCGGTCACCGTCTGCGTTGCCGACACCTGCGCGCCGGCCTGCTCGGCCGCGGGGGTCTCGTCCGAGGATCCGTCGCTGCCACCGGTCAGCCATTGTGCGATCACGAACACGAGCGAGAAGGCAACGGTGCCGACGAACAGGCGCCGCCGCCAGTAGACGTCAGCGGGCAGCGGGCCGCGGGTGGTCCGGCCGCGGGCGCTGGAGGGACGGCGCTGCGACGACATGCCACCGACGGTAGTCAGCCACGGACCACGATCCCGGCTGACCCGCCGGACGGGGCCGAAGTCACAATGGGTCTGCCATGACGACGATTCCTGTGGACCCCGGCGAACGCCTGGTCGGCCCGATTCTCCGGTGGTACGACGAGCACGCCCGTGACCTTCCGTGGCGTCGGCCCGAGGCATCCGCGTGGTCGGTCCTGGTCAGCGAGTTCATGCTGCAGCAGACCCCCGTGGTCCGGGTGCTCCCCGTTCACGAGGCCTGGCTGGATCGCTGGCCCACCCCGGCGGCTCTCGCCGCCGACGCCTCCGGTGAGGCGGTCCGCGCGTGGGGCCGCCTCGGCTATCCCCGACGGGCCCTGCGCCTGCACGCCGCAGCCGTCGCGATCACCGACCAGCACGACGGCGTGGTGCCCGATTCCTACGACGACCTGCTGGCCCTGCCCGGCATCGGCGACTACACGGCGGCCGCCATTGCAGCGTTCGCCCACGGGCAGCGCCAGGTCGTGCTCGACACCAATGTGCGCCGGGTGCTGGCGCGCACGGTGACGGGCGTGGAGTTCCCCGCGCGCTCGGTCAACCGTGCCGAGCGCGATCTCGGCGCCGCCCTGCTGCCCCCCGATGCGCCGACGGCCGCGACGTGGTCGGTCGCCGTGATGGAACTGGGGGCCCTGGTCTGCACGGCCGATCGCCCGCGCTGCGGCGACTGCCCCGTGCGGGACGCCTGCGCCTGGCAACAGGCCGGCGCGCCGTCGTACGACGGACCACCGCGGCCGGTGCAGGGCTACGCGGGCACCGACCGGCAGTGCCGCGGACGGCTGCTCGCGGTGCTGCGGGATGCCCCGGGCGCCGTACCGAAGGAACGCCTGGACGCGGCCTGGGACGAACCCGTGCAGCGCGAGCGCGCCCTCGCCTCACTGCTGGCCGACGGCTTGCTCGTGCGCACCAGCGGCGGCCGCTACTCGCTCCCCTGACCTCAGGAAGGCGTCAGGCGAAAGACCCGGATCTCCCGATCGGTACGGGTCTTGTAGACGGCGTAGTTGCCGGCGAGGTCGACCATCTTCTGCCACCCGGCGTCCGCCTCGTCACCGGCGAGGAGCTCGGCGTGAACCGTGATCTCGGTGCCGCCGCTGATGACGCGCGCCCGGGGCTGGGCCAGCAGGTTGCCGGTCCAGGCCGGATGGTGTTCCTGACCGAAGTTGGAGCCCACCACGATCACCGACTCCCCCGCATCACGGGCGTAGAGCAGCGGGCTCAGCCGTTTCTGGCCCGACTTGCGACCGACCGTTTCCAACAGCAACGTGGGCAGCCCGATGGGCCCGAGCACCGTGCGACGCCCCCGAGTGCGCAGCAGGACCTTGCGGTCCAGGGGCATCAGCTTGCGGATCACCCACGAACCCGGCTTGCTGGACGCGATCCGGACGGCCACGCCCTGCACGAGGGCATTCTCCGTGCCCCAACGGTAGTCAGGAATGCTTGCCATGACCCGATCAAAGCAGCATCGACCCGGCCCGTCGATGACGGACCGGGTCGATGCGGTGGGACGACTACTCGTTGCTGGCGAGCGGGTCCGAGTCGCCGGACAGATCAGCGACGTCACCCGACGGCTCGGAGACCGTCTCGGAGACCGTCTCGAGCGGAGGCATGTCCGGAACGCTGTTGACCTTCTGGCCCTCGAAGGTGAACGACGCGTCCGGGCCTTCGCCGTCGACGCCCACGAGCACGATCTGGCCGGGGCCGACCTCGCCGAAGAGCATCTTCTCGGCGAGGGTGTCCTCGATCTCGCGCTGGATCGTGCGACGCAG
>JAKFEI010000013.1:0-16204 GCA_036675765.1 Nocardioides sp. | reverse complement strand
AGCCGGAGCCGACGATGCTGACCACGCTGAAGCGGCTCCTGTTCGGGACGCCCGTGACACCGCCCGAGCCGACCGCCACGCACCGGCTGCATCCGGAGAACCGCGACTACAAGGTTGCCGTGCTCTGGACCCTCCTCCTGGGTGCCCTGCTCGCGCTCAACGAGATCAACGGGCTGGCCCGCGGGTTCGTCGCCGGCGGCGAGGCCGCGATGGACTTCGGTGCGCTGTCGGGCCTCCGGTTCCCGAGCGTCCGGGACTTCTGGGCCCTGCCGATGGCCGCCGAGGACCTCAGCGCCTGGAACCGGCTGCTGCGTTTCTTCCTCGTGATCGACCTCGGGTTCATCGCGGTCTACACCCTGCTCCTGCGCAGGATCGTCCGCGCGAGCTTCGTGCCGACGAAGTGGCACGGCTTCCTCGACGTCGCCGTCCTGTCGCTCTGCGCCCTCGACGTCCTCGAGAACGTCGTCATGTGGTTCGCCGGGAACCAGCGGGTCGACGCGGGTCCCGTCGGCGGCTACGAACAGCCGTACATCCTCGTGGCGCTCACGGCCCTCAAGTGGGCGACCGTCGCCGTCGTACTCGGGTCCTTCGTGCTCTCGTTGCTCGCCAAGGACCGGGGCGACGTCGTGAAGCCGTGGCGGACCGCGCTCTGGGTGCAGCGGTACTCGCTGCTCGCCTTCCTCCCGGTCGCCGCCCTCGCCTGCCTGCCGGTCCCGAAGGTCGGCGACCAGGTGCCGGACATCGAACGACGCTGGCTCGAGGGTGGCCACGAGACGTGGCACCTCGTGTGGGCAGTGCTGGCGACCCTGGTGGTCGTTGCACCCGCCATCTTCTTCCTCGGACGCCTGCGTGCGGACTGTGCGTTCAAGCGGTTCCATGACCAGGCGACGGACGGCCGCGGTTGGCCCTGGTACTACCCGAAGGGCGAGCCGCGCGAGGCGCACCTGTGGCACTGGCTGATCGCACCGGCGATCGCTGCGACGCTGTTCGGCCTCGCACAGGTGCGCGACTGGCCGACCGACGGGAGGCGCCTCGCCGTCTTCTGCTTCATCACGGTGTCGGTGCCCATCGCCTCCTGCATCATGCGGTGGCGCTTCCAGAAGCGGGCGGCCGACGACGGGTACCCGGGCCCCGCCGCACGGCAGGAGATCGCCTCCACCCAACCCGCGCACGTCATGGCCGTCGGCGACGCGCTGGCCATTGCGGCGGTGGCCTCCCTCGGACTCGGCATGATGCGCGCCTGGATCGGGCTGCTCGGAGCCGGACTCTCGACGAAGGACGTCGAGGTGCCCTGGCAGCTGTGGCTGGCGATACCGCTCGCGATCGTTGCCGCCGTACTGCCATGGTTCCTCGCCGGGCCGGTGCTGAAGCGCCTCGACATCGCCGAACCGCCGACCGGGCGCGCATCGCTGCTCGCGAACTGGGCGACCCCGACCGCGCCGGTGTACGAGGACGCGGACACCGACGGGACCCGCGTCACCGGCGAGACCAGCCAGTGGATCCGGGTCTTCCTCCTCGCCGGATCCGGTGGCGCCTTCGCCTGGATGGCCTTCGACCCGATCGGCTGGGCCTCCCGGGTGGGGGTCGTCGCGTCCGTGACCCTGGCCCTCGGCGCGGCCATGATGCTGCTCGGCGTGGTCGTCGCGTACGCCCAGGAGAGCCGTCCGCCCGAGATCCTGCTGGCCGTCCCGAGGCCCTGGCTGACGGCCACGCCGATCGTGCCCTTCATCCTGATCGGCCTCGTGGGGACTGCCCAGATCGGATCCCCAACCTTCGTGCACGGCATCGACCAGGACAAGGAGGAGTACCGGGCGGTGCCGGCGCGCCCGACACTCACCGAGGCCTTCGAGAACTGGGCCGACAGCCCGTCGCCCTGCGTCGCTCCCGACGCGATCACGGTGCTGATCGACGGCAACGAGACGACGTTCGACGCCCGCCCGATGCTCATTCTGGCCGCCGAGGGCGGCGGCATCCGTGCGACGTACTGGACGGCGCAAGGACTCGAGGAGGTCGCGGACGCGGGCGGATCCTGCGGCAAGAGGATGACGCTCTTCTCCACCGGTGCCAGTGGCGGTTCGCTCGGGCTCACGATCGGCCGCTACGACGACGAACCGCTGGCAGCGGTCGATGCCATCCGCGGTCCCGACTCGCTCGGCGCCGGGGCCGTGGCCCTGGTGACCGGGGATCTGCTCGCCTCGACGATCGGCGTCCGGATCGGCGCGCCGCCGGCCGACACCGACCCCGACGGCACCGACCGCGCCGCCACCATGCAGGAGGTCTGGGTGGAGGCGTGGGAGGAGGCGGACACCGGCGACGGTCCCGCGGACCACCGGTTCATCGAGGAGGACGACTCGGCGCTGGACTCGGTGACCGGTCACCTCGTGCTGACCTCGACCGACTCGTACGACGGGTGCCGGGCGCTGTGGAGCCAGATCGACCTGTCTCCCCCGGCCATGAGCGCCGCACCGTCGATGACCGACACCAGCAACGCACCCGGTTGCGGCACCGGCGGAGCAGGGCCGAACAGCTACGACGTCCTCGGCTCCTTCGGGGCCACCGAGACAACCCCCGATGCCGAGGAGAACTGCCTCGGCAACATCAGCGCCCTGACGGCAGGCCTGGTGTCCGGGCGCTTCCCGTACGTCACCCCCTCAGCGGTGATCGGGCCCTGTGGCGAGCTGACCGAGACACCCCTGATCGACGGCGGGATCACCGACAACACCGGCCTCGGCACGATCGTCGACCTGGCGTCGCAGTGGGGACCGCTCGTCCGGGCCCACAACGACGAGGTACTCGCCAACGGCGCCGGCGAGCTGATCCTGCCGATGGTCGTCTACCTCGACAACGGCCCGGCAACGAGCTTCGGCATCGACCAACGGGGCGGTTCCATCGCCGAGAGCCTGATCCCGCTCTGGGCCATCAGCGCCGCCGCCACCCGGCAGGCCCCGACGAGCGCGCTCCTCCGGCAGGGCGCCGACGCCGCGGAGAGGTTCCTGTGCTCGGAGCCGAGCGTGGCCGCGCCGGATGCCAGTCCGACGGCGTGCCAGCAACTGCTCCAGCAGCAGGTGTCGGAGCGGCAGGTCTTCGTGGTGCACCAGGCGACCCAACCGACCCTGTCGGCCCCGCTCGGCTGGGTGCTGTCCGACAAGAGTGTCGACGACCTCGTGTCCGACATGGACGAGGCCCGGATCACCGGCTGCCCGGCCGTGGCGACCGTCGCCGCCGAACCGCCCGACCCCGTCTGCCTCGACGGCCACGGCACACTGTTCGACCTCCGGGAGCGACTCGCGCCGCTCAGGGACGAGTAGGCAGTCAATCCTTCACCCGGACTCTTTTCGTGACGACCCTTTACGTGACGGGAGTCACAAGAGCAAGATCAGTGGGCCGCCACCAGCGGCGCTGTCCTCGACCGACCCACACCCGGGTTTCTCTCAGGGGGGAATCATGACCACCAGCAGGTTCGCACGCAGGCCGATGCGCGCAGCCGCCGTCGTTGCCACCTTCGCGCTGTCCGCCGCCGCTCTGGCCGGCGTCGGCGCGTCCGGAACGACATCCGCGGCGCCATCGAACGCGCCCACCGGCGCAAGCGCCTACGACGACACTTACATCAACTACGTCGCGCCGAGAGCAGAACGCTCGGTCGGGCACGACGCCAAGGTCGACAAGAAGACCGGCAAGGTCTCGGGTCGGCAGACCGACGCCCTGGCCAAGGCCTACGCGCTGGACGCCAAGAACGCCCGGGGCAACCCGGTCACTGCCCGTCAACTGGCCAAGCTGGAGGCCAAGGCGATCAAGACGGGCAAGAGTCCCAAGGCGATCAAGGGTGCCAAGAGCACCCAGACCGCGAAGCTGCTCACCCTCCTGGTCGACTTCAGCACCACCGCGAACGACGACTTCACCGGCTCGATGGTCCCGGAGACGGTCTTCGAGTCCCGCGCCTGTGTGGCCGGCAACGTCCAGAACGGGCCGCTGCACAACAACATCCCGGATCCTGCGAACGCGTCGCACCCCGACAACAACTCCATGTGGGTCCCCGACTTCTCCCCCGAGCACTTCAACAAGATGCTCTACACCAAGACCGGCATCACCGATCGGGTGCGCACCGACCTCGAGGGCCCCGACGGCCAGCCCGGCTTCGACATCTCCGGCTACACGATGAAGAACATGTACGAGGAGATGTCCAAGAACGCCTACACCGTCTCCGGCTCGGCGACCCCCTGGGTGACGGTTCCGCACTCCGAGGCCTGGTACGGCGCGAGCCGCTGCTTCCTGCAGGACGGCGTCTGGACCGCTCCGGCCCCCCAGAACATGAGCGGCCACCCGGACAACCCGGGCGGAGCGGGCACGCTGGCCAAGGACGCGGTCGACGCTCTGGCTGCGGCCCAACCCGACTTCCCGTGGGAGGACTACGACATCGAGGACCAGGGCGACGTCGACGGTGACGGCAACGTCCTCGAACCCGACGGCGTGGTCGACCACCTCGTGCTCGTGCACGCGGGCAAGGACAAGTCCGGCGGCGGTGGCGCCCAGGGCGTCTACTCGATCTGGGCACACTCATCGACCGTGCCCGGCGGCTACCCGGTGCCGGGCACCGACGTCGCCGTGGCGAACTACATCGTGCAGCCCGAGGACTCCGGGGTCGGTGTCTTCGCCCACGAGTACGGCCACGACCTCGGTCTGCCGGACCTCTACGACACCTCAGGCGAAGGTGAGTCCGACATCGACTTCTGGGACCTGATGAGCTCGGGTTCGCACTCCGGCCCGATCTTCCAGTCGCTGCCGACGCACATGGGTATCTGGGACAAGTGGGTGCTCGGCTGGGCCGAACCGCTCCAGCTCAACCCGGGTGACGCACCACGCGACGTCATCGTCGGCCAGACCTCGCGCACACCCAAGGGCACCAAGGACGGCGTGAAGGTGAACCTGCCGCCGAAGGTGATCACGCTGGCCACGCCGCACAGCGGCGCGAGCATGTGGTACTCCGGCGCGGACCAGGAATGGGCCGACGTCCGGCTGACCCGCGACATCGCCGTGCCGGACAACGCCGACGCCCGGTTCAACGTGTGGAACAACTTCGTCATCGAGGCGGACTGGGACTTCGGCTTCATCGAGGTCTCGACCGACGGTGGCACCACGTGGACCGAGCAGAAGGTCTACACCGGCAACGACGTCGAGGTGTCGACGCCGGACGGCTACCCCGACCCCAACGGTCGGATGCACGACTTCGGTGACAAGAAGTACGGTCTCACCGGTGACAGCCACGGCTGGCGGCTCGACTACGTCAAGCTCGGCGCGTTCGCCGGGCAGAACGTGAAACTGCGGTTGCGCGAGGCCACGGACGAGGCGTTCCTCGAGCGCGGTTGGTTCGCCGACGACTTCTCGGTAACCGCAGGCGGCGCCACCGTGTGGAGTGACGACGCCGAGACCGATGGCGACTGGGTGGCGACCGTGGACTCGTTCACGGACACGACCGGAGCCGGCTGGCACCGTGACTCCGGCACGTCGACCCGGGCGCACTACTACCTGATCGAGTGGCGCAACTACGACGGCTTCGACAAGGGCCTCCAGTACGCCTACGACTCGTCGTACGCCCATGACGCGTGGAAGGTCGAGAGGATCAAGTACAACGCGCCGGGCATGTTGGTGTGGTACCGCGACACGACGTGGGGCAACGTCAACCACGTCACGTCCACGACCACCGCGTTGCCCAGCGCCGGCTCCAAGGGCGGACTCCTGCTCGTCGACAGCCACTTCGACCCGTTCCGACGGACCGGGGTCGCCGCCGAGAAGGACCCGAGCACGTTGAACAACATGCCCTCGCGTCCGCAGTCCTCGAACGCCGCGTTCGGCCTGGTTCCGACCAAGCCGTTCAACGAGTGCTTCGAGCTGCTGCCGGCCGAGCCGTTCAGCGAGTACTGCACGGCCATCGGGGCCCAGGCGCCGGTGAGCACGTTCACCGACGCCCAGGGCTGGTACCCGGGTATCGAGGTCCGCGGCAACAGCTTCTTCTTCCGTGACATCGACGCATCGACGGTCATTCCGTCGAGGGGCAACGCGCCGTACTCGACCCGCGTCGTTGGCCAGGACGGGACACCACGCACGGACCTGTACGGGGCGGACCTGGGCATCAACAGCCTCCTCGGCACGGGCAACCCGGCCGACGAGGGTGTCGCGTGGAACACGCAGTTCCAGGTGGTGGAGGTGAAGAGCGGGAACACGGCGGCCAAGATCCACATCGTGCCGCCGACCCCCTAGCCACCCGGAAGAACCAGGCAGGCCGCCGACGCCGGGACTTGTGCCCGGCGTCGGCGGCCTGCTGGTTCGCGGCACACTGCTCCAACGAAATCGGTCGCGGTGGAGGGACCAACGCGGTTAGCGTGCCTCGGACCATGACTCCTCCTCCGCCTGCCTCACCATCGTTCGACATCCGCACCGAGCTCGCCGGTGACATCGACGAGATCGCTTCGGTCGTGGGGGCTGCGTTCTCGCTCGCAGAGCACTCGGCTCCCCCGACCCGGATCGGCGGGCCGCCGGGCGAGGTCGACCTGCTGGCCTGGCTCCGCGACGACGACGGTTGGTTGCCCGACCTCTCGCTGGTGGCGACCTCCGGGGACCAGATCGTCGGCCACGTCGTGGCCACCCGGGCGTACGTCGAAGGCGCGCCCGCGCTCGGCCTCGGACCGCTGAGCGTCCGCCCCGACCACCAGCGCGCAGGAGTCGGCGGACGGCTGGTCCGCGAGCTCCTGGACCGGGCCGAGCGGGCCGGCGACACGCTCGTCGCCCTCCTCGGCGACCCGGCCTACTACGGGAGGTTCGGCTTCGTCCCGGCGCAGGAGCGCGGTGTCGAGTCACCCGATCCGGCGTGGGGCGACTACTTCCAGGCACGGGCGCTCGGCACGGGCGAGCACCCTGTCGGTCGCTTCGTCTATGCCGCACCCTTCAGCCGCCTGTAGGCGACCCTCACGAGCCCGACCCAGGTCAGCTGCCGCAGTTCGCACCAGCGATCGAACGTCCGAGGACTATCTCGGTGCCCAGGACCGTGATGCGCAGCGCCGTCTGGGTGATGGTGTTACCCACCCTCTTCTGCTCGTTGATCGAGACGCTCACCAGGCCGACGTCGACCTTCAACGGGGCGCTGAGGCCGCCCGCGGGCACCACCTGGATCCCGTTGATGGTGAGGCCCGCGACCTTCGAGGAACCGGCGGTCGCGGCTCCGCCCGTGCAGCTCGAGAGCTGCGAGGAGGCGGAACTGGTGAGTGCGGCGACCTTGATCGTCGCGCCGATCAGGGCGATCGATGCCCCGCTGACCTCTGCGGATGCCTTGGAGCCGCCTGTCGTCTTCTCGGTCACTCCCTGGATCACGTCGGCCTTGACCGTCTGCGCCGGGAGGAGCAGGACACTCGGCGTCACCGTGACATTGGCCTTCAGGACCCGCTCGGTCATCGCGACACAGGGGGTCGTCGCCGGGTTGGCGTCGGCCAGCGTGATGCCGAGGAGCGACACCGCCGTACCCCGGCACGCGCCCGCGACCGGGACCACCTGGTAGCTGGTGGACGCCGTACCGGTGAGGCCGTTGTTGTCGGTGGCGATGACGGAGAACGTCTTCGTGCCCGTCGTCGCCGTGTCCACGTCCGCGCCGTTGGCGACCGTGCCCACACAGCTCGTCACCGTTCCGTCCGGGTCGGCACACGAGTAGTTCGCCTTCACGGTCTGGCCCTGGAAGTAGACCGCTCCCGACGGCGGGGTGACGATCGTGGCCGTCGGCGGCTGTGACGTGACGGTCAGGGTGCCCGCCACGAAGGCGAACGTGTAGTTGGCTGCCGACAGGGTGCCGATGGCTGCCGTGATCGGGTAGGTACCCGCCGGGCTCGTGGCTGTCGCCGGCGTGCCCAACGCGGGAGCACCGCTGATGTCGTCGCTGTCGTCGCCGTTGACGTAGCCGGTGATGGTGGCGGTGAAGGTCGGCAGGGGGTCGCCCTGCACCTTCGTCTTGTCCTCGGCCGTCACCGTCAGCAGCGCCGGGGTCACCGTGAGCGTCCCTTGCTGGTACTCCACCGTGTAGTTGGGCCCGGCGTCGGCACCCGAACAGGTGATGGCGTAGCTGCCGACCACGATGTGCGGGTCGGCCGCCGTACACGTCGGTTCGGTGGTGAGCTGGGCGTCACCGACCAGGCCGGAGACGCCGAGCGTGAAGGCCGGGTCGTCGGCGCCGTACACCTTGGACGCGGAGTCGGCCGTGATGGTCACCGTCGCCCTGGTGACCTCCAGGGTGCCGTCGACGTAGGTGATGTCGTAGTTGTCCCCTGCGTCCGCGCCCGAGCAGGTGATGTCGTACTCACCTGCCGCGGTGTGCGGCCCGGCGACGTCGCAGACCGGCGGAGTCACCAGGTCGTCGCCGCCGAGCAGGCCGGTCACCTGGTAGGTGAACGCCGGGTCGGACTCGCCGTGCACCCTGGACTTGTTGTCCGCGGTGATCGTCACCCCGGCCGGTACGACGACCAGTGAGCCGGCTTCGTACGTCAGCGTGTAGTTGCCGCCCGCATCGCCACCCGAGCAGGTGATCGGGTACGTACCGACATTGCTGTGCGGGCCACTGACCGAGCACGTCGCCGGCGTGAGGAGCTCGTCGGAGCCGTTGAGGCCGGACACCTGGTAGGTGAAGTCGGGGTCGTCCTCACCGAAGGTGATCTGCTGGTCGTCGGCGACCACCACACCTGCCTTGGCCGTCACCGTGAGGGTGCTGGTGCCGTACTCAACGGTGTAGTTGTCGCCCGCGTCCGCACCGGTGCAGGTGATCGGGTAGCTGCCGACCGCGGAGTGCGCGCCGGTGGGGCCACACGTCGGATCGGTGACCAGCTCGTCGTCGCCGGCGAGGCCGTCAGTCGTCCAGGTGAATGCGGGGTCGTCGTCCCCGAACACCGTCACCTGGCTGTCCGGGACGACCGTGACGACCTTGGGTGCCACGGTCAGCGTGCCCGGCTGGTACGACACGGTGTAGTTCGACCCGGCATCCGCACCGGAGCACTCGATCTCGTACGAGCCGGCGTTGCTGTGGGCTCCGGCGACGGCGCAGGTCGGGTCGGTGACCAGGTCCTCCGCGTCGATCCCCGAGACCGACCAGGTGAACGACGGCTCGGCGTCGCCGTAGGTGATCGACTTGTTGTCGGCGGTCACCACCACTCCGGCCGGCACCACGTCCAGTTCCCCGGTGAGGTACTCGATCGTGTAGTTGTCGCCCGCATCGGCGTCGGTGCAGAGGATCGGATAGCTTCCGACGTTCTCGTGCGCGATGCGCGGCTCGCAGAGCGGCGCATCGACCAGGACGTCGGAGCCGACCAGGCCCTGGACGGTGTAGCCGAACGCCGGATCGGGGTCGCCGAAGGTCTTGATGGCGTCATCGGGGGTGATCACCAGCGTCTTCGGTGTCACCTCGAGGGAGCCCGGGGCGTGGCTGACGACGTAGTTGGTACCGGCATCCGCACCCGAGCAGGTGATGGCGTAGGTGCCCACGTCGTGGTGTGCCCCCGCCACGTCGCAGGTCGGCTCGTCGAGCAGCTGGTCACCGCTCGCGAGGCCGGCCACCGTGTACGTGAAGGCCGGGTCGGCCGCCCCGTACACCTTGCTGGCGTCGTCAGCCGTGACGACAACGGTCTTCGCGGTGATCGTCAGCTGGGCGTCGACGTACTCGATGTCGTAGTTGGACCCGGCATCCGCTCCGGAACAGGTGATGTCGTACGTGCCGGCGTTGACGTGCGGCCCCGCAACGTCACAGGTCGGCTGGTCGACGAGCTGGTCGCCGCTGACCAGGCCCGCCACGGTGAACGTGAAGGCAGGGTCGGGCGCGCCGTACGCCCTGGACTTCGGCTCGGCCGTGATCACGACCGTGGCCTTGGTGACCGTCAGCGTGCCGCCGACGTAGGCGATGTCGTAGTTGCCGCCGGCGCTCGCTCCGGAGCACGCGATCGGGTAGGTCCCGACGTTGGCGTGCGCCCCGCTGACCGAGCAGTTGGCCTGGGTCGTCAGCGAGTCGCCGTTGACCAGACCCTGCACGTCGTAGGTGTACGACGGGTCGGCGGTGCCGTAGACCTTCGACTTGTTGTCCGCGATCACCGTCGCCGTGGCCTTGGTGACCTGGAGGGCGCCGGTCTCGTAGCTGATCGAGTAGTTGGCACCGGCGTCGGCGCCGGTGCAGGTGATGGCGTAGCTGCCGACGTCCACGTGCGCGCCCGCGACCGAGCAGGTCGGGTCGGTCGTCAGCGAGTCACCGCTCGCCAGACCGGCAACCGTGTACGTGAAGGCCGGGTCAGGCGTGCCATAGGTCTTGCTCTGCGGTACGGCGGTGATGACCACCTCGGCCTGGGCGACCGTCAGTGTGCCGCTGACGTACGCGATGTCGTAGTTGCCGCCGGCGCTCGCACCCGAGCAGGTGATGGGATAGGTGCCGACGTTGGCGTGCGGCCCGGCCACGGAGCAGGTCGGCGCCGTGGTCAGGGAGTCCGAGCCGACGAGACCGTTGGTGGTGAAGGTGAACGTCGGATCGGCCTGGCCGTAGGTCTTCGTCTTGCTGGCGGCCGTGATCGTCACCTGTGCCTTGCCCACGGAGAGGCTGCCGGGCGTGTAGGCGATCGTGTAGTTGCTGCCGGCTGCGGCGCCGGAGCAGGTGATCGGATAGGAACCGACATTCGCGTGGGCTCCCGAAACGCCACAGGTGGGTGCGGTGGTCAGCGTGTCAGATCCGACGAGGCCACTCGTGGTGTGGGTGAAGGCCGGATCCGCCTCGCCGTACTGCTTGACCTTGTTGTCGGCGCTGACCGTCACGGTTGCCGGAGTCACCCCCAGGTTGCCGTTGACGTAGGTGACGTTCGTGTCGGGGCCGGCGCTGCCACCGGAGCAGGTGATCGGGTAGCTGCCGACGTTCGTGTGGGCGCCCGCGACCGTGCAGGTGGCGGCGGTGGTGAGCGTGCCGCCCGAGACCGTGTAGGTGAACGGCGGATCCGAGGTCCCGAAGACCTTGGTCTTCGGCTCGGCCGTGACGACCACCGGCGGGTTCCAGACCTCGGTCGCGGATGCCGTTGCCAGGCACGTGGTCGCCGGCAGGTAGCAGGCGCTGATCTGGTCGGTGCCGGCGAAGCCGCCGGTGTAGGTGTACGTCGCGACGCCCGAGGCGTTGGTGTTGACGATGGCGCTCGACGTGTTCGCCCCGGTCACGTTGAAGCTCACCGGGCCGCCAGAGATGGCGACGTTGTTCGAGTCCTTCAGCGTGGCCGTGACGGTGTGCTGCGTCCCGACCGGCGATGCGTCGGTCGACGGGGTCAGGGTCAGGGTGCTGCTGACCGGTTGGGCGCCGGACACGCAGTTGATCGAGGGGTTCGGGATGAAGCTCGTGCGCAGGTTGTTGACGAACACGGCCGAGTCGAGCTGGGCGTCGCCCTGGTCGAAGATCGACAGGTAGAGGGAGTGGGCGCCCGGGGTGACCGGGGTGTTCGCCCGCAGCAGGGTCGTCGCTCCGTCGTACACGGTGCCGGAGGCATTGGCCTGGGTGAGTCCACCGATGCCGGTGCTGTTGATGCTGACGACGTTGCCCGCGGCGTCCTTCGCGAAGTTGAGGGGCGCGGTGATCGACGCAGAGTTGCCGGTCTGGCTGGCCGTCCACGTGCTGCTGTCGAGCTCGGCGATGAAGGCGTCGTTGTACTGCTGGCCGACCCACTCGGGGAACTCTTCCGACAGGAACTTGAAGTTGAGGCTGAGACAGTTGACGCCGGCAGGGGCGGTGAAGTCGATCTTCATCACCGTCACGTCGCGGGCCGAGTTGCCGCGCGAGGGTGCGTTGCTGATGGTGACATCGCTCTCGGTGGCCTGTGAGCTCAGCACGTTGTTGACCGAACCGGTGGTCAGGATGCCGAACGCACCTGCCGGTGACGGGAACCCGCCGATAGCCGTGTTGGACACCCCGTTGACCGTCGTCGAGGACGGTACCGACGCGAAGCTGGCCCCGGTCGAGGTGAAGCCGGGTGCTGCCATGGCGTTCCTGATCGTGGCTGCGCCCGCGGAGGTGTTGGGCGCGGCGGTGACCGCGGCCTGCGCGGGAGATGCGCCCGCGACCACGAGGCCGATGGCCGCCAGGACTCCTGCAAGCGCGATCGATGCGCCCTTCGAAGCCCTGTTCGCGCGCGTCACTCGTCGATGCGTTCCGGACATGCCACAACCCCCACGTGGTTGGGACAGGCCCGAGACCGACGAGGGAGACGCCGGCGCTGCGTGTGTCCCGACACTGGCAGCAGTCGCTGCAACGCGTCTTCGAAACAGAGGTAAAGATTCGCGTGAGGCGACGAATTTTGCCCACCGCCGGGTGAACGCCGGCGGGACTCGTCCCACCACCCGATGCCTATGCGGGTGCTTCCAGGGCCTCTCGGACGGACCGCTCCGCGATCCGGCGCGGGCAGCCTTCCCCGATGACGAAGTCGACCAGGAGCGGCGCCAGGATGCGCAGGGGGCCTTTGTCGCGGGTGACGTAGCCCGAGCCTTCGAGCATGGCGTAGCCGTGCACGAGGGTCCACCAACGGAACGCCAGCGCGGACCCGCCGGCTTCGCGCAGTCGGTTCTTCTCGACTGCTCGCTGGAGGGTTGCCCCCACGCGATCGAGGGTTCCGACGCGACCGACGGCGAGCTGATCAGGAGTGACGGCCTGGTGGGAGCCGACGCGGGCGACGCCGAACATCACGGCGTACAACTCGGGGTTCTCGCGCGCGTGCTCGACGTAGGCCGCAGTCTGCCGACCGAGATCAGCGATCGGGTCGTCAGTGGGCTCGACCGCGACGAGCCGACGTTCCAGGCGCTCGAAGCCCTCATTGACCACCGCATCGACGAGCGCGTCCATCGATCCGAACTGGCTGTAGACGGACATGGTCGAGGTCCCGGCCTCGCTGGCGACGCGGCGGACGCTCAGCGTCGCTGCGCCGCCCGCGGCGACGAGGCGCGCGGCGGCCGCCGTGAGGCGCTGCCGCATTGGCTCGTCCGTGAGTGCACTCACATTGCTCGACATGTTCTCCAGTATCCATCACACTTGTAATAACAGTCGTTATAGCAAGGAGTCACCCGTGAGCACCACCGCCAGGAAAAGAGCCAGCCTGATCGGCTGGGGAGCCATCACGGCGCTGGCGGTGCTCTACGGGCCGATGGCCATCGAGTACATGTGGCGCTTCTTCAACCCCGACGCACCGCAGCTGTGGAACCACACCCTCGGCGCCGTCGTCGACCACGAGGAGGCCTACGGGCCGGGGTCGATCGAAGCGGAACAGGTCGTCGTGTACACCCAGAACCGCTACATCCTGCTCTTCCACACCACCGCCGGCGGAATCGCGATTGTGCTCTTCGCCGCGCAGTTCTCCGCACGCGTACGTCGCAACCTCGCCCGCCACCGCCTCATCGGGCGGTTCGCCGCCTCCATCGCCCTGGTCGGCATGGCCGGCGCCATGGCCTTCCTGCTCGCCGTCGGCCCCGAGGGCACCTACGACGGCGCCGCGTTCTACCTCCAGCTCTGGGCCCTCGCCCTCGGCACCACGATCGGCGTGACCCTCGGCATCGCCGCAGCGGTCAAGCGACAGATCGCCATGCACCAGGCCCTGATGGCCTATGCCTTCGCCCTCCTGCTGACCGCGCCGCTGCTGCGCGTCTTCTACCTCTTCCTCGGCAACCTCTGGCCGGAGACCACCCAGCTCGAGACCAACTTCGCCGGAGCTGCCTTCCTCGCGACCTGGGCACCACTGGGCGCCTTCCTTGCCGCCCGCGCACTGGACGCCCGTCAGCGGCGCACGGCAGCGATCGGCCCACTGCCCGGACGTGTCCTCGACCTCGGAGTCCTCGCCGCAGCCGTGGTCGGGGCCGTCGTGCTCGCATGGCGCTACTCGGCGGCCTTCGACGGACTCGACCGCGTCACGACGACCGGCCTCGTCGGCACGTTCGCCGGCCTCTCGATCGCCGCGACCAATCACCTGGCTTCTCGCCGCGCGGGGAACGACCTGGCCGCCGAGGAGTGGCGCGTGATCGGCCTTGCCCTGATGGCCGGCGCCCCCACCGGGGTCGTGCTGTGGGCGCTCTACGACCTGCCCTTCACGACGTACGACGCCTACGTCGGCATGCTGCTGACCGCGCCCGCCCTCGCCCTGAGCGTGGGGTTCCTGGTCGTCGTCTGGCGTCGACGCGTCGTACGACGGACGACCCGGTCAGGCAGCGGAGCTGCCCAACTGGTCGACCACTGACCCGACAGGATCAGCAGGCGAACTGGCGCCGGTACGCCTGCGGGCTGACCCCGCGGACCCGCACGAAGTGGTGGCGCAGGGTCGCCGCGTTGCCGAACCCGACCTCGCCCGCGATCCACTCCACCGGGTGGTCGGTGCGCTCCAGCAGCTCTTCGGCCGCGGACACCCGCTGCCGGGTGACCCAGTGGTGCGGCGTCGTACCCGTCTCGTCGCGGAAGCGCCGCGCGAAGGTGCGCGGCGACATCACCGCGCGCTTCGCGAGCGCCTCGACCCCGTGGTCCTCCTCGAGGTTCTCCAGGATCCAGGTCAGCAGCGGCCGCAGCGTGTCGGCGTCGCAGTCCGGGACGGCGCGCGCGATGAACTGCGCCTGTCCCCCGTCCCGATACGGCGGTACGACGGCCCGGCGGGCCACCACGTTCGCGACCGCGGCGCCGTACTCCTGGCGCCAGATGTGCAACGCGGCATCGAGACCGGCGGCACTGCCGGCGCTGGTGACGATCTGGCCGGTGTCGACGTAGAGGACCTCGGGCACGACGATCGCCTCGGGGAACCGTCGCTGCAGCTCGTCGGTGTACATCCAGTGCGTCGTGCACTCGCGCCCGTCCAGCAGCCCGGCGGCTCCGACCGCGAAGGCGCCACTGCAGGCGGACATGATCCGCGCCCCACGGTCGTAGGCCGCGCGAATCGCCTCGATGACCGCGTCGGAGGGCACGCCCCCGCGCGGGATCGCCGGGATGCCGACCAGGTCGGCCTCCGCGACACGGTCCAGCCCGAAGTCGGTCTGCAGGTTGAACCCCATCGAGGTCCGCAACGGCAGGTTGTTCTCGGCACAGACGGCGAAGTCGAGGGCCGGGACCCCGTCGGCCGTCCGGTCGATCCCGAACGCCTCGCAGAGGATGCCGAGCTCGAACGGAGCCACCCCGTCGAAGGCCAGGACGGCCACATTGGTCAACATTCCGCCACCTTGTCACGGACATGGCAGTAAATCAACGCAAAGCGGCTTTTCTGCCACTGGTGGCAGGAATCTGCCAAGAGCATGATTACTGCCATGAACCTCTTCCTGATCCTCCTCCTGGCCCTGCTCCTGCGGTCCCTGATCCTCTGGGTCCGCCACGACGACTTCTCCACCCGTCGCCCGACTCCCTGGTTCGCGTGATCAGCGCGCACCACTCCCCCGAAAACGCCCGAAGGCCCCGACCAGACTGGTCGGGGCCTTCGTTGCTTGCGTCTCGATACGCCTCGCCTGGCGGCTCGGCTACTCGACGACCTTGAATCAGGCCTGGCCGCCGGTGAGCTTCTCGCGAAGCGCCTGCAGCGCCTCGTCGGAAGCCAGCGAGCCGCCGGTCTCCTCGGCCTGCTCGTCGTCCGAGCCACCGGAGGAGTACGACGTCGCCTCGCCAGCCTCGGCCTCGGCAACCTTCGCCTCGGCCTGCTGCTTGACGTGCGCCTCCCAGCGGGCATGCGCCTTGGCGTACTGCTCTTCCCAGACGGCGCGCTGGTCGTCGAAGCCCTCGAGCCATTCGCCCGTCTCGGGGTCGAAGCCCTCCGGGTAGATGTAGTTGCCGGCCTCGTCGTACGTGGCGGGCATGCCGTAGAGCGTCGGGTCGAACTCTTCGACGTCGACCGCGGCGGTGGTCTCGTTCGCCTGCTTCAGCGAGAGCGAGATCCGGCGACGCTCGAGGTCGATGTCGATGATCTTGACCATGACGTCGTCGTTGACCTGGACGACCTGCTCGGGGATCTCCACGTGGCGCTCGGCCAGCTCGGAGATGTGCACGAGGCCCTCGATGCCCTCTTCGACACGGACGAACGAACCGAAGGGCACCAGCTTGGTGACCTTGCCGGGCACGATCTGGCCGATCTGGTGGGTCCGGGCGAAGTGCTGCCACGGGTCTTCCTGCGTCGCCTTGAGCGACAGCGACACGCGCTCGCGCTCCATGTCGACG
>JAKFEI010000169.1:0-2399 GCA_036675765.1 Nocardioides sp. | reverse complement strand
CTCGGGCGAGGAGAGGGACGCGAGGTCGAGCGCCTTGCCCCGGGTCGGAACGGACTTGCCCTCACTCGGCGGCAGCAGGATCAGCACCGGGAAAGGATAGGGCTCCCCGATAGTGTCGGCCGCATGCCGAGCAACGTCGTGGTCCGGGTCAAGGCGAGCTCTCCTGCGCTGACGCAGGGGCTCGAGGAGATCGCGAAGGAACTGGAGCTGCCGGGGGAGTTCCCCGCCGACGTGACCAGCGCTGCCGAACGGGCAGCGACGGACGTCGTACTCCCGGAGCTGGACCGGACGGACCTGCCGTTCATCACGATCGACCCCGCCGGTTCGATGGACCTCGACCAGGCGCTGCACATCGAACGATCCGCCCATGCATCAGGCGGTTTCGTCGTGCACTACGCGATCGCCGACGTCGCCGCCTTCGTGAAGCCCGGCGACCCGATCGACCTGGAGGCGCACCGCCGCGGCGAGACGTTGTACGGCGCCGGCACCCGCATCCCGTTGCACCCGCCGGCGCTCTCGGAGGGCGCGGCGTCGCTGCTGCCCGACCAGACCGCTCCCGCGCTCCTGTGGACCATCGAGGTCGATGCCGCGGGCACCCCGACCAAGGTCCACGTCGAGCGGGCGCTGGTGCGTTCGACCTTGCGCCTGTCGTACGTCGAGGCCCAGGCGGCGCTCGACGACGGCTCGGCCGGTGAGGTCCTCGTCCTGCTCAAGGAGGTCGGCCTGCTTCGCCAGCAGCAGGAGCTCGCGCGCGGCGGCATCTCGCTGCCCCTGCCCGAGCAGGAGATCGAGGAGACGGCTGATGGCTTCGAGCTCGCGTTCCGCAAGCAGTTGCCCGTCGAGGAGTGGAACGCCCAGATCTCGCTGCTGACCGGCATCTCGGCTGCGTCGCTGATGGTCGGCGCCAAGGTCGGCATGCTGCGCACCCTGCCGCCGGCCGACCCGCGCGACGTCGCCCGGCTGCGTCGCGTCGCCCACGCACTGAAGATCGACTGGCCCAAGGCGACGGACTATCCCGCCTTCATCCGGTCCCTCGATCCCGCGAAGTCCGAGCACCAGGCGATGGTCGTGGCCTGCACGCGCCTCCTGCGGGGCAGTGGGTACGCCGCCTTCAACGGTGAGCTGCCCGAGCAGACCAGGCACTCGGCGATCGCCGCCGAGTACGCCCACGTCACCGCGCCCCTGCGTCGCCTCGGTGACCGTTACACGGGCGAGGTCTGCGTCGCGATCTGTGCCGGAGAACCCGTCCCGGAGTGGGTCACCGCGGCGCTGCCGGACCTGCCGAAGACCCTCCAGGACTCGGCCCGCCGCGCCGGTTCCTACGAACGCGCCGTGCTCGACCTGCTCGAGGCGGCCGTCCTGTCGGGCCGCGTGGGCGAGAAGTTCGCGGGGGTGATCACCAGCCTGCGCGACGACGACGCGACGACGGGTGTCGTCATGCTCGCCGAGGTCGGCGTCGAAGCACCGGTGACGTCGCCGCAGCCGCTGCCGCTCGGCGAGGAGGTCGAGGCCACTCTTGCCACGGCAGACCTCGCGGCCCGTAAGGTCGCGTTCACTGTCGGCTGAGGAGGCGCACGTGAAGGTACTGGTCACCGGGGGAGTCCGGTCGGGCAAGTCGGTGCACGCCGAGCAACTGGTGGCGTCCGCCCCTGCCGTCACCTACGTCGCCGCCGGCCCCGTGTACGACGACGCCGACTGGGTCTCGCGGATCACCGCGCACCGGGTCCGTCGGCCCGACTCCTGGACCACCGAGGAGACGAACGACGTGGCCGGTGTGCTCCGCGCAGCGACGACGCCGGTGCTCGTCGACTGCCTCGGCACCTGGCTGACCACGATCATCGACAAGGCCGACCTGTGGGAGCGGCCGATCAACGACGCCGAGCTCGTCGTCAGTGAACGGGTCGCCGACGTCGCTGCCGCGCTCGCCGAGACGTCGGTGGACGTGGTGTTCGTGACGAACGAGGTCGGCCTCGGCGTGGTACCCGCTCACCGGTCGGGGCGGTTGTTCCGTGACCTGCTCGGCATCGTCAACCAGCGCGTCGCGAGCGCGTGCGACGAGGTGCACCTGGTCATCTCGGGGCGGGTGCTGAAGCTCTGACGCGGAGCGTCTCGACACGCCCGCTCGTGCCTCGCGGTCTACTCGACGGACTTGACTGACGTCAGGCCCCGGCGAGCCCCACCAGCAGCACGGCGAGCGCCAGTTCGATCCCGGCACCGAAGACGTCGCCGGTGACACCACCGAACCGCCTGACGGTGTGCGCGACGAGCGCGACGACCACGACGCCTGCGAGCGCGACGGTCACCGGGCCACGGACCGGGTCGACCAGCGAGGCCAGCGCCGCCAGTGCGATCCAGCCGACCACCGTGACGGCGACCGGGATGCGGCGGGTGAACGTGAC
>JAKFEI010000271.1:0-2407 GCA_036675765.1 Nocardioides sp. | reverse complement strand
CGAGCCAGGCGCGCTCAACGTCACCGGGCTTGGGAGCGTAGGTACGCATGATGCGTTCACTCTCTTCGGTTAGTTCGTGGACCCGTTCGGCGAATGTCGATCGGGCTTGCCTGCCGCCGGTGCAGTTGCACCGTGCAGGCGACGTCTTCTGACGAACTCAGCCCGGCCCACTCATGCTCGCCTCACGGCGATCTGCTCCAGGGAGGCACTGCCTCATGAAGACGTTGGGCGATCCGGGACTGCCCCGGCGCCGTACAGGACGGCAGCGCGAAGCGGCAGGAGACGCGCAGGAAAGACTACGGCGGGGTCTCGGACACGGTCAAAACGCCGCGGACACCACTGCCAGAACCAGCCTGTGTGACATCCGTCCCAGGCCACGCCTCGGGACACCGTCTTTCCGCGATGTGACGCGGGCGACTAGGTTGCAGGGGTGACTGACTCTCTCACCGTACGCGACAACCGCACCGGAGCGGAGTACGACATCCCGATCGTCGACGGCACCATCAAGGCCGCCGACATCGGGAAGATCAAGGCCGATGAGGAAAACCCCGGCCTGGCTGTCTACGACCCCGGTTTCGTCAACACTGCCTCCTGCCGCAGTGCCATCACCTACATCGATGGCGAGCGAGGGATCCTCGAGTACCGGGGCTATCCGATCGAACAACTCGCGGAGAAGTCGAACTTCCTCGAGGTGGCCTATCTGCTCGTCCACGGCGACCTGCCGTCGAAGGAGCAGTACGACGCCTGGGTGCACGAGATCACGTACCACACGTTCGTGCACGAGAACGTCAAGGGCTTCATGCAGGGGTTCCGGTACGACGCGCACCCGATGGGGATGCTGATGGCGTCGATCGGGGCCCTTTCGACGTTCTACCCCGAGTCCCGCCACATCGAGGACCCGGACAACCGGCACATCCAGATCGTGCGCATGATCGCCAAGATGCCGACCCTCGGCGCCTGGTCGTTCCGCCACGCGCAGGGCAAGCCGTACGTCTACCCCGACAACGAGCTGTCCTACGCGGAGAACTTCCTCTCCATGCTCTTCAAGATGAGCGAGACGAAGTATGCCGCCGACCCGCGCATCGCGAAGGCGCTCGACGTGCTGTTCATCCTGCACGCCGACCACGAGCAGAACTGCTCGACCAACGCGGTCCGCTCCGTCGGCTCCTCGCAGGTCGACCCGTACTCCGCTGTCGCGGCCGGCATCGGCGCCCTCTACGGCCCGCTGCACGGTGGCGCCAACGAGGCCGTGCTCAAGATGCTGCGCCGGATCGGCACCAAGGACAACATCCCCGCGTTCATCGAGGGCGTGAAGGCCGGCAACGAGCGGCTGATGGGCTTCGGCCACCGGGTCTACAAGAACTTCGACCCGCGCGCGACGATCATCAAGAAGGCCTGCGACGACGTCTTCGAGGTCACCGGGGTCAACCCGCTCCTCGAGATCGCCAAGGAGCTCGAGAAGATCGCGCTCGAGGACGAGTACTTCGTCAAGCGCAAGCTCTACCCGAACGTCGACTTCTACTCCGGCCTGATCTACGAGGCCCTGGAGTTCCCGCCGGAGATGTTCACCGTGCTGTTCGCCATCGGCCGTGCGCCGGGCTGGCTCGCGCAGTGGCTGGAGCTGGTGCAGGACAAGGAGCAGAAGATCGCTCGTCCGAAGCAGATCTACACCGGTCCGCGCACGCTCGACTTCGTGCCCGCCGAGGAGCGCTGGGCCTGAGCCCACCGTTCTCCGGTCCGACCGGTACAGGCGCCCCGCGTGATGCACGCGGGGCGTCTGCCGTTTTCCGGCCTCAGCCCGGGTACGGCGGCAGGTCGGTCTCGTACAGCCAGGGCCCCAACAACGCCGTCACGTCGCGACCCGTGCGGTCGGTCGCGAAGGCGAGGAACTCCTCGGTGGTGACCGAATCGCCCGCCCGGAGGGCGGCCCACCCCTGCAGCACGTCGAAGAAGGCGGCGTCACCGACGTCGGCGCGGAGCGCGTGCAGGGTGAGCGCACCGCGCTTGTAGACGCGGTCGTCGAACATCAGCGCGGGGCCGGGGTCGGCGAGCAGCAGGTCCTGCGGGAGGTCGGCCAGCTTGTCGTGGTGGTGGCGCGCCCATTCGTCGCAGGTGCGCGGGCCGCCGGACTCCTCGGACCACAACCACTCGCTGTAGCAGGCGAATCCCTCGTGCAGCCAGATGTCCTGCCAGCGCGCGAGGGTGACGGCGTTGCCGAACCACTGGTGCGCCATCTCGTGGGCGATCAGCCGCACGTGCGACCAGTCGTCGGTGCAGAAGTTGCGACCGAAGGTGGACAGGCTCTGGCTCTCGAGCGGGATCTCGAGGTCGTCGTCGGTGATGACGGCGGCGTACGCATCGAACGGGTACGGGCCGAAGGCGCGCTCGAAGAACTCCATCATCGCGG
>JAKFEI010000187.1:0-2414 GCA_036675765.1 Nocardioides sp. | reverse complement strand
CTGCCGGACCGCGCCGGTCGCGGGGGCCTAGACCAGCCACTGACACTCCGGGTACGGGTGGATGTGGTTGCCGTACGGCGACAGGAAGTAGGCGATGATGTCCAGCCCGAAGTCGGGCAGCGAGAACCCGAGCAGGTTGATGTCGGGCGTGATCAACCAAGCCGGCGTGTTCGTCCCGTCATCGGCCGGCTGGCCGAGCGTGAACGTGTTGCCCGGCGTCGTGTAGCCCGGTGCCGGACGGACGTCGAAGGACACACCGCAGTCCGCGATCCCGAAGTGGATGATCGGGAGGTGGAACGCACGTTCCTGGATGTTCTGGTTGATGTGCCAGCGCGGCGCCACGTTGCCGAACGGGATGACCAGGTGCGGGATGTCGACGATCGTGATGGTGTCCGAGCCCAGCGGGTCGGGCCAGTCGATGAACACCGAGAACTTGTTCTCGAGGTCGACCGTCAGGTTGCTGTCCTGGCCGAACGTGAAGGATCCGAAGGTTCCGTCGAGGCCGGTCGTGAAGCCCAGTCGGAGGTTCACGTCCGAGAAGTCCGTCAGGCCCAGCGTGACCCGCCGGATCTTCAGGTCGGCCGACAGGTTGCCCCGGTTCTGGAAGAACCCGGTCATGCCGTCCTCACCGCTGCCCCAGTCGAGCGAGATGGACTTCTGTACGCGCCCCGCCGCCTCGAGCGCGAAGGCCTCGGTCGCCGGGCTCGAGGTGATGTGCAGCCGGGAGCCGACGAGGTCACCGGTGACGACCTGGCCGAGGTCGGTGACGGTGAGCTTCACGGCAGCGTTGGCGTCGACCGGGTCGGCGATCTGCGCGGAGGCAAAGGCGTCGATGTCGAGGCCGGGGGCGAAGGTCGTCATCGTGAACACGGGTGCGTCGACCGTCGTACCGCCGCCGGCGGAGGTGTTCTTGCCGATCAGGATGTCGACGGTCTTCGGGACGTCGTGCAGGTGCACGGAGGCAGCGAAGTCGATGTCGCCCACGTGCTTGTACGCCGCCGTGATGTCGCTGATGCCCTGGTTCATCGCGATGCCGACCTTCTTCGTGTCCGCGCCGAAGGCGACGTCCACGCTGATGGTCTTCGGGATCGCGCTGATGGTCAGCTGCGCCTCGTCGGTGTTGTCGTACTGCGCGTTCGCGGTGAACGCCCCCAGCGCCTCGCTGGCGACGTAGTCGAGTCCGGTGGTGTGGCTGCCGTCGGGCTCGGTTCGGGTGACGATCGGGCCGAAGGTGAAGTCCACCGGGTTGGCCGTCGGGATGCCCTGCGTCAGGTAGAGGCTGAGCGGCTTGGGCGCGAGCGCCTGCAGCTTGGCGTCGACCACCAGGGTGCCGTTGGTGGGGTGGAAGCCCGTGACCGTGTAGACGCCGCTGGTGGAGTTGAGGTCGAGGCCCGTCGGCAGTCCGGTCATGTAGAGCTTGGCCCGGACGGCCTTGTCGGAACCGCTCGCCCCGTCACGGACGGCGACACCGTGGACCTGCGGCGGCACCGGTGTGACGGCCAGCGCCGGGGCTTTGCCCGCCGCGACCGACAGCGTCAGGTCGGGGTTGGTGTTGCCGTCGTACGTGATTCGGCCGCCCTCGCTGCGCAGCGTGATCTCGGACGGCAGGTTGCTCAGCTTGCCGGACGCCTCGAGGTCCCCCTCCTCCAGGTGAGCCTCCGCGGCGAACGAGAAGGTGCTGTTGTCGCCCATGTTCAGGCCGGCCTCGAAGCCACCGCCGTCCCCGTCGTCGGGCAGCTTGGTGAAGGACGCCCGGCGCAGGTTGCTGATCTTGAGGCTGGCGTCGAGGTCGCCCGAAGCCTCGTCGTAGTAGGCCGTCAGGTGGTCGCCCGGCAGTGTCGAGTAGTCCTCGTGGTTGGTGACGTTCGCGACGATCGAGCCGATGCCCGCCGCGGGTGCGTCGAAGAGGACGTTGCCGTCCGCCCAGCTCGCGTTCCACTTGGCCGGGATCGAGGTGATGGTCAGGCCCGCGTCGAAGTCGCGGTCCATGTCGAGGGTGGCCGCCGTCAGGTGCGCGGTCGCCGAGGCACTGGTGGTCGCGGTGTCCGCATCCCAGTCCAGGACCGAGTTCTTCCCGTCGAAGAGCACCTTGGCGTGCGCCGGGATGCCCAGCACCTCGGCCGTGATCCGGTCGCCGCCCATCCGCTCGACACCGGCGTAGACCTTGTCGATCGAGTCGCTGGCGTCGTACGTGATCAGGTTGCCGTTCAGGTCGACCTGCATGTGCTTCGGGACGCCGTGGACCTGGTAGACGGCGTGGTCGACCTCGGTCGGCTTGGTCACGTCCGGCGTGGTGGTGTCGGTCGCCTCGACGAGGCCGATCTCGTCGTTCGCGGTGTACTCGATGTTCTGGTGGGTGCCCTGACGGACGAGGTCGACCCGTACCGACGACGGCAGTTCGTCGACCGTCGCGG
>JAKFEI010000479.1:0-2429 GCA_036675765.1 Nocardioides sp. | reverse complement strand
GCCTTCCTCGAACGCGTCGGCCTCACCGTCGAGCGTGCGGACGCCCGGATCGACCGCAGCGAGTTCTCGGTCATCAGCAGCGCGATCCACGCGGTCCGCGAGATCTTCGACCTGATGCCGACCGGCACCACCGACGAGTGGGAGGCGATCGGCCAGCGACTGAACGCCGTCCCCGCCGCCCTCGCCGGCTACCGCGCCACCCTCCTGGAGGAGGCCAACGCCGGCCGCGTCTCCGCGCGTCGCCAGTACGTCGAAGTGGCCAGCCAGGTGCGTGGCTGGACCGGGCAGGAAGGCACGGCCGGTGACTACTTCCAGCAGGCCGTCAGCGCCGCGCCCGATGCCCTGAAGCCCGCGTTGACCCGTGCGGCCGAGGCCGCCTCGTCGTCGTACGCCGAGTTCGGCCGGTTCATCGAGACCGACCTCCAGCCCCGGGGCCGCGAGACCGACGGCGTGGGCCGTGAGGCGTACTCCCTCGCTTCGCGCTACTTCCTCGGCGCCACCGTCGACCTCGAGGAGACCTACGCCTGGGGTTGGGAGGAGCTCAAGCGGATCGAGGACGACATGACCTCGACCGCCCAGCGGATCGTCACCGGCGGCTCGGTCGCCGACGCCGTGGCCGCGCTCGACGCCGACCCGGCCCGCGACTGCGGCAGCCGTGAGGCCTTCCAGGCGTGGATGCAGGCCAAGTCCGACGCGATCCTCGCCGACTTCGACGGCGTGCACTTCGACATCGCCGACCCGATCCGCACCCTGAACTGCAAGGTGGCTCCCACCAACGACGGCGGCGCCTGGTACTCCCCGCCCACCGAGGACTTCTCCCGGCCCGGAACGATGTGGTTCTCCTTCACCGACGACCACAAGCAGTACTCCACGTGGCGCGAGACGACCACCGTCTTCCACGAGGGCGTGCCCGGCCACCACCTGCAGTGCGCGCAGGTCGTCCACCAGGCCGAACTCCTCAACCGCTGGCAGCGGCTGCTCTGCTGGGTCAGCGGCCACGGCGAGGGTTGGGCGTTGTACGCCGAACGGCTGATGGACGAACTGGGCTACTTCGCCGATCCGGGCGATCGGCTCGGTTTCCTCGACATGCAGGGCTTCCGGGCCGCGCGGGTCATCGTCGACATCGGCGTGCACCTCGGCCTGACGATCCCGAAGGACAACCCGTTCGGCTGGCGTCCGGGCGAGGTCTGGGACGCCGACCGGGTCTTCGAGTTCATGCGCGCGCACTCCCGGATGGATGACGGCTCGCTGAAGTTCGAGGTCAACCGGTACCTCGGCTGGCCGGGCCAGGCGCCGTCGTACAAGGTCGGGGAACGGATCTGGCTCGACGCCCGCGCCGATGCGCAGGCGCGCCACGGCAGCGCGTTCGACCTCAAGGCCTTCCACACCGCCGCGCTCGACCTCGGGTCGCTGGGGCTCGACCCCCTGAAGGCCGCGCTCGCCAGGCTCTGAACCGTGCTCCGGCTCGATCCTCAGCAGGCCCGGCGGATCGCCGTCCGGGCGCAGTTGCTGGACGCCTGGCGCCCGGAGTCGCTGGTGGCGACCGTCGACCACCTGACCCTGCTGCAGATCGACCCGACCGCCGCGATCGCGCCGAACGTCGACCTGGTCGCGTGGTCGCGCCTCGGCGCCGGCTACTCCCCCTCGGACCTGCGCTTCGCGCTCGAGGAGGAGCGCTCGCTCATCGAGCACGGTTCGTACGTCCGGGTGATGGACGACGTCGTGCTGGACCTGGCGACGGTGCGGCGCTGGGGCCGCCACGACCGGGCGTTGCAGTGGATGGCCGCCAACGCTGCCTTCCGGGCCGATGTGCTGGCCCGGGTGCGCGACACCGGACCCGTGATCGCGGGCGAGGTGCCCGACACGGCGGTTGAGCCGTGGCAGTCGACGGGCTGGACCAACGACAAGAACGTCGTGCTGATGCTGGAGTTCCTGATGATGTTCGGCGAGCTCGCCATCAGCGGACGACGGGGCCGGCTGCGCTGCTTCGACCTGGCCGAGCGGGTCCATCCGGCCGACCTCACCGTGCCGTCCTACGAGGACGCGTGCGCCGAGCTCGCCAGCCGGCGCCTCGCCTCCCTCGGGATCGCCCGCGCCAGGCCGGCTGCCCAGTTCTCCGAGTTCGTCGAGGTGGGCGACATCGGCGAGGAGGCCGAGGTGGCGGGCGCCTCCGGGACGTGGCAGGTCGACAGCGACGCACTCGCTGCGTCCGAGAAGCCCTTCGAGGGTCGGTGCGCCCTCCTGTCACCCTTCGACCGACTCGTGTACGACCGCGACCGGGCGCAGGAGCTGTTCGGGTTCGAGTACGTCCTGGAGATGTACAAGCCGGCGGCCAAGCGCCGCTGGGGCTACTTCGCCCTCCCGATCCTGTACGACGACCGGCTGGTCGGGAAGCTCGACGCGAAGGCCGATCGCAAGACCCGGACGCT
>JAKFEI010000506.1:0-16358 GCA_036675765.1 Nocardioides sp. | reverse complement strand
AGCTCGCGCGGCACCCCGTCGACGAACCCGCGCAAGGTCCACACCGTGAACGGCAGCACGCTGGCGACGTACACGAGGGTCAGGCCGATGACCGAGTTGAGCAGGCCCATGCCGTCGAGCATCTTGTACTGGCTGATGAACAGCGCCTCGGCCGGAATCATCTGGATGACCAGCAGCGCGAGGATGAACGAGCGCCGGCCACGGAAGCGGAACCTGCTCACCGCCACGGCCGCCAGGAAGGCGAAGAGCAACGCGACGGCCACGGTCAGCAGCGTGACGCTGAGGCTGGTCACCAGCGCGTTCGTGAAGTCGTTGTCGCCCAGCACGCGCTGGTAGTTGTCGAGGGTGCCGTGCGTCGGCACGATCTCGGGATCCTCGCCCTTGATCCGGTTGCGCGGCAGGAACGAGCGGCTCACCATCCAGTAGACCGGGAACACGCAGGCGAGGAAGACCAGTACGCCGACCAGGTCGGCACCGATCCGGACGGGGAGCGGGGTCCTGCGGCTCATGACTCGTCCTCCGCCTTGAGCATCAGGCGCACGTACGGCGCGGTGAGGACGACGGTCAGGACGAGCATGAACATCGCGGCCGCCGCAGCCATCCCGAAGTCGCCGCCCTTGATGCCGAGAGTGTGGATGTAGGTGCCCAGCAGGTTGGTGTCCTTGGCGATCCCGCCGGCCCGCTGGAGGGTGTAGATCTGGGTGAACACCCGGAGGTCCCAGATCACCTGGAGCAGCACGACGACGAGCAGCACCGGCCGGATCGACGGGAACACCACGTGCACGAAGCGCTGCCACACGCCCGCGCCGTCGATCTGTGCCGCCTCGACCACGTCCTCGGGGACCTGGGTCAGGGCGGCGTACAGGGTGAACGCCACGAAGGGGACGCTCATCCAGACCACGATGATGGTGGCGACCAGGAAGAACGACCACGGATCGAGCAGCCAGCCGTGCCGGTGGAAGTCGCCGCCGGCCTTGGTGAGCAGCCAGTTCACGACCCCGTAGTCGGTGTCGAAGAGGAACTGCCACACCGTCATCGCCGCGACCACGGGCATCGCCCAGGCCAGCATCAGGCCGCACTGGGTCGCGACCCGCACGAACCGGCTCATCCGGGTCATCAGCAGCGCGAGCCCGAGTCCGATGCCGAACGTCAGGCCGGCGTTGACGAAGCAGAAGGCGACGGTCCGCAGGACGACGGCCCACAGCTCACCGTCGGTGAGCAGCTCGCGGTAGTTGGCGAAGCCCGCCCAGACCGGCGCCTGGCCGAACTGCTGCGCCAGCCCGAACTCCTGGAGGGACAGGACCACCTGGCGCACCAGCGGATAGCCGAGGGCCAGACCGAGGGCGATGGTGGCCGGGATGACCAGCCCGTAGGGCAGTGGCGATCGACGTGCAGTGGGTGCCACGGGGCTCCTCCTCTCGAGGACGGCGTGTCAGGACGGTACGACGTCCGGCCGGCTGTGGGGACCGGCCGGACGTCGTGGGGTCAATCAGCCCGGCAGCGTGTCGGGAGGCGTCGGCGGCAGCTTGCTGCCCCTCTGCGCCGGAGACACGCTCGGGCAGATCAATCAGTTGAGTTCGGCGGTGATCTGCTCGTCGGCCTCGGCTGCGAGTTCCTTCACGTCGCCGCCCTGGGCGATCTCGCTGAACAGGTCCTCGAGGATGAACTTGCCCTCGACCGTGGCCCACGCGGCTGCCGCCGGCGTCAGCTTGGCGTTGGACGCAGCAGCGACCGTGGCCTGGGCGAACTCGTCGTCCCCGAGCTTGCTCGCGAACGACTGCCGAGCCGGCGTCAGGCCTGCCTCGGCGAGGATCGTCTGGTACTCCTCGCTGAGCATCAGCGCGACGACCTTGCGGGACAGGTCCTGGTTCGGCGACTTGGCCGACACGGCAATGTCGGAGCCGCCGAGCAGCACCGGCGCGGGCTCGCCGTCGGTGCCCGGAAGCGCGAAGACACCGATCTGTTCGGCGAGCTTGGGGCATCCGCTCTTGGGGTCCGTCAGCATGCCGTACACCCAGCCGGGGCGCGACATCATGCCGATCTTGCCCGCACAGAAGGGCGTCACCGGGTCCGCCTCGTTGGCGTCGGCCGGAGCACCGGATGCCGACTCGTACAGGTCCTGGAAGGCCTGCAGTCCGGCCATCGACTCGCTCGAGGAGAGCGTGCCCTTCCAGCCGTCACCATCGGGCTCGGCGAACTCGCCGCCGGCGTCCCACAGGAGCGCGGCACCGTCACGCCAGTCCTTGCCCGGCAGCCAGTAGCCGGAGAAGTCGGCCTTGCCGCTCTCCGCCTTGAGCTTGGCGGCGGCGTCGACGAACTCCTCCATCGTGGTAGGGACGCCGTCGACGCCCGCCTGCTCGAACAGGTCCTTGCGGTAGAAGACGTACGTCGACCCGGCGTAGTACGGAACGGCGAACGTCTTGCCGTCGACCGTGGCGCCGTCGACGAAGCCGGTCAACAGGTCGTCGCCGCCGAGGTCGGCCAGGTCGTCGCTGAGATCGCTGAACGCACCGACCGTCGTGAACGTCGGCGCCTGCGTGTTGCCGACCTCGACCACGTCCGGCGTCTGGTCGGCGGAGGTGAGCGCGGTGGTGAGGCGCTCGACGAGGCCCTCCCACTCCTGCTGCTCGATGGTGAGGGTCGACCCGGGATTCTGGTCCTCGAAGGTCGTCTTGAGCCAGTCCCGCGCCGCCTGGGGCGTGTCGGCACCGTTGAGCCAGACCACGAGGTCGGCCTCGGTCGGGCCGCCACCGGACGACTTGTCGTCGTCGGAGCCGCACGCGCTGGTCACGGCCAGCAGGACGGCAGTGGCCGCGACTGCCAGAGTCTTCTGAATTCGCACCGCTAGTTCCCTTCGATTCTCACTACTGGACGCGGCCCCGGTGGGACCGCGCGGACGCTGCTGGCTGGACGCAGCTGATGACGCTGTCGCACTGTCACGACACCCCCAGCTCTCCCGAGAGCACGACGCCCGTGGCGCCGATGAGGACGCCGTCGTCACCGAGGGTCGAGACCCGGACGGCGAACCCGGCGGAGGAGACCGGCATGACCCGGTCCCTGATGGCGGCCTCGGCCTCGCGGGCCAGGGGCTCGACCAGGTCGGCGGGTCCGCTGAGCACGACCTCGCCGAGGTTCAGGGTGGCCACGACAGGAGCCAGCGCCTGCCCCAGCCTCCGGCCGGCGTCCCGCAGGACGGCCTCGGGGTCGTCCGACCCGATCCGCCGACGCAGCCGCGGCACGGCGACGAAGGTCTCGAGGCAACCGGGTCGGCCACAGGCACAGATCTCGCCGTCGGGGTCGACCTGGACGTGGCCGATCTCGCCCGCCGCGCCGCCGTTGCCGTGGAGTACGGTCCCGCCGAGGACGAGGCCGGCACCCACACCGGTGCTGAGCCGGAGCAGGAGCAGTCCGCCCTCGCCACCCCCGCCGAAGGTGTACTCCCCCGTCACGGCGGTGTTGGCGTCGTTGGCGACGTAGACCGGCTGATCGAGGGTGGCGCCGAGCGACTCCGCGAGGGGGACGTCGTGCCAGCCGAGGTTGGGCGCGTCGAGGACGACCCCTTCGGGGCTGACCACGCCGGGGGTGGCCACGGCGACGCCGAGCAGCGGGCGGGTGCTTCGGGAGACGAGATCGGCGGTGAACTCCTCCACCAGTTCGAGCGCGTCCGCGCCCCGGCGTCCCTCGAGCGGACGCCCGTCGCGGACGACGACTTCGCCCACCAGGTTCAAGATCGCGCCGACGACCTGGTCATCGACCGACAGGTCGATGGCCACGACGTGCTTGGCGTCGGGGACCAGGCCCACCAGTGTCGGCGGCTTCCCCACGCGGATCTCGACCGGTGCACCGAGCTCGGTGAGCAGCCCCTCGGCGATCAGCTCGGCCACCAGTTCCGACACGGTGACGCGGGTCAGGCCGCTGCTGCGCGCGAGGTCGGCGCGACTGGCCGGCCCCTGTGCGAAGAGCTCCTGGAGGAGCATCGCGCGGTGGTGACGACGGGAGTCTGCTCGCCGGAGCTTGATCCGGTCACGGGGGGCCCGATCCGTCGGGGTTCGCCAGGACATGTTTGTTAGTTCACCATACGAACATATAAGGTGCAAGCATTCCGAGCGATCCACGTCACATTTCACCCAGCAGGAGCAGCGATGGCCGGCATCACCTTCGAAGCAGCACAGCGGTGGTACGACGGCGCCGACGCCCCCGCCGTACCCGGAATCGATCTCGTGGTCGAGGACGGCGAGTTCCTCGTCCTCGTTGGGCCGTCCGGTTGCGGGAAGACCACCACCCTGCGCATGCTCGCGGGCCTGGAGGAGGTCGACGCCGGCCGGATCCTGATCGGCGACCGGGACGTCACGCGCCTGGCACCGAAGGACCGCGACATCGCGATGGTGTTCCAGAGCTACGCCCTCTATCCCCACAAGTCGGTCCGCGAAAACCTCGGCTTCGCCCTCAAGATGGCCGGCGTGGACCGCGAGGAGAGGGAGCGCCGGGTCGATGACGTGGCCGCCCTCCTCGGCCTGACCGAGCTGCTCGACCGCAAGCCGAGGGCCTTGTCCGGCGGCCAGCGGCAGCGGGTCGCCATGGGCCGGGCGATCGTGCGCGAGCCCCAGGTGTTCTGCATGGACGAGCCGCTGTCCAACCTCGACGCCAAGATGCGGGTCCAGACCCGCAGCGACATCGCCCGCCTCCAGCGCGAGCTCGGGGTCACCACCGTCTACGTCACCCACGACCAGGTGGAAGCGATGACCATGGGCGACCGGGTCGCGGTCATGAATGCCGGCGAGATCCAGCAGATCGACTCCCCCCTCGCCCTCTACGACCGCCCGGCCAACCTCTTCGTCGCGAGCTTCATCGGCTCACCGCAGATGAACCTGCTCGAGGCCCGGGTCGACGACGGCCACGTGTTCCTCGGGAGCCACCGCCTCCCCCTCGACGCGGCGACGAGCAGCGGGCTCACCGATGCCGTGACGATCGGCGTCCGCCCGGAGGGCTGGCAGCTGGTGTCCGCCGGCGACGGCATCCCCCTCAAGGTGCACCTCGTCGAGGAGCTCGGCTCCGAGGGATTCGCCCACGGCACGGCCGACCTCGGCGACCGCGAGGCGGCGCTCGCCGTACGCCTGCCGTCGCGAGGCCACGTCGGACCGGACGACACGGTGCACCTGGCCGTACCTGCCGGCGCAGCCCATGTCTTCGACACGGCGACAGGTCGCCGGATCGGCCCCTGACCGCGGTTAGCGTGGGGGCGTGAGCACCGTCCGGGAGCAGCGGTCCCCCACCCTGTGGGAAGAGGGCCGCCAGCCTGCGCGGGAACTCATCGCGCTCGCCATCGCCCTGCTGCTCACGGTGACCGTGCTCGACCTCGTCCTCAGCGACGGGCTCGGCCTGTTCTACGACCTGGCGTTCGTGACGATCTGCGTCGGCGTGGCCCTGCTGGTCAAGCCGTCCGACTTCTTCCCGATCGGCGTCCTGCCCCCGCTGGCGATGCTGTTCGTCGCGCTGCTGCTCGGCATCAGCGAGCCGGGATCGATCGCGCGCGCGGATGACGGCTTCGTCCAGGCGACGGTCTCCGGACTGTCCGGACATGCCCTCGCCCTGGTCTTCGGGTACGGCGCCTGCCTGGCCCTGCTCGCCGTACGACGGTCATTCCTGCTCCGCCACCCGCGCTGAGCCGATCGACGGGTCAGGCGAAGCGGTCCGGGTCGCCGGCACCCCGGCGGATGATCTCGGGCGCACCCTCGGACCAGTCGACGACCGTCGTCGGCTCGGCCGGGGTCTCCCCCGCCTCGACGACGATGTCGACGTCATGGTCGAGGTCTTCCTTGATCTCCCAGCCCATCGTGCGCGGCTCGGTCTCCCCCGGCAGGATCAGCGAACTCGACAGCAACGGCTCGCCGAGCAGGTCGAGGATCGCCTGGACGACGGTGTGGTCGGGGATGCGCACGCCCACGGTCTTCTTCTTGGGGTGCAGCAGGCGCCGCGGCACCTCGGGGGTGCCGGGCAGGATGAAGGTGTAGGGCCCCGGCGTCACGGCGCGGATCGCGCGAAACGCAGCATTCTCGACGTGGACGAGCTGGCCGAGCTGGCTGAAGTCGCGACACACCAGGGTGAAGTGGTGGCGGTCGTCGAGCCCGCGGATCCTGAGGATCCGGTCGCGGCCGTCGCGGTTGCCGACCCGGCAGCCCAAGGCGTAGCCCGAGTCGGTCGGGTACGCGATCAGGGCGTCGTCATGGAGTGCATCGACGATCTGCTGGATCGAGCGTGGCTGCGGGTTGTCCGGGTGGACGTCGAGATAGCGGGCCATCAGAGCCGTACGGCGGTCTTGGTGCTGCGTCCTGCGGCCTTGAGGTCGCGGTGCAGCTCCTTGGGCAGCGAGAAGGCCAAGGTCTCCTCTGCGGTCTGGACCGCGCGGGCGTCGGGGTAGCCGCGCTCAGCGAGGTAGGCCAGGACCTCGGTCACGAGGTGGTCGGGCACCGAAGCACCGGAGGTCACACTGACGGCGGCGGCACCGTCCAGCCAGGCCTCGTCGAGCTCGGACACGTCGTCGATGCGGTAGGACGCCTTGGCGCCGGCCTCGAGGGCGACCTCGACCAGACGCACCGAGTTGGACGAGTTGGCGGAGCCGACCACGATGACCAGGTCGGCAGCGGCACCGATCTCCTTGACCGCGACCTGGCGGTTCTGGGTGGCGTAGCAGATGTCGTCGCTCGGCGGGTCCTCGAGCTGCGGGAACTTCTCGCGCAGCCGCCGGACCGTCTCCATCGTCTCGTCGACGCTCAGCGTCGTCTGCGAGAGCCAGGCCAGCTTGGCGTCGGCGGGGAACTCGAGCCGGTCGACGTCGTCGGGATGCTCGACGAGGACGGTCTGCTCAGGTGCCTCCCCGGCGGTGCCCTCCACCTCCTCGTGCCCAGCGTGTCCGATGAGCAGGATGGTGTAGCCGTCGGCCGCGAATCGAACGGCCTCGCGGTGCACCTTCGTGACCAGCGGACACGTCGCGTCAATGGTCTTCAGGGCACGCGCAGCCGCCTCATTGACGACCGCGGGCGAGACACCGTGGGCCGAGAAGACGACGGTGGCGCCCACAGGGACCTCGTCGAGCTCCTCGACGAAGATCGCGCCGCGCGCCTCGAGGTTGGCCACCACGTGCTTGTTGTGGACGATCTGCTTGCGCACATAGACGGGCGAGCCGTAGAGGTCGAGCGCCTGCTCGACGGTCACGACCGCGCGATCGACACCGGCGCAGTAACCGCGGGGCGCTGCCAGCAGCACCTCGCGCTGGCCGTCCTCGATCAGGCGAGGGGTCCCCAGGTCGATGCTCATGGTCCCAGTCTATCGGCGCCCGGGCAGGCACCCGAATCCCCAAAAACGAACCGACCCGACTCGCGTGAGCGAGTCGGGTCGGTGTGGAGCAATGCTGCAGATCAGGCCTTCTCGGAGTCCTCAGTGGTCTCCTCGGCGGCCTCGACCTCGGTGGTCTCCTCGGCGACGGGCGACTCCTCGACCGTCTCCTCGGTGACGTCCTCGGTGACCTCGTCGGCCTCGACCTCGACCGGCGCGGGGGCCGGAGCGGCCTCAGCGGCCGGCTTGGCCTTCGGCGCGGACGGGGTGAACGCCTCGGTCACGAGCTCGATCACGGCCATGGGGGCGTTGTCGCCCTGGCGCGGACCGATCTTCGTGATCCGGGTGTAGCCACCCGGACGCTCGGCGAACGTCGGCGCGATGTCCTCGAACAGCGAGTGCACGACACCCTTGTCGCGGATGGTCTTGAGGACCTCGCGACGCTGGTGCAGCGGGTTCTCGCCGGCGTGGGCCTTCTTCGCCTTGGTGATCAGCTTCTCGGCGTAGGGCCGCAGCGTGCGGGCCTTGGCCTCGGTCGTCGTGATCTTGCCGTGCTCGAAGAGAGCGGTGGCGAGGTTCGCGAGGATGAGGCGCTGGTGCGCCGAGCTACCGCCGAGGCGGGGACCCTTCTTGGGCTTGGGCATTGCTTTTCTCGTTTCTCCCCGGCCGTGTCAGGTACCGGGATAGTGATGTCCCTGTGGGGACGGATCAGAATTGTTCGTCTTCCACGAACGACTCGTCGTCGTCATCGTCGCTGTAGTTGGCGAGCGCAGCCGAGGGGTCGAAGCCCGGGGCGCTGTCCTTGAGGGACAGACCCATCTCGTGCAGCTTGGCCTTGACCTCGTCGATGGACTTCGCACCGAAGTTGCGGATGTCCAGCAGGTCCTGCTCCGAGCGGCTGATGAGCTCGCCCACGGTGTGGACGCCCTCGCGCTTGAGGCAGTTGTAGGACCGGACGGTCAGCTGCAGGTCCTCGACCGGGAGGGCGAGGTCGGCGGCGAGCTGCTCGTCCACGGGCGAGGGACCGATGTCGATGCCCTCGGCCTCGACGTTGAGCTCACGGGCCAGGCCGAAGAGCTCGACCAGCGTCTTGCCGGCCGACGCGATGGCGTCGCGGGGCAGGATCGACGGCTTGGTCTCGACGTCGATGACGAGCTTGTCGAAGTCGGTGCGCTGCTCGACACGAGTGGCCTCGACCTTGTAGGTCACCTTCAGCACGGGGCTGTAGATCGAGTCGACCGGGATCCGGCCGATCTCGTTGTCGGCGCCCTTGTTCTGGACGGCGGAGACGTAGCCGCGGCCACGCTCGACGACGAGCTCGAGCTCGAGCTTGCCGTTGTCGCCCAGGGTCGCCAGCTTCAGCTCCGGGTTGTGGACCTCGACACCGGCCGGGGGCGCGATGTCGGCACCGGTGACGTCACCGGCACCCGACTTGCGGAGGTACATGGTGACGGGCTCGTCGTGCTCCGAGGAGACGACCAGGCCCTTCAGGTTGAGGATGATCTCGGTGAGGTCTTCCTTGACGCCCTCGATGGTCGAGAACTCGTGGAGGACCCCGTCGACCTTGATGCTCGTGACCGAGGCACCGGGGATCGAGGAAAGGAGAGTACGACGCAGCGAGTTGCCGAGCGTGTAGCCGAAGCCGGGCTCGAGGGGCTCGATGACGAAGCGCGACCGGAACTGGTCGACAGTCTCCTCCGACAGGGTGGGGCGCTGTGCGATAAGCACTTGTTTCGTTCCTTTCCGGATCGACCGCTATATGAGGATCCAGATGTGGTGCGGATGGAGAAGAGGGACGTGCAACGCATGTTGCCCCGACCCGCGCTCCCGGGGGAGCGACGGGCCGGAGCACGCATGATCACTTCTTGGAGTAGTACTCCACGATGAGCTGTTCCTGAACGGGCAGGTCGATCTGCTCACGGACCGGCACCGAGTGCACCAGGATCCGCATGCGGGTCGGAACGGCCTCGAGCCACGCCGGAACGATCCGCTCGCCGTGGGTCTCGCGGGCCACGATGAACGGCGTCATCTCGAGCGACTTCTCGCGCACGTCGATGATGTCGTACTGGGTGACCTGGAAGGACGGGATGTCGACCTTCTTGCCGTTGACCGTGAAGTGGCCGTGGTTGACCAGCTGGCGGGCGTGACGACGCGTGCGGGCGAAGCCGGCACGGTAGATCACGTTGTCCAGGCGGCACTCGAGCAGCGTGATGAGGTTGTCGCCGGTCTTGCCCTGGCGACGAGCTGCCTCGACGTAGTACTTGTGGAACTGCTTCTCGAGGATGCCGTACGTGTAACGCGCCTTCTGCTTCTCCTGCAGCTGGTTGCGGTACTCGCTCTCCTTGATCCGCGCGCGGCCGTGCTGGCCGGGAGGGTAAGGACGCTTCTCGAATGCGGCGTCGCCGCCGACGAGGTCCACGCCGAGGCGGCGGGACTTCTTGGTCAGGGGTCCGGTGTAACGGGCCATGTCTCTACGCTCCTAATCTCAGACGCGGCGGCGCTTGGGCGGGCGGCAGCCGTTGTGGGGGGCGGGGGTCACGTCCTGGATGGTGCCGACCTCGAGGCCGATCGCACCCAGCGAACGAATCGCCGTCTCGCGGCCCGAACCCGGACCCTTGACGAAGACGTCGATCTTCTTCATGCCGTGCTCCATCGCCCGACGGCCAGCGGCTTCAGCAGCCATCTGAGCGGCGTACGGCGTGGACTTGCGCGAGCCCTTGAAGCCGACGGTGCCGGCAGAGGCCCACGAGATGACCGCACCCGTGGGGTCGGTGATCGTGACGATCGTGTTGTTGAACGTGCTCTTGATGTGGGCTTCGCCCTGAGCAACGTTCTTCTTTTCCTTGCGGCGCACCTTCTTGGCGCCCGCGCGAGCCTTGGGAGGCATCTATTTTCTCCTTGTCGAAGCTGGTCTGAGGCAGTGAGATCGCACGAGGCGATCGATCACTTGGCCTTCTTCTTGCCGGCAACCGTGCGCTTCGGGCCCTTGCGGGTACGAGCGTTGGTCTTGGTGCGCTGTCCGCGGACCGGAAGGCCCATGCGGTGACGACGACCCTGGTAGCTGCCGATCTCGATCTTCCGACGGATGTCGGCCTGGACCTCACGACGGAGGTCACCTTCGATCTTGATGCCCGCGGCGTCAATGGCGTCGCGGAGCTTGACCAGCTCTTCATCTCCCAGTTCGTGCACGCGGAGGTTGGGGCTGACCCCGGTGACCTCGAGCAGCTGCTGGGAGCGGGTACGGCCGATGCCGTAGATGTAGGTGAGTGCGATCTCGATGCGCTTGTCGCGCGGGAGGTCGACTCCGACGAGGCGTGCCATGAAAGGCGTTCTCCTTGGATTCACGGTGGTGTGGTCGTGATGCGTCTGGGGGTTCTTTCCCAGCTCCGGCCATCCGCTCCGGAGGTGATTCGCCGCTGTTGCCAGCGACTAAGCGATCACGTTGATAGGTGTGTATTCAGTTGTGGTCTCGAGACGGTTGCTGAGCAACCTCCTCGACCAGCGAGGGCAATCAGCCCTGACGCTGCTTGTGACGCGGGTTCTCACAGATGACCATGACGCGGCCGTGGCGACGAATCACCTTGCACTTGTCACACATCGGCTTGACGCTCGGGTTGACCTTCATGTCAGCCCTTTCTAGCTAGTGGCGGTAACGGTGAGCCGGTGGCTCACTTGTAGCGGTAGACGATCCGCCCACGAGAGAGGTCATACGGGGAGAGCTCCACCACCACGCGGTCCTCGGGGAGGATCCGGATGTAGTGCTGGCGCATCTTTCCGCTGATGTGAGCGAGGACCTTGTGGCCGTTGCTCAACTCCACGCGGAACATGGCGTTCGGAAGGGCCTCCACGACGGAGCCCTCCATCTCGATGACGCCTTCCTTCTTGGCCATGTCTCACAATCTTGTTGGGAACTTGTGGGGATCGCTTTGTCTACCGGTGGCCCGGGAACCTCTCCCGAGTTCCGGACCCCAGGGCACGCCTGAGGAGCGGGTGAAACGAGAGTGGACCTCGCGAGTTGTGCACCACACACGAACCCACGTTGGACCGACACGCCAGTTTATGCATTCCGACCCGTGAACACCCAATCTGCGAGCCCTCAGGGGTCAGCCGGCGAGCAGGGCGAGGGTCTGCTCGCGCGCCGCTGCGGACCGCGGGTCGCCCCCGGCGAACGCACCCGCGACCGGGTTCACCATCACTTCGTCGACGTCGTACGTCGACGCGAGCGACTCCAGCGCGGCGCGGGCCGACGAGGGGTCGCCGATCACCCAGCGGCTCCGCATGGCGTCGATCAGCTCCTGGTGGCCGCCCGGCAGGCCGGCCTCCACGATCAGTTCGGCGTCCTCGACCACGCGCTGGGCGGCCAGCGGCCGCCCCGTGCGCAGCGCCGCCATCTGGAGCAACTGCGGCAGCGCGAGGCGCTCGGCCTCCTCGGCGGTGGACGCGACCGAGGCGTTGACGGTGAGGAAGGTGCGCGGCTCGGCCAGCGTGGCGGACGGCTGGAAGGTCGAGCGGTACAGCGCCAGCGCCTCCTTGGTCCCCGAGCCGCTGAAGTGGTGGGCGAAGACGTAGGGCCGGCCCTTGGCCGCGGCGAGCTGGGCGGAGTAGTCGGAGGAGCCGAGCAACCAGATCTCGGGCACCGACGTGGCCGCCGGCGTCGCCTTCAGCACGTGTTCGCGCCCGCGCAGGGCCAGGCCCACGCCGGCCGGTTCCATCATGGCGAGCACGTCGTCGACGTACTCGGGGAAGCGGGAGACCGCCTCGTCCGTGACACCGCCGGCGCCGTGGCGCAGCGCCCAGCTGGTCACCGGGTCGGTGCCGGGCGCCCGTCCGATCCCCAGGTCGATCCGTCCCGGGAACGTCGCCTCGAGCAGCGCGAACTGCTCGGCCACGACCAGCGGAGCGTGGTTCGGGAGCATCACTCCCCCGGAGCCGACCCGGATCCGGCCGGTCACCGAGGCGATCAGGCCGATCAGCACCGCCGGGTTGGTCGCGGCGACGGCCGGCATGTTGTGGTGCTCGGCGATCCAGAATCGGCGGTAGCCGAGGTCGTCAGCAGCGCGCGCCAGGGACAGCGTCGCGGCGACCGCGTCGCCCGTGGACTGGTCACTGCGGACCGGCACGAGGTCCAGGACGGAGAGGTGGGGGCCAGAAGATGTCATCCCTGACCCAAGGCGTACGACGCCCCGGACATTCCCTCAGTCGTCGCCTCAGTCGTCCGAGGTGGCGCTGCGCTTGGCGAGCAGCAGACCGGCACCGAGCGCGAGCAGGCACAACAACCCGAGCACCATCAGGTCCATCAGGTAGTGACCGCCGCCGCCGAGGGCGATCCAGTCCTCCTTGTCGGTGCCCTCGGTCTCCCGCGTGAAGTCCATCGCGGACGCCGCGGCGGCATACCCCCAGCGGGACGGCGACAGCCAGGCGATCTGCTCGAGCAGGACGCGGCCGGCGATCTCGAACAGCGCACCCGAGAGCACCAGCTGGACCATCACCATGCCGACCAGCGCGGGCATCGTCTGCTCGGTGCTGGTCACCACCGCGGACAGCGCGAGACCGATGACCACCATCGTGAAGGTCAGGGACGCGATCGCGATGCCGACCCGCAGGGTCCCGATGTCACCGTCCGCGCCCGGCAGTCCGACCGTGGCGAGGAACGTCACGAGGAGGCCCTGGACGAAGCCGGCGGTGCCGAGGACCAGCACCTTGCTGATGAAGTAGACGCCCGGTGAGAGGCCGACGGCGTACTCACGCTTGAAGATCGGGCGCTCCCCCACGAGCTCGCGGATCGCCAGGGCCGTACCCATCAGGCAGGCCGCGACGATCAGCACGATCAGTCGTTGGGAGGCCTCTCCGGTCGCGAAGGACTCGACCACCGTCCCGTCGGGAAGGGTCCGCTCCCGGCGGGTCGCGTCGAGGGAGAGGCCGTTGCTGCCCGGCACCAGCCGGCTGAGGCCGCCGAGGATCAGGGGCAGCAGGATCAGCATGCCGAGCAGGAGCTTGTCGGCGAAGACGACCGCAAGGTTGCGCTTGATCAACGTCGACAGCTGGCGCGACACCGACTGGCGCGGCGGGGCCGGAACCGAACCGGCATGGGACTGGCGCGGCACCGATGAGGTGTCGACCGCGTGCTGCGGCACCGGGATCCGGCTCCACAGGTCGGGGTCGTCGAGCAGGTCGAAGACCTCGGGGTAGTTGGTCTTCCCGAAGTGGGCGAGTACCCCGGCCGGCGGGCCGAAGTACGCGATCCGGCCGCCCGGCGCGAGGACCAGGACGTTGTCGCACACGTCGAGCGCGAGCACCGAGTGGGTCACCACCATCACGACACGACCGTCGTCGGCGAGGCTGCGCAACTGACGCATGACTTCGAGGTCCAGCCCCGGGTCGAGGCCCGAGGTCGGCTCGTCGAGGAACAGCAGCGGCGGCGCGGTGAGCAGCTCGGTCGCGATCGAGACCCGCTTGCGCTGGCCGCCCGAGAGCTGGGTGCCGATCCGGTTCTCCATCCGCTGCACCAGCTGGAGCTGGTGGGCGACGTGGTTGACGCGGGCGTCCCACTCCTGCGCCGTGGTGTCCGGCGGGAGCCGGAGCTGGGCCGCGAACCGCAGGCCCTGTCGCACCTTGAGCTGCGGGTGCAGGATGTCCTGCTGCGGCACCAGACCGATCTGGAAGCGCAGCTGGTCGTAGTGCTGGTAGAGGTCGTGGCCCTGCCAGATGACCCGGCCGTGGCTGGCGGGCTTGAGGCCGGTCAGCGCGCCCAGCAAGGTCGACTTGCCGGCACCCGACGGTCCGATCACGGCGGTCAGGCTGCGTGGCTCGAGCTTGAACGAGATGTTCTCGATCAGCCGCTTGCCGCCGGCGACGACCTGGGTGAGGCCGTCGGCGTACAGCGTGAACTCGTGGGCGGTCGCCGAGGCGACCAGCTGGTGGCCGTCCCAGCGGAACGTCTGGTTCCCGACGATGACCTCGGACCCGACGGGGAGCTGGACGGCGCCCTGCAGGCGGTGGCCGTTGACGAAGGTGCCGTTGAACGAACCCAGGTCGTGCAGCACGGCCAGGCTCGTCGCCGTCGGCGGATCGAGCCGCGCATGGCGCCGGCTGACCAGCGCGTCGTCGAGCACGATGTCGTTGGCGTGGTCCCGGCCGATGCTCAGGGAGCGGCCGGCCTGCACCTGGGCAGGCAGGACGACGGAGTGTCCGTGCGGGAGCTGGCCCGGCGGCAGCACGCCCACCGGACGCCAGGCGTCCACCGGCGCTCCGCTGGCCGGCACCTGCGGTGGCGGGAGGTTCTTCCAGAACTCGCCGCCGAGCTGTTCCGGCTGCGGCGTCGGGTTGGGCTGGGGGGTCGGCACGGGCCGGGAGGACGGCATCGGCGGTTGGTACGGCGGCGGTGCCTGGTGCTGGACCGGCGGCGCCTGGTGGGCCGGCGGGCCGCCGTACTGACCCACGAGGACGGTCACGACGACGGCTTCGCCCGCGGGACCGCCCATGTGCAGGCTGACCGGGCCGCCCCGCAACGGCAGTCGCGTGATCCGCTCGCCGGCGACGAATGTCCCGTTGCTGCTCGAGTCGACGACCACCCAGGCGCCGTTCTCGACCTGGATGACGGCATGGTGGCGCGACGCGCGACCGTCGGTGACGGGTACGTCGCAGTCGAGTTCACGGCCGATGACGACCCGCGGACCATCGAAGGTCCGGGTGGTACCGGACCACTGCACCTGGAGTCGATCCACGGAGTCCTCGTCGGTCGGTTGCGGGAGCAGGCTGACGTCACGAAACCCTAGTGGATGTCGTGACGCCAGCCAGGCAAACCCTCAGCGCCAGTCGGATCCGGCCGTGTCGTCGACGTCCTCGACCACCTCGGGAACGGTGATTCCGGCCTGCTCGTCCCGGTTCGCGCGCCACAGGCTCGCGACTCCGGTGACGATGAGCGTCACGATGATGACCCCGAGGCTGAACAACGACGAGATCTCCGGCGCACCGTGCACACCGTGACCGTCGTTGATGAACGACAGCTCGTTCTCGTGCAGCGCGTGCAGGACCAGCTTGACGCCGATGAAGGCGAGGATGAAGGCCAGGCCGAGCGACAGGTAGACGAGCTTCTGCAGCAGGCCGCCGAGCAGGAAGTACAGCTGGCGCAGGCCCATCAGCGCGAACACGTTGGCCGTGAACACGAGGTACGGCTCCTGGGTGATGCCGAAGATCGCGGGGATCGAGTCCAGCGCGAACAGGATGTCGGTGACACCGAGCGCGATGATGACGATCAGGATCGGCGACACGAAGCGCACGCCGTTCTTCGTGTACCAGAGGCGCAGCCCGTGGTACTCCTCGCCGACGTTGAGGTGCTTGCGGGCGAAACTGACGACCGCGTTGTCCTCGGGGTGCTCGTCCTCGTGGCTGCCGTAGGACTTGACCAGCTTGAAGGCGGTGTAGACCAGGAACGCGCCGAAGATGTAGAAGACCCAGCTGAAGTTCTCGATCAGCGTGTAGCCCAGCGCGATGAAGATGCCGCGGAAGATCAGGGCCAGCACGATGCCGACGAGCAGCGCTTCCTGCTGGTACTTCCGCGGGACCTTGAGGGCCGCCATCAAGATGATGAAGACGAACAGGTTGTCGATCGACAGGGAGTACTCGGTCAACCAGCCGGTGTAGAACTCGATGCCGTAGTCGTGGCCGTGGTGGAGCCAGACGAACAGGCCGAAGGCCAGTGCGGCGCCGATGTAGAAGGACAGCGCGATCGCACATTCCTTCATCGTGGGCTCGTGGGGATCGCGCGCGATCACAACGATGTCGAAGAGCAGGACACCGATGGTGGCGGCGATCGTGATCGTCCACTCGAGGGTGGTCACATCCATGGAAACAGTCCTCTTTCAGGGGGCTGGAGCGGTCAACGAGATCGCCCGAGGTCTCTTCCGCTGCCCCCACCAGCACGCTGGTGGGACAACCCACGGGACCGGATCGAACGGCGACGTTCGATCGTGATGACGAGCCCGCAGCGAAGGAATACTCCCCTCAAGTGGACCGATCCTCCCATG
>JAKFEI010000216.1:0-2442 GCA_036675765.1 Nocardioides sp. | reverse complement strand
TGACGACCAGGACCGCGGCCACCGAGAGGAACAGGAGCCAGGTACGGGGTGCGGCGAGACGGGACGGCCGAACCGGCTGGGATCCGTCGTCGCGGTCGTCTACCGGCGTTCCTCGCGCTGCTTGCATGTCATGCACAGTGTGGCACGCGGAAACGCCATGAGCCGCATCTTCCCGATGGGGTTGCCACACGACTCACACACCCCGTAGGTGCCGTCCTCGATGCGTGCGAGCGCCCGGTCGATCTGGGCCAGCTTCTCCCGCTCGTGGTTCAGGACCGTCAGTTCGTGGTCGCGTTCGAAGCTGGTCGCGCCGAGGTCTGCCTGGTCCTGCCCGGCGCCGTCGCCGGAGTCGCGGAGCAGGCCGGTGAGGTCGGCTTCCTGGGCCTCGAGGATCTCCGAACTGTGGACGCGCTGCTCGTGCAGTGCGGCCATCACCTCGGCGAGCTCGGCCTTGGACCAGGCGTCCTCGTGGTCGAGGACGACCAGGGCGGCGGGCGTGGACTTCCGCGCCGCGGTCTTCTTCGCCGGCACTGTCTTCTTGGCGGGGGCGGGGGTTGCCTTCTTCACGGGCGCGGGGGTTGCCTTCTTCACGGGGGCGGGTGCCGCCTTCTTGGCCGGCGCGGGCGCGGACTTCTTCACAGGTGCGGGTGCTGTCTTCTTGGCTGGCGCAGGAGCCGCCTTCTTGGCGGTCGCAGCCTTCTTCGCGGGAGCGGGCGCCGCCTTCTTGGCCGGGGCCGCCTTCTTCGCGGGCGCCGCCTTCTTCGCGGGCGCCGCCTTCTTCGCGGGCGCCGCCTTCTTCGCGGGCGCCGCCTTCTTGGCGGGAGTCGCCTTCTTGGCGGGAGCGGCCTTCTTCGCGGGAGCGGCCGCCGCCTTCTTGGCGGGCGCGGCCGTCTTTGCCGCAGCCTTCTTCGCAGGTGCGGTGGTGGGTGCCGCGACCGCTGCAGCGGCCTTCCGCGGGCGGATCATCTTCCGCGCTGCAGATGCGGCCTGACCGGCCAGAGACTTCTTCGTGCTGCGGGCCATGACGGACTCCTTGGAACGGGCACCACGCGACCGGAAGGCTACGGGCGTGATGCGGAGGGTAACGACTTCCGCCAACCTCACCAAGCAGGCGCACCGCACAACGACAAACCGGCCGGTCCGCGTGATGCGGACCGGCCGGTTGATGTTGTCGTGCTCAGGCCTCTTCTTCGCCGAGGATGGAGCGCAGACGCTTGGGCGCCGGAGCCTCCTCGACGGGGGCGAGGGTGTCGCCCGGGGTCTGCAGCGACTCGAGCTGCTGCGTGAAGTAGCTCTTGAGCCGCGAGCGGTACTCGCGCTCGAACGAACGCAGCGTCTCGACCTCGGCGGAGAGCTTGTCGCGCTCCTTCTCCAGGTCACCGAAGAGCTGCGTGCGACGCTCGGCGGTCTCGCCGTCGAGCATCTCGGCACGGGTCCGGGCGTCGGACTCGAGGCGGTCGGACTTGACCTTGGCCTCGGACTCCAGGCGCTCGGACTTGGTGCGCGCCTCGCCGACGATCTTGTCGGCCTCGTTCTTGGCGTCCTCGACGAGCTCGTCAGCGTTGCGCGTCGCGATCTCGAGGAGGCGGGCCGCGGCGTTGGACGCCTCGGGAACCGTCTCGACGCGGATCGTCTGGATCTTCTGGTCACCGGACGGCACGACGCTCGGCGCGGCCACCGGCTGAATCGGCGCGGGGGCAACGACCTCGACGGGCGCGGGTGCGGGCGGCTCGGGAGCAACCTCGGCAACGGGCGCAAGCTGCGTCGGAGCGTCGAACGCAGAAGACGATCCGGACTGTGCGGCAGCGAGCTTGGTGCGGAGGTCGTCGTTCTCCTGGGTCAGGCGAGCCAGCTCGGCCTCAACCTCATCCAGGAACTGGTCGACCTCGCCCATGTCGTAGCCCTCGCGCAGCCGGACCGGCGTAAAGCGCTTGTTGCTCACGTCCTCAGGCGTCAGCGGCATGACCTCACCTATCTTCGAAGTTCTAAGGACAAACTGTCTCGTCAAACTAATCTGGGGGAACCTTAGCGCTTGCTGGCGAGAAGGCCGCATCACCCGTCACACCAAGCGCACGAAGGGCGTGTCGCCCCACGTCACGCCAGCAGTGTCGACCGGTTCACCGACAGCAGCACGTAGGCCAGGATCATGACCAGGATGAAGCTGATGTCGAGGGCGAAATTGCCGATCCGGATCGGCTTGATCACCTTGCGCAACGCGTTGATCGGCGGGTCCGTCACCGAGTAGGCGGTCTCCAGGAAGACCAGCACGGGTCCGCGTGGCTCCCACGTGCGGGCGAAGACCTGGACCCAGTCGGTCATGAAACGGACCCACAGGAACGCAATGAAGGCGAACAGCAGGCCTTCGATGATCCACCCAGCGATACTCACGTTCCCAATCTATCGGGTGGTCTCGAGACGGTTGCTGCGCAACCTCCTCGACCA
>JAKFEI010000097.1:0-2442 GCA_036675765.1 Nocardioides sp. | reverse complement strand
GAGCGCAGGCGCAGTTCGATCAGCTGGGGCGGGAGGTCGTCCATGGCTCTGGCGATCCGACCGACCAGCATCTTCGTCGCCGGCCACTGCCGGCCTTCCAGTGCCTCGCTGCCCAGGGCCGGATGGTCGCGGACCTTCTCGAGGAATCGGGCGTAGTGGGTGGCGCCCTCGTCGTACGGCGCATGGAACAGTGGCGTGACGAGGGCCTCGATGAGGGAGCGGAGATCGGTGCGGCCAGCGGCATCCAGCTGCACGAGGCTCTCGAGCCGTTCCCGCTCCAGCGTCTGTTGGCGCAGCTCCACGACGGCTTCCACGAGGTCGTCGCGGGTGCCGAAGTGGTAGTGCACCGCGGAGTTGTTGCGCTGGCCGGCTGCTGCGGCAATCTCCCGCAGCGACACTTCGATGCCGCGTTCGCCGATCAGTCGCTCCGCGGTGGCGAGCAGCAGGTCGCGCGCTCCGGTCGAGCCTGCCGGCGGTGTGGCCGGGGCCTGACGGGTCGTGGTCATGGACGCATCCTACGAGGATGACCTCGCCGATTAAGGCGTTCGCCTTAGGTGGGACCGGATGGCGTCGCGGGACAAGAACTAGAACACGTTCTAGGCTGTGCCCATGTCCACCTCAATCTCTCCTCGCTTCCTTGACCGTCGGGTCGTCGTGACCGGCGCCGCCGGCGGCCTCGGTCGCGTCGTTGCCGACCTGTTCCGGGCCGAAGGCGCACGCGTCGTGGCCACCGACGTCGTCGCCGCCGAGGGGGTGGTCGGATGCGATCTCGCCGACGACGCGGCACGGGACGCGTTCGTCGACCACGCACTGGCCGAGCTCGGCGGACTCGACGTCCTGTGCAATGTCGCCGGCATCCAGCAGTTCGCGGAGCTCGGGAAGCTGACTCCGGCGGGCCTGCGCAAGCACTTCGACGTCAACGCCCTCGCACCACTTCTGCTCGCCCAGTCCTGTGCGGAGGCGCTGGTCGCGAGCAAGGGCAACGTCGTGTCCGTGGCTTCGATCTCGGCGGTGATGGGCCAGCCGTACAACGCGCAGTACTGCGCATCGAAGGCGGCGCTGCTGCTGGGCATGCGCGCACTCGCCGTCGAACTGGGTACGCGCGGCGTACGGGTGAACTGCGTGTCGCCGGGCGGCATCGAGACCCCGATGATCCAGGCGGCCGCCGCCGGCCTGCCCGCCGAGGTGAACTGGGACCTGATCGCGAAGAGCCAGTCGGTCATCCCCGGATTCATGCCGCCCGAGGATGTCGCTGAGGCGCTGCTCTATCTCGCGTCGGACGTCGCCCGCTCAGTGACTGGGGCCAACCTCGTGGTGGACCGCGGCGTCGTCTGGTGACCGCAGTGACTGGTTCGGTGAACGGGATGGGCGTCGGCATGACGCTGCCCGTGATGGAGCCCGACATCGGGCCCGACTGCCTGCAGGAGTGGGCCGAGCTGATCGACGCCGGGCCGTTCGGCTCATTGTGCTTCGGGGAGCGGATCGCGTTTGACAACCCCGATGCGCTCACCCTGCTCGGCGCGGTGGCGGCGTGGACCCGCCGGGTGCGCATCACGACCACTGTCGTCGTACCTCAACTGCATGACCCGGTCATGCTGGCCAAGGCGCTGGCCACTGGGGACCGTTTGTCGCACGGCAGGCTCTCGGTCGGTCTCGGCGTCGGCGGCCGCGACGAGGACTACGCAGCGGTCGGCGCGGACCTGACGGACCGGACGATGGCTGACCTGGCTGAGCGGGCGTCCCTCCTCCGGCGAGTCTGGGGCGGAGAGAATCTCACCGGTGCCACCCGCCCCGTCGGACCCGTTCCGCATCGGGTCGGCGGCCCCGAACTGCTGGTCGGCACTCACGGGCCCAGGACCCTGCGACATGCGGCTGGTTGGGCCGACGGGCTCGCGGGGATGGCCCTGGATGGCACCGACGTCCGTGGCACGGAGGTGCTGTTCGATGTCGCGCGAGACGCCTGGGCCGCCGCGGGGCGCCCGGCGCCACGCCTCACGACCTCCTTCTGGTTCGCCCTCACCGAGACGTCGGACGATCCGCGCGGCCAGATCCACGGGCACCTGCGGCACTACATGAACTGGCTGCCGCCGACGTTGGTGGACGCGCTGGCGCCGACAGCCGGGTTCGCCGGAACTCAGACGGAACTGCGGGAACTCCTGGCCCGCTTCGCCGCCATCGGTGCCGACGAGGTGAACCTGATCCCGACGAGCGATGACCCGCGCCAGGTCGAACTGGTCGCGGACATCCTGGCTTGAGTCCACTGCACCTCGGGAGATCGACATCACTGGTGCGCGCGGTCACACGACGATCCGCAGGCCTGCTCCCGCCTGTACAACGGGACCATGACTTCCACCGCGCACGCTGCTGACCCGGACCTGCTCGACGAGCAGACCGGCTCCGGCGACGCAGCTGACCCTGCAGTTGACGCTGCAGTTGACGCTG
>JAKFEI010000534.1:0-2445 GCA_036675765.1 Nocardioides sp. | reverse complement strand
GCGCGTACGCGGCCGAACGCCGGACCGGCGACGATCGAGTCGCCCACCTTGAGCGTTCCACGGTGCACGAGAACCGTTGCGACGGGACCGCGACCACGGTCGAGGTGCGCCTCGATGACGAGACCCTCGGCGTTCTGGTCGGGGTTGGCGCGCAGGTCGAGCGAAGCGTCAGCCGTGAGGATGACCGCTTCGAGCAGCGCGTCCAGGCCGGTGCCGGCCTTGGCCGAGACGTCGACGAACATCGTGTCGCCGCCGTACTCTTCCGGAACCAGTCCGTATTCGGTCAGCTGACCGCGAGCCTTGGTCGGGTCGGCGTCTGGCTTGTCGACCTTGTTGACTGCGACGACGATCGGGACACCGGCAGCCTTGGCGTGGTTGAGCGCCTCGACTGTCTGCGGCATGACGCCATCATCGGCCGCGACCACGAGGATCGCGATGTCGGTTGCCTGAGCACCACGAGCACGCATGGCGGTGAACGCCTCGTGGCCCGGGGTGTCGATCAGGGTGATGCGACGTTCGCTGCCATCAACCTCGGTCGCGACCTGGTAGGCACCGATGGTCTGCGTGATGCCGCCGGCTTCCTTGTCGACAACGTTGGCGTTTCGCAGTGCGTCGAGCAGCTTGGTCTTACCGTGGTCGACGTGACCCATGACGGTCACGACCGGCGGACGCGGAGCGAGGTCCTTGTCGTCACCCTCGTGCTCACCGAACTCGAGGTCGAACGACTCAAGCAGCTCGCGATCCTCGTCCTCGGGGGAGATGATCTCAACGTTGTAGTTGAGCTCTTCACCGAGGAGCAGCAGCGTCTCGTCGTTGGCCGACTGAGTGGCCGTGACGATCTCACCGAGGTGGAACAGCACCTCGACGAGCGACGCGGAGTCTGCGCCGATCTTCTCGGCGAAGTCGCTCAGCGACGAGCCACGGGTCAGGCGTACGTTCTCGCCGTCGCCCTTGCGTACGCGAACTCCGCCGATGGCGGGAGCCTGCATCTGGTCGTATTCCTGGCGCTTCGCGCGCTTGCTCTTGCGTCCACGACGCACGGGACCGCCGGCGCGACCAAACGCACCCTGCGTGCCGCCACGCGTGTTGCGACCGGCAGGACCGCCGCCGCTGCGCGGAGGACCGAATCCTCCACCGCCACCGGGTGCTCCACCGGGTCCACCGCGTCCGGGGGCGCCTCCGCCACCGGGTGCTCCGCCTGGACGGCCTTGGTAGCCACCGGGTGCACCGCGACCGGGTGCACCGCCGGGTCCACCGCGAGCTCCGCCGGGTCCACCGCGAGCCTGGTCACGGCTCGTCGGAGGTCCGCCGAGGCCGGACTGGCGCGGCATCATCGCGGGGTTGGGGCGAGGCATACCGGGAACTGCCGGTGCTGCCGCTGCTCCACCCTCGCGTGCTGCGGGAGGACGTGGGGCGGAGCGTTGCATGCCCTGCGTCGATGAGAACGGGTTGTTGCCGGGGCGTGCTCCACCTGCACCAGGCGCACGAGGGCCGGGGCTGGGTGCGCCACCGGGGCGCGGGGCCGAGGGGGCTTCGGTTGCGGCAGCAGGTGCCTCGACCGGTGCTTCCGCAACCGGCTCGGGCTCAGGCTCGGGCTCGGCGACGACGCGTGGGCCGGGCATGGGGCCGGTCTTCTTGGCGGCGACGGGCTCAGGCGCTTCCTCGGCAGGCGCTTCGGCCTTCGCGGGGGCAGCCTTCTTGGCGGCGGACTTGCCGCCGGACTTCTTGGCACCTTGGGCGCGCAGCGCTTCACCGTGTTCTTCGGTGAGACGGCGTACGACGGGCGCTTCGACGGTCGAGGAAGCCGACTTCACGTACTCACCCATGTCTTTCAGGGTGGACAGGACGACTTTGCTCTCGACACCGAACTCGCGGGCGAGTTCGTGGACTCTTACAGCCACTTTTCTCCTTCAGGGGGTCCGACCCAAAGGAGGATCAGACCACTAGTTTTTTACCAACATCGTGACGTGCAGGCTCATCGGTCAGTACTCATCGGTGAGTACTCATCGGTTCGTCATGAGCGGGGTGCTCCGATTCGTGGTCTGGGAACGCAATGTGCGTTCCTCGTGGTCATTCAGCAGGTGCTACTTCTTAGGTGATTCCGTGTCGATCATGGCACTCAGCGCATTCAGGTCGAGCGGTCCTTCGACTCGAAGGGCCCGACCAAACGCCTTGCGTCGTGTCGCGAGCTCCAGGCACCGCGCCGTTGGGTGCAGATGCGCCCCGCGGCCCGGCAACGATCGGCTCAGATCGGGTGTCACGACCGTGGTCGTGGACTCCGTAACTGCGACGACTCGCACCAGAGTGGTCTTGTCCGCACGCTCTCGGCAGCCGATGCACGTACGAAGGACCTCCGTCAGTCTACCCGTTTCGCGAGGCGGCTGCGCCATCGGTTCCCGTGCCGTCTCCCGTGGCGGGGACTTCGGTGTCGGAGCGGATGTCGAT
>JAKFEI010000545.1:0-16446 GCA_036675765.1 Nocardioides sp. | reverse complement strand
AGCAAACCGCCGAGGAGTCCGCCGAGTCCGTCGACCAGTGTGCCGGTGAGCGTCTGCTCGCCGGGGGTCGGCGTGGAGCCGCCGCCGGGGAGACCGCCCGTGACGCCGTCGGTGACCTTGTCGATCACTTCGCCGACACCGTCGGTGACCTTGGTCGGCACCTCGGTGGGGTCGGCCGGCGAGGCAGGACCGGTCGGGGTCTCGGTCGGGAGCACGGGCGCCTTGGTCGGCGTTTCGTTCGGCTCGACCGCCCCGGTGCCGGGCGCGGTGACGGAGGCAGTGTCGGGGATCGTGCCGCTGAGCACGTTGCTGAGGGACTGCAGCGCGAAGTCGGGGATCTGGGCGAGGTCGCCTTCCGCACAGGCGGCACAGGCTTCCCAGGCAGCGACATCGACCTGGCGAACCGTCTGCGTGGCAGTGATCAGGATCGAACGGCTCTCGGTCGGCACAACTGGTCCGAGCGCGCTCAGCACGTCCATGCTGTCGGCGGCGAAGGCCCGCAGTTCGGAGATCCGGTCGCTGTCGCCCGTGGTGGCGTAGTCGTCGAGGGTGGCCTCGGACGCCTGCTCGGTCTGGTCGGTGAAGTCCTGCAGCGTCGAGGAGATCACGTCGGCGTCGGCGTCGCGGGCGGCCAGCTCGCGCACCTCGTCGAGGCGCGACTCGGCGTGGGCCAGGAGGGTCTCGGCCCGCGAGGCCTCATCGGCCTGCAGGTTGGTCTGGGCGTTCTCGATCGCACGCTTGACGGGGTACAGGACGTCACCCGGGAGGGCGCTCTGCGAGGCCATGGCCATCGAGCCGGTCGCCGAGACGACGGCGAAACCGCCGACGACGGCCGCAAGGCGACGCTCGCGGGAGCCGCGGCGCTGGCGCGGGGTGAGCCGCGCGGCGAGCGCCTCGTCGACGCGAGCGGGCTCGCGTTCGGCAGCGGCGATCAGCTGGGTGCGCAGGGAGGCGACGAAGTCGGGACGGGCGGTGACCGGTTCCACCGAGCGCAGCGCAGCCACCACGTCGAGCAGTTCGCGATGTCCCTCGATGTCGCCGGCCTTGCCGGTCACCAGGGCATCGAACTCCTCGGCGCGTCGCGACCAGGCGTTCCCGCGCATCACCATGTCCATCCTCGCGTGAGCAGGGTCGAGCAGACCCATCCATCCGTACAGCAGTCAAACGAGTGAACAACGGTGGAAGTTACGCCGGCGAGGCCCGGGTGGCGCGGCGCGAGGGCGGTCATCGAAGGCCCTCCGGCATCAGCTTCGCGAGATTGCGGACGCCGCGGAGCTGCAGCTGCTTGATGGCGCCGTCGCTGCGGCCCAGGGCCGTCGCGGTCTCGGCGATGCTCATGCCCTGCAGGAAGCGCATGATCAGGCAGTCGCGCTGCTCGTTGGGCAGCTTGGTGAGGGACTCCAGCAGGATCTCGTTGGTGAGGCCGGCGAGAACGGCGTTCTCGGGCCCTTCCGTCGAGTCGTCGTGCTGGCCCATGTCCTCGGTGGTGAGCTCGAGGCGGGTGCGGCCGGCCTTGAAGTGGTCGGTCGCCAGGTTGCGGGCAATGGTCATCAGCCAGGCGCCGAAGTCCTTGCCCTGCCAGCGGAACGACGACATGTTGCGCAGGGCGCGGAAGAAGGTCTCCGAGCAGAGGTCCTCGGCCACCACGACCGACCGGGTGCGGTAGTAGAGGAAGCGGTAGACCGAGGGCTGGTAGTGGTCGTAGAGCATGCCGAAGGCCTCGGAGTCGCCGCCGCGGGCGAGCTCGACGAGACCGATCAGGCGTTCGCGGGCTTCGGGGGAGTCCTCGGAGGAGGTGGCGAGGGTGGCGTCCCCGTACCCGGCCGGTCCGGACGTGCTGCCGAACTCGTCGCTGGGGAGTTCGGCGTGGGCCTCGCTGAGCAGCCAGCGGTCGTCGCGGCGGGCGCGCGAAGCGCCCGGAAGGCCGCCTGTTCCAGCGATGGCGAGAGCTGGTTCGAGGGACAGCGCAGCGAGCACGGCGGCGCGCAGGGCATCGAGCCCACGCGCAGTGCTGCTGCTTTCCCAGGTCATCCCCGGTCCCCTCCCTGTACCCCCACGGCGCATCCTACGGTGAAACCAATCAGAGTGTTACCCAAACCTGTGAACCGATCAGAGGTCCGATCGGACGAATTCAGGTGGTCACCCTGAGCGACTCCGAGCCCCGTTCGCGGCCGGTCAGGACAGGAAGCGGCGCACCTGGCGACGTACGACGGTGCCCGCGACCGCCGCACCCGTCGCGGCCGTTCCGGCGATGAGCCCGGCGCGCGCCGCCTTGCGGCCGGTCCGGTAGTCGCGGATGCGCCATCCCTCGGCGCGGGCGTGGGCGCGGAGCTTCGCGTCGGGATTGATGGCACACGGGTCGCCGACGAGGCTCAGCATGGGCAGGTCGTTGTAGGAGTCGCTGTACGCCGAGCAGGCCGACAGGTCCAGGCCCTCGCGGTCCGCGATCGCCTGGACAGCGACCGCCTTCGCAGGTCCGTGCAGCATGTCGCCCACGAGGGCACCGGTGTAGACGCCGTCGATGTGTTCGGCGACGGTGCCCAGCGCCCCGGTGAGCCCGAGGCGCCGCGCGATCAGGCTGGCGATCTCGATCGGTGCCGCGGTGACCAGCCAGACCCGCTGGCCCTGGTCGAGGTGGATCTGGGCGAGGGCGCGGGTGCCCGGCCAGATCCGGTGGGCCATGCCCTCGTCGAAGATCTCCTCGCTGACCTCTTCGAGCTCGGCGACCGTGTGGCCGGCGATGAAGGCCAGTGCCGAGTTGCGGGCCTCGGCGACGTGTTCGGGGTCCTCGTTGCCGGAGATCCGGAAGTACGCCTGCTTCCAGGCGGCACCCAGGATGTCGCGGGTGGTGAAGAACTTGCGGCGGTGCAGTCCGCGGGCCAGGTGGAAGATGCTCGCGCCCTGCATGACCGTGTTGTCGACGTCGAAGAACGCGGCTGCCCGCGTGTCGTTGGCCGGCGTCAGCGCACTCTCGACCTCCGCTGCCGCAGCAGCCGCTTCACCTGCGAGCGTCGAACGCTGCTGCAGGTTCAGCCGGCGGGGGCGGTCGGCGGGGGTCATGCATCAATCCTAGGGATCAGCCGGTCCTGACGACCACCGGTCGTAGGATCGCCCCTATGTCATTTGCCGAGGCCACCGCTGCGCCGGACGTGGCAGCACTGGTGACGGCCGCTGCGACAGACTTTCCCGATCGGCTCGCGCTGGTCGAAGCCGGAGGCCGCGGCCTGACGTGGGGCGAGCTGGACGACGAGGTCGGACGCATCGCGACCGGGCTCGGCACCGCCGGAATCCTTGCCGGTCACCGGGTGATGGTCGCGATGGGCAACCGCCTCGAGTTCGTGGTCAGCTACCTCGGCATCCTGCGCGCCCAGGCCGTCGCGGTCCCGGTGAATCCGGGCTCCACGGCCGAGGAGTTCGCGCGGATGATCACCGACGCCGGGGCGCGCCTGGTGCTCGCCGACGGTGCCGCACTCGACGCGGTGCGGGCGGGCGTCGTACGACTTGAGGACGGCAGGTCGCCCCAGGTGATCGCGGTCGGTGCGGCCGCCGCCGACGGCGAGCGCACGTACGACGACCTGCGGGCCGAGCTCGGTCAGGCGGTGCCGCCGCTCCTGGACCCCGAGAAGCTGGCGGTGCTGCTGTTCACGAGTGGCACGTCCGGGCTCCCGCGCGCCGCGATGCTCACCCATCGCGCGCTGCTCGCGAACGTCGCCCAGGTCGCCGATGTCGATCCGCCGATGATCCACACCGACGACGTGGTCCTCGGTGTGTTGCCGCTCTTCCACGTCTACGGCCTGGGTGCCGTGCTCGGTGGCGTGATCCGGCACCGGGCGAAGCTGGTGCTCGCCGACCGGTTCGACCCCGAGGGCACGCTCGACCTGATCGAGGACGAGGCCTGCAGCGTGATCCCGGTGGCACCGCCCGTCTTCGCTGCCTGGCGCCACGTCGACGCCCTGGCCGAGCGGCTCGGCCCGGTCCGGATGATCCTGTCCGGCTCGGCGCCCCTGGCGGCCGAGGTGGTCGAGGAGTTCACGGCGCTGGCCGGCGTGCCCGTGCACCAGGGCTATGGCCTGACCGAGGCCTCGCCCGTGGTGACCAGCACCCTGTTGTCGGCGGGCTCCAAGCCGGGCTCGGTCGGTGCGGCCCTCACCGGCATCGACCTGCGGCTGGTCGACGAGGACGGACACGTGCTCGCCGGGTCCGAGGCCGACGACCCCGGCGAGATCCAGATCCGCGGCGCGAACCTCTTCAGCGGGTACTGGCCCGACGGTGCTGACGGCCCCGGCGCCGACGGCTGGTGGTCCACCGGCGACGTCGGTTTCCTCGACGCCGACGGCGACCTGTACCTCGTCGACCGGGTCAAGGAACTGGTGATCGTCTCCGGCTTCAACGTCTACCCGAGCGAGGTCGAGGCGGTGATCAACGAGGTCCCCGGCGTCCGCCAGGCCGCGGTGGTCGGTTCGCCGGACGAGAGCACCGGCGAGGCCGTCGTCGCGTACGTCGTCCCGGACGACGCCGGTGCGGATGCCGAGTCCCTGGTGGCAGCGGTCCGGGCATCGTGCGCCGAGCGGCTGGCGCCGTACAAGCGACCGGAGCGGGTGGAAGTGGTCGAGACCTTGCCGCGCACGATCACCGGCAAGATCCGCAAGGGCGTGCTCCGCGGCGAACAGCGCCGCCTCGCGATGGGGCTCCTCGAGCCATGAGTTCTCCGCGCATCACGCTCTACGGCCGGCCCGGCTGCCACCTCTGCGACGACGCGCGCCTGGTCATCGAGGCGATCTGTGCGGAGACGGGGGAGTCCTACGAGGAGATCTCGATCGACGACGACCCGGCGCTCGGCGACCGGTTCGCCAACGAGATCCCGGTGACCTTCGTCGACGGCAAGCAGCACGACTTCTGGCGGGTCGACCCCGTGCGGCTGCGGCGGGCGCTCGCCGGCTGAGCCGGGTGCCTCCCCGGGAAGCGGCAGGGCCGCGACTATCCTCGGGCCACCATGCTCCTTCTCGTTTCGCCGCACCGCCGTCGGGTCGGCGTCGCGGTCGGCGTCGTCGCCGTCCTCGTCGTGCTGCTCCTCAGCCACTCGTTCGGCCGGGCCGTCCCGACCAACAACTACCGGCCGCTGATCACCACCGACGCCATCGAGAGCGGCTGCTACCCCCTGCCCGGTGACGCGAGGTTCGACGGCCTCGCTTACCAGGTGCGGTGGGACGAGGACGTCGCGACGCCCGAGGGTGAGCGGCGGCACCTCTACGGGCAGTACGACCTGGTGGACAGCGTCGAGGCGCAGCGGTTGCTGGTGGCTGCCTTCACACGGGTGGGCTTCGAGGAGGTCGGCTCCCAGGAGCTGACGAAGAACGGCATCCGTACCGTCGACGTCAACCTGGCCAAGGGCGAGGAGCAGGTCGGCATCACGGTCACCGAGCTCCCCGACACCAGCGCCGAGACCCTCGTCCGGGGTGAGTTCGAGCTCGACCTGCCGGTCGTCGCGAAGGCCAAGGACGACCCGGTCTGCGACTTCCCGTCCTCCACCAAGCGATGGGCCGATGTCGGCAAGAAGCGTCGGGAGTCGAGCAAGTGACGCGCCTCCTGCTGGCCCGACCGGCCTGGCTGCCGCGACCCGAGATCCTGCTCGGCTGGCTCGTCGTCGCCCACGTGGTCCTCAAGCTGCTGATCTTCCCGCTGGTGATGCACGCAGCGCCCGTCGGCGACGAGTCGGCGTACCTCAACGGCGGCCGCGCGCTGTCCAACCTGCTGCGCGACAGCTTCGCCTTCACCTCGCCGGACTCCGCCGAGCTCGAGCGCAACGTGGTCGCGTCGGGCTGGTTCATGCCCGGCATGCCCGTGGTGATCGCACCGGTCTACCTGCTGTTCCCGGATGCCCCGATGTGGCTGGTCCGTGCGTACCTCGGGCTGTTCACGCTGGTGCTGTTCCTGATCGTGGTGCGCTCGGTCGCACGTCGGCTCAGCCCCGGTTGGGCGTGCGTCCTGGTCGTCGTACCCGGGCTGATCCCGAGCTACGTCGTGTTCTCGTACGGCGCCTGGGGCGACCTGTGCGCCGGACTGGTCCTGGTGCTGCTGATCGTCCACCTCGTGGAGATGTATCGAGGCCTGCGCGAGGGCAAGGCGCCGACCCTCAAGGAAGGACTGGTGCTCGGCCTGCTCGCGACCGCCGAGCTCTACCTGCGCTCGAGCACGTCGCTGCTGCTCGCGGCCCTCGGTGTGGCGACGCTCGCGACGGCGATCGTGATGCTGCGCGGGCGGGTCCGGCTGCGCGCCATCGGGTCGGCCGTGCTGGCCGGCGTGGTCTTCGTGCTGCTCCTCGCGCCGTGGTCGTACTTCGCGTCCGAGGCGCTGGGCGGCCGGGTGATGACGACCACGACGGTCCCCACCGTCATGGCCAACACCTTCGGCAACCGCAGCGAGGTCTGCTTCGGCCACTGCGATCCCGACAGCACGCAGTGGTTCCGGCCGCTGCGCTACGCCCGCGAGGTGGGTCGCTCGACCGACACCAGCGAGGTCGAGGTCCTCAAGCACATGTCGAGCTACGCCCTGCGTGACCTGACGCCCTCGCACTACCTCGACCAGGTGGTGCACAACCTCGGCGCCTACTCGCTGCAACCGAACAACTTCACCGGCTACCTCCAGCCCGAGGGGGGCCGGGGCACCTTCGGCAACGCCGGCGCGCAGGTCGCCAACGCCGTCACCTGGGCGCTCTACGTGCCGCTGGTCCTGATCGGTGCAGTGTCGCTGTTGTTCCACGCGCGACGCAGCCTCGAGGCCCGGTTGCTCGACGTGCTGACCAAGCTGGCCCTCGGGGCCCTGCTGGTGCAGCCGTTCGTCCACATCGCCGGCGGGCGCTACTGGACGACGGCCGGTCCGATCCTGGCCATTGCGGCCTTCTCGTTCCTTCGCGAGCGTCAACTCGCGCGGCCCGGGGCCGTGGCGCCGCCGGAGGGCATCGTCACCGCGATGGACGGCACCGCCGTCACCTGGCTCGGCCGCGTGCAGGTGCTGCTGAGTGTGCTGACCGGCCTCGTGGCCGTGGTCCTCCTCGGCGCCGTGATCCTGTGAGCAACCCTGTTCCGGGCGCTCCTCTAGAGTCAGCCCCCATGGAAGGCACACGCGGCGACTCGGACGCCCCCGCGACGCACGACGGTCCTCGCCGGATCGCCTACGTCCTCCCCGTCTACAACGAGGAGGAGGGCATCGCTGTCTTCCACGCAGCCCTCGTCGAGGCGACGGACAAGCGCCCCGACCTCGCCTTCGAGTTCGTGTACGTCGACGACGGCAGCCGCGACGCGTCCCTGGAACGCCTCATCGACCTGCGTGCCCAGGACCCGCGCGTGACCGTCGTCCAGTTCTCCCGCAACTTCGGGCACCAGCTCGCCGTGACCGCAGGACTCGACCTCGTCGCCGAGGCGCAGTCGGCCGACGCCGTGATCGTGATGGACACCGACCTGCAGGACCCGCCGCGGGTCAGCGTCGAGATGATCGGGCGCTGGGAGGACGGCGTCGACGTCGTCTACGCACAACGCCGGACCCGCAAGGACACGCCCTTCAAGCGGTTCACCGCGTTCGGTTTCTACTGGGTGCTCGACCGGCTCGCGTCGATCGAGATCCCCCGCAACGTCGGCGACTTCCGGTTGATGGACGCCCGCGTCGTCGCCGAGATCTCCCGCTACCGCGAGCACGACCGGTTCCTGCGCGGCATCGTGGCGCACGTCGGGTTCCGCCAGGAGGCGCACCTCTTCGACCGCGACGAGCGGTTCGCGGGGGAGACGGGCTACCCGTTCCGCAAGATGCTCAACTTCGCCGCGAGCGGCATCCTCGGCTTCTCGACCACGCCGCTGAAGCTGATCTCCCGCTTCGGCTTCGCCATCTCCGCGTTCAGCGTCCTGCTCGGCCTCTACGTGCTGGCCGTCCGCATCTTCAACCCCGACGAGTCCGTCCCCGGTTGGGCGTTCCTCGGCGTCGGCATGTTCATGCTCAGCGGCATCCAGCTGGTGATGATGGGTGTGATCGGCAGCTACCTCGGACGGATCTACGTCGAGACGCAGGACCGGCCGTTGTACACCGTGGCGATGGTCGCGCGCGACGCCGTACCCACGACTGGGGCCCGGCCCTGAGCCACCGGGCAACGGCGCTCCGGTTCGGCGCGGTCGGACTCTGCAACACCGCCATCGACGCGGTGCTGTTCGTGCTGCTGCACGACCAGCTCGGCATCACGGTCGCCAACTTCATCTCCAGCAGCGCCGGCATGGTGTTCAGCTTCGTGGTCAACGGGCTGTTCACCTTCAAGGCCGACAAGCTCACGGTGCGGCACGCCGCGCTCTTCGTCGCCACCACCGGCCTGGTCATGTGGGTCGCGCAGCCGTTGTTGATCCATGGCTGGCTGTGGGTGCTCGAGCAGGGACCGGACATCACCCTGGCGGGCATGGCCGCGGGCGACGTACGCATCTGGGGCGCGAAGCTCGCCTCCATCGCGTGCTGCCTGGTGCTGAACTTCGCCGCCTACCGCTTCGTGGTGTGGCCTCACCGCCCGGAGGCTGCCGAGGAACGAGGCAGCGTCCGATCAGGCGGGGAGATCGAGTAGGCGTGTGAGCGCGTCAGCGCTCACAACCGCCGTATCGAGATCCAGTCGCTCTCGCCGCACATCAAGCGGCCACCAATTTTGTTCTCACGTTCACAAACTCCTACAGTGATCGAGCCGCGACCCACCTAGTTCTGCTGGTCGTGACTGGAAAGTGGAGCTGTGAGCACACGGAGTTCGACAGACGCCAACCGGGTCATCCCGGAGGCCACGGTCGCCCGCCTGCCGGTGTACCTGCGGGCGCTGACGGCTCTGGCCGACAGCGGTATCCGCACCTGTTCCAGTGAGGATCTCGCGATCGCAGCGGGCGTCAACAGCGCCAAGCTCCGCAAGGACCTGTCCCACCTCGGCAGCTACGGAACCCGCGGTGTCGGGTACGACGTCGACTACCTCCGCTACCAGATCGCCCGCGAGATCGGGGTCACCCAGGACTGGCCGGTCGTCATCGTCGGCATCGGAAACCTGGGCCACGCGCTCGCCAACTACTCCGGCTTCCGCAGCCGCGGCTTCCGGGTCGTCGCACTGCTCGATGCCGACCCCGACCTGATCGGCCAGACGGTCGCGGGCGTCGCCGTACGCGCCTTCGACGAGCTCGAGGCGATCGTGCAGGAGCACGACGTGGCGATCGGTGTCATCGCCACGCCGGCCGTCGCGGCGCAGTCCGTCGCCGACCGGATGGTCGCGATCGGCATCACCAGCATCCTGAACTTCGCGCCGGCCGTGGTGGCCGTGCCTGACGGCGTCGACGTGCGCAAGGTCGACCTGTCGATCGAGCTGCAGATCCTCGCCTACCACGAGCAGCGCAAGGCCAACGGTGCTGACGCCGCGGCCGCTGCTGCCCTCGCCAGTTCCGCCGATGGAGGTGCCGCATGAGCGTTCTGGTGGTCGGTATCTCCCACAACTCCGCGCCGATGTCGCTGCTCGAGCGCGTCGCCCTCGACGACGACGGCGTGCAGAAGCTCGTCGCCGACGCCGCCGCGTGCGAGCACGTCACCGAGGCCACGGTCATCGCGACCTGCAACCGCCTCGAGATCTACACCGAGGTCGAGCGGTTCCACGGCAGCATCGAGCAGATCTCCCGTCTCCTCGTCGAGCGCGCCGGTGAGTCGACTGAGGGGATGCTCCCGCACCTCTACGTCCACTACGACGACGGCGCGATCTCGCACCTCTTCCAGGTGGCAGCCGGCCTCGACTCGATGGCGGTCGGCGAGGGCCAGATCCTCGGCCAGACCCGCGATGCGCTGCGCCGCGGCCAGGAGCTCGGCACCGTCGGTCCCGCGCTCAACCTCCTCTTCCAGCAGGCGCTCCGCGTCGGCAAGCGCACCCGCGCCGAGACCGAGATCGACCAGGTCGCGCCGTCCCTCGTGAGTGCCGCCCTGGACGTCACCTCCGAGGCCGTCGGCCCCGTCGAGGGCAAGTACGTCGTCGTGGTCGGTGCCGGTGCGATGGCCGGTCTCGCCACGGCGACCGCCAGCCGCCTGAACGCCGGACACCTCGCCGTCGTCAACCGGTCCGTCGACGGTGCGGCCCGCCTGGCCGAGCAGTACGGCGCTCACGCCGTTCCGCTCGAGCAGCTCGGCGCCGAGATCTCCCGCGCCGACATCGTGATCAGCTGCACCGGATCCTCCGGTGCCCTCATCGACCGCGCGATGGTCGAAGCGGCGCGTGCCGGTGAGCCCGAGCGACCGCTCGCGCTGATCGACCTCGCCCTCCCGCACGACATCTCCCGCGACGTCCTCGAGCTGCCCCAGGTGGGCCTCGTCGGCCTGGCTGAGCTGGCCAAGGTGCTGCAGGGCGGTGCGACCGGCCGCGAGGTCCAGGAGGTCCGCCGGATCCTGGCCGAAGAGGTCAACGCCTTCCTGGCCGCGCGCCGCCAGGCCAGCGTCACGCCAACCGTGGTCGCGCTGCGGTCGATGGCCACCGGCGTCGTCGACGCGGAGATGACCCGCCTCGAGAGCCGGCTCCCGGACCTCGATGACCTGACCCGCGAGGAGATCCGCCACACGGTTCGTCGCGTGGCCGACAAGCTCCTCCACGAGCCGACCGTCCGGGTCAAGGAGCTCGCCAACGACCAGGGCGCCGTGTCCTATGCCGCCGCACTGGCCGAGCTCTTCGCGCTCGACCCGGAAGCCGTCGACGCCGTCACCCGCCCCGTCGTGGTCGAGGAGGGTCCGCAGTGACGCTCCGCATCGGAACCCGCCGCAGCGCCCTCGCGACCACCCAGTCCGGCCACGTCGCCGACGCCCTGCGCGACCGGTTCGGTGTCGCCACCGAGCTCGTCGAGATCAACACCGACGGCGATCGCAGCCAGGCCTCCGGAGCACCACTGGCCGGCGCCGGATCCTCGGTCGGTGTCTTCGTCAGTGCCCTGCGCGACGCGCTGCTGGCCGGCGAGGTCGACGTCGCGGTGCACTCCCTCAAGGACCTCCCGACCTACCCCGCGGACGGCATCACGCTGGCGGCGATCCCGCTGCGCGAGGACCCGCGCGACGTCGTCGTCGCCCGCGACGGACTGACCCTGGGCGAGCTGCCGCAGGGCAGCCGTGTCGGCACCGGGTCCCCCCGCCGGGTCGCCCAGATCGAAGCCCTCGGGCTCGGCGTCGACCTCGTCGGCGTACGCGGCAACGTGGACACACGGATCGCCAAGGTCACCTCCGGTGAGTACGACGCCGTCGTCCTCGCTCGCGCCGGGCTGGCCCGCCTCGGCCGGGTGGACGAGGCGACCGAGGTGCTCGACCCGCTCCAGGTGCTGCCGGCTCCCGGCCAGGGCGCGCTCGCGGTCGAGTGCCGCTCCGACGACGCCGCGACCCTCGCCGTGCTGGTGGGTCTCGACGACCCGTCGACCCGCGCTGCCGTCACCGCCGAACGAGCTGCGCTGGCCACCCTCGAGGGCGGCTGTTCGGCGCCCATCGGCGCGCTGGCCGACATAGCAGAAGGTGATGACGGTCCCGAATTGTGGTTGCGGGCCGTCGCGTTGTCCACTGATGGTGCGCTCGCGGTTCGCCGCTCCGCCTCCACGCCCCTGGGCGAGGACGACGCGACGTGGCCCGGCACCGCAGCCACGTTGGGCGCAGCCCTTGCCAAGGAAATGATCGAAGACGGCGCGGCCGAACTGACCACGCTCCCTGACCCATCCGCACGATCCGCAAAGGTGCACAACGCATGACGCGAGCCACGACAGCCAAGGCTGCCCCGACTCCCGCCTCCCCCCAGGCCCGCCCCGGTGGGGTCGCCTTCGTCGGCACCGGTCCCGGTGACCCCGACCTCCTGACCGTGCGTGCGGTGCGGCTCATCGAGGAAGCCGAAGTGATCATCACCGAGGACCCCACTCACGCGTCGCTCGTCGACGTCGTGCGGGCTCGTGCGGCGGCGACCGGCGAGCTGTCCTCCGACGTCGCTCCCGAGCTGATCGACGGTGGCTTCGGTGAGGACGGCCAGCCGCTCACGCACGCCGCTCGTTCGAAGGTGGTCGTCAAGCAGGCCAAGCGCCCCGTGCGCGTCGTCCGTCTCCTCGGCGGCGACCCGTTCCTCTACGCCTCGGGTCCCGAAGAGGCGCAGGCCGTGGCCAAGGCGGGTCTCCCGTTCGAGGTCGTCCCCGGCGTCTCCTCGGTCGGTGCGGTCCCGGCGTACGCCGGCATCCCGCTGACCACCAAGGACCACCGCGAGGTGTCCGTGGTGACCTGCAGCGACAAGGCCGTCGACTGGTCCCGGTACGCCGATGCGCCCACGCTGGTCCTGCTGTCCGCGGTCGGCCAGATCGCCGAGATCGCCAAGGCCCTGATCGCCGCCGGTCGCTCCCCGGAGACGCCCGTCGCGATGACCCGCGTCGGCACCACCACCGAGCAGCAGACCATCACCTCGACGCTCGAGCGGATCGCCGCCGACGCCCGCGCCGCCCGGATCGCGCCGCCGGCGATCACGGTCATCGGTGCCGTCGTCGACCTGCGCGAGAAGCTGTCGTGGTTCGAGACCAAGCCGCTGTTCGGCTGGCGCGTCCTGGTGCCCCGCACCAAGGAGCAGTCCGCGTCCCTCTCCAACCGGCTGCGCGAGTTCGGTGGCGTGCCGGAAGAGGTCCCGACCATCTCCGTCGAGCCGCCGCGCAACCCGCAGCAGATGGACAAGGCCGTCCGCGGCCTCGTCGAGGGTCGCTACGAGTGGATCGCGTTCACCTCGATCAATGCCGTGAAGGCAGTGCGCGAGAAGTTCGAGGAGTACGGCCTCGACGCCCGCGCCTTCTCGGGCCTCAAGATCGCCGCGGTCGGCGACAAGACCGCCCAGGCGATCGCCGACTGGGGTCTGCGTGCGGACCTGACGCCGTCGGGTGAGCAGTCCGCTGCCGGCCTGCTGGCCGACTGGCCCGAGTACGACGAGCAGCTGGACCCGATCAACCGGGTGTTCCTGCCGCGTGCCGACATCGCGACCGAGAACCTCGTCGCCGGCCTGATCGACCTCGGCTGGGAGTGCGACGACGTCACCGCCTACCGCACCGTCCGGGCCGCTCCGCCGCCGGCGCCGACGCGCGACGCGATCAAGACGGGCAAGTTCGACGCCGTCGTGTTCACGTCGTCCTCGACGGTGCGCAACCTGGTCGGCATCGCCGGCAAGCCGCACCCGTCGACGATCATCGCCGTCATCGGTCCGGCCACGGCCAAGACCGCCGAGGAGCACGGCCTCCGGGTCGACGTGATGGCGCCTGCGCCCGACGTCGAGCTGCTGGTCGAGGCCCTCGCCGGCTTCGGTGCCTCCCGCCGGGTTGCGATGCTCGAGGCCGGTGACCCCGTCACCAAGCCGAGCGACCGCAAGCCGTCGGCTCGCCGCCGCAAGACCGCCTCGGAGTAGTCCCGAGCTGAGTCGTGTGCCTGGGACCCCGCAAGAGCAGGGTCCCAGGCACACGACTGTTTTTGCCCGCTCCGCTGGTGCAACCTGACTCCGTGCTCACTGCGTTGTACCCGGCATGGAGCCACTGACCGATGCGTGACGAGGCCGAGTTCGTTGCGTTCGCGCAGGGCGCCCGGTTGCGCCTGCGCCGTACCGCATTCCTGATGTGCGGTGACTGGGACCGGGCCTCGGACCACGTCCAGGAGGCGCTGATCCGGGTGTACGTCGCCTGGCCGCGCCTGCACCGCGCAGGCTTCGAGTACGCCTACGCCCGCAAGGCCCTGGTCAGCGTGGTGCTCGACCACGGACGGCGCAGGTCGAGCTCGGAGATCGTGGCCGAACCCGATCCGTCCCGGGCAGCCGAGGGCGACCTCGCCGAGCAGGTGACGGCCCGGGCGGCCCTGATGACGGCGCTCGCCGACCTGGCACCGCGCCAGCGCGCGTGCGTCGTACTCCGCTACTTCGAGGACCTCAGTGTCGCTGACACGGCCGCGTCCCTCGGGTGCACCGAAGGCACGGTCAAGAGCCAGACCGCACGTGCGCTGGCCACGCTGCGCACCATGTTCGACGACTCGCCCCTGGGCGAGCTCACGCTGGGAGGACCCACCTCATGGTGAATGACATCCGGGAGATCATGCGCGAGGCCGTCGCCTCGCCGCCCGAAGAAGGCAACGACCTCGCCCAGGTCCTGCGGACCGGCCGCCGGCGAGTCCGCCGGCGGCGTACCGGTGCCGTGGTGGGTGCCGTGGTGCTCGCCGCCGTCGTGACGGCGGGGATCGGCTGGCGCCCGGGCGGGGAGGACGGCAATCAGGTCGCGAACCGCACGGTCCCCCAGCCGGAGGGCCCGGTCCTCCGACTGTCCGATGCCACCGAAGGGGTCGAGGGCAAGGACTACGACGTCCTGTCGTCGCGCACGAACAAGGACCTCGATGCGGGCAACGGGCAGTACTACGACGGGGTCACCGAGGACGGCCTGATCCTGTTCCGCGACGGTCCGCACGGAATCGACAACCGCACCCGGCTCGCCCTGCTGGATCCGGCGACCGGTGAGAAGACCTGGCTGCCCGACCTCGACGAGGACGGACAGATGGTGCCCGTGGAGCTGAGCGCCGACCGGCTGGTCCTGATCAGCACCGTGTACAGCGATGAAGAAGGCAACGCGCTCACGGCAGCCCCCCGGGTCCGCGTCCTCGACCGGGCGACGATGAAGTGGTCGACGCCGAGCTGGCCGGGCCTGCCCAAGGGCGACGTCGCCTCCGGGCGGATCGGCGCGGTCGGTCCGGATGGACGCCTGTACCTCGGAGTGCTCGCCACGGAGGGCCAGGCGCCCCCGGGTGGCTGGTCGACCGGCCCCGACGGCGAGGCGGACGATGCTGCCGCCGAGGGTGAGACCTACGACCTGTGGTCGGTGTCGCTCACTGACACCACCGATGTCCGGGACGAGAAGCTGCGGGTGGGCGACTACGCCTTCACCGACGACGCACTCGTGTGGAGCGCGACGACCAACGGCATCAACGAACGGATCCATGTCCGTGACCTCGCCACCGGCGCCGAGCACGACTTCGACCCCCGCTCGGGGGAGCGGTGCAACCTGTTGGGCCTGGGTGCCACCGGCGACCGGATCGTGCTCAGCCAGTACTGCGGCACCTATGACAACGGTCGCGACGACCGGATCCAGGTGCTCAGCACGGAAGGCGACCTGGTCACGACCGTCCAGGGGGACGGGATCGACGGCTGGATCGTGGACAACGGTGGCCGCGACGGCCACCTGGTGGGGGTCCGCAGCGTGACCCGGACGGGTGAGGGTCACTACGTCTTCGACCTCGACACCGGGCGTCTCGTGAAGGTGACGGACTCGGTGTCCAGCTACGCGCTCGGTGGACCGGCGCCCGCCGGCCAGCTCCTCTGGGACACCGGCGAGGGCAACGGGGAGGGCCGGATCGGTCAGGACAAGGGTGCCACCCAATGGCTGGTGCGCTGGCGGTGACCGCGCCACCGACGTGGCGAAACTAGGATGACGGGGTGACTGACATCGATCGCCCCGTCGTACGCCCCCGCCGCCTTCGTACGACGGCAGCGATGCGCGACCTCGTCGCGGAGACGAACCTGTCGGCGGGCCAGTTGATCCTGCCGATGTTCGTCCGCGAGGGCGCCAGCGAGCCGCTGCCGATCAGCTCGATGCCCGGCGTCGTGCAGCACACCCGCGACTCGCTGCGGAAGGCGGCAGCCGAGGCCGCGGAAGCGGGACTGCGCGGCGTGATGCTGTTCGGCATCCCCGAGCACAAGGACGCGACCGGCTCCGGCGGCATCGACCCCGACGGGATCCTCAACGTCGCGATCGCCGACGTGGTGGCCGAGGTGGGGGAGGAGCTCGTCGTGATGAGCGACCTGTGCCTCGACGAGTTCACCGACCACGGCCACTGCGGCGTCCTCGATGCCCGGGGCCGGGTCGACAACGACGCCACGCTCGAGCAGTACGCCGCGATGGCCGTCGTCCAGGCGCAGGCCGGGGCTGGACTGGTCGGTCCCAGCGGAATGATGGACGGGCAGGTCGCCGTGATCCGCGCCGCCCTCGACGACTCCGGCCACACCGACGTCGGGATCCTGGCCTACTCCGCGAAGTACGCCTCCGCCTTCTTCGGGCCGTTCCGGGAGGCCGTGGACAGCTCGCTGACGGGCGACCGGCGTACGTACCAGCAGGACGGCCGCAATGCCCGTGAAGGCGTCCGGGAGGCCCTCCTGGACATCGAGCAGGGGGCAGACATCGTGATGGTGAAGCCCGCCCTGGCCTACCTCGACGTGCTGCGCCGGGTCGCGGACGCCGCCGCCGACTTCGGGGTGCCCGTGGCGGCCTACAACATCTCCGGCGAGTACTCCATGGTCGAGGCCGCCGCCGCCCACGGGTGGATCGAGCGGGAGCCCGCGATCCTGGAGACGCTCACCTCGATCCGTCGTGCCGGCGCGGACATGATCCTGAC
>JAKFEI010000060.1:0-2460 GCA_036675765.1 Nocardioides sp. | reverse complement strand
CGAGTTGGGGTTTGTCACCCCCGAGTTGGGGTTTGTCACCCCCGAGTTGGGGTTTGTCGTCACCTTCGTGTCCACCAACCCTCCACAGGTACGTCGACGAGGTGGGTTGTCCACAAGGGTGCTCCGGGCAGTGGGCAGGCGCTCGGAGCGCGCCGATCGTCGTACCCATGACCGAGACGTGCTATCCCGCTGGCCCCTTCACCGCCGCAGACGCCGCCGCCCTGGGCATCTCTCCCCGCCGGCTCCAGCTCGACACGCGGAACGGAGTGCTGGCTCGCTGGGCCCGCGGTGTCTACGCGCGCGCCGATCTGCCCGACTCTGTCGAGCTGCGGGCCCACGTCATCGCGCTCGGCACCTCGGACCACCACGTGATCCGCGACCGCACGGCGGCCTGGCTGCTCGGGGTGGACATGCACGTGATGAGCGAGCACGACCTGTTGCCGCCGGTCGAGTCGTGCGCCCTCCGCGGGCGCAATCCGACGCGACGGCCGGAGGCGGACGGGCGCACCCGGGACCTCGCCCCCGGTGACGTGATCGAGCTGCACGGGCTCAGGGTCACCGCCCCGATCCGGACCGCGATGGACCTGGGCTGCAACCTCCGCCGACGTGAAGCCTTCGCCGCCATGAACACGCTGGCGAGACTCCACGACTTCACGTCAGGCGACCTTGCGCTGGAGGTGCCCCGCTTCCGGGGTCGCCGGGGAGTCATCCAGTGCCGTGGGCTCGTTCCGCTGGTCGATCCCCGGATCGAGTCGCCCCGGGAGGCATGGGTCCTCATCGAGATGCTGGACCACGGACTGCCGGCGCCCGAGCCGCAGTGGTGGATCGTGATCGACGGCGTGCCGACGTACCGCCTCGACTTCGCCTACGTGAACGCCAAGGTGGCTGTCGAGTACGACGGCGAGGACGCCCACGACCAGACGCCGGAGCAACGCGACGACGACCGCGAGCGGCGGCGTTGGCTACGCGAGAACGGATGGACCGTGATCGTGGTGAAACGGGGTGACTTCACCGGGGCTGCCCGGGACCGCTGGATCCGGGAGGTTCGGGCAGCGCTGGCACCGTCGTACACGAACCGTCGGTGGTGACAAACCCCAACTCGGTGGTGACAAACCCCAACTCGGTGGTGACAAACCCCAACTCGGCGAATCAGCCGCCGATGGCGGACATCGGGCGATCGGGCTGGAGGAAGGTCGGGTCGTCGATGCCGTGGCCGGGGGCCTTGCCGAGCATCGCGGTGAGCCAGCGGTCGGCCAGCTCGTCGTCGCTCGCACCACCCCGCATCGCGAGCCTGAGGTCGGACTCGTCGCGTGCGAACAGGCAGTTGCGCACCTGGCCGTCGGCCGTGAGCCGCACCCGGTCGCAGTCGCCGCAGAACGGACGGGTCACCGAGGCGATCACACCCACGGTCGCCGGGCCGCCGTCCACCAGGAAGAGCTCGGCGGGCGCGCTTCCGCGCGGTTCACGCGCCGGCGTCAACGTGAACGATCCAGCGAGCGAGGCGAAGATGTCGTCAGCCGTGACCATCGAGTCCCGGCTCCAGCCGTGCTGGGCGTCGAGCGGCATCTGCTCGATGAAGCGCAGGTGGTAGCCGCGGTCCAGGCACCACTGGAGGAGCTCGGGGCCCTGGTCGTCGTTCACTCCGCGGAGCAGTACCGCGTTGACCTTGACAGGCCCGAGCCCGGCGGCCTCGGCGGCGGCCAGGCCCTCGACGACGTCGGTGAAGCGGTTCCGGCGGGTGATCTCCTGGAACGTGTCGCTGCGCACCGTGTCAAGGCTGACGTTCACCCGGTTCAGCCCCGCCGCGGCAAGGGCGCCGGCAGTCTTCGCCAGACCCAGCGCGTTCGTGGTGATCGACATCTCGACGTCGGGGTCGAGCGTGCGGACGCGTCCCACGATGTCGACGAGCCCCCGGCGGACCAGCGGCTCGCCTCCCGTGAACCGGACTTCCTTGACGCCGAGGCGCTGCACGGCGATCCCGATCAACCGGACGATCTCGTCGTCACTGAGCTGGTCGTCGGCCGGCAGCCATTCCAGGCCCTCGGGCGGCATGCAGTAGGTACAGCGCAGGTTGCAGCGGTCGGTCAGCGAGACACGCAGGTCGGTGGCGACCCGGCCGTGGCGATCGATCAGCGGCTGCATCCGTCCAGCATAGGTCGCCAATCAGGGGCGACGCGCCGGCGACCACCCCGGGGACCTACCGTTGACCCGTGCGATCGTGGCTGGCCTCCTGGCGCTTCCTGCTGAGCCGTCGCTGGGTGCTCTTCTTCCTGGCGATCCTGCTCGTGGGCTACGCCACGTGGTGGCTCGGCGAGTGGCAGTTCGGTCGTCTGGAGGACCGCAAGGAACGCAACACGATCGTCAGCGCCAACGAGGACCGCGACCCGGTCCCGCTCTCCGACGTGCTCGCCCCCGGGCGGGCGGTGAAGGAGTCCGACGAATGGCGCCTCATCACCGTCA
>JAKFEI010000281.1:0-2463 GCA_036675765.1 Nocardioides sp. | reverse complement strand
GCGGTCGCGGCCGGAGCCACGATCGTGACGGGCGCCGAGGTTCGCGCCATCAGGTCGGGCGAGGTGCGCTGGTACGACGGCAACACCGAGCACGTCGTCGAGGCCGGCCAGGTCCTTGCCAACGTCGCGCCCTGGGTCCTCGGCACCCTGCTGGGCGAGGACGCCGATCCCGCTACCAGGCCCGAGGGCGCCCAGCTCAAGATCAACTTCCTGCTGTCGCGGTTGCCGCGACTGCGGTCCGGCCTGGATCCGCGGGTCGCGTTCTCCGGGACGTTGCACCTGGCCGAGGGCTACGGCGAGCTCGACGCCGCCTGGTCCGCGGCCGCCGGCGGCGCACTGCCCGACCCGCTGCCCGGCGAGGTCTACTGCCATTCCCTCACCGACCCGTCGATCCTCGGCGACGTCCCGGCCGGCACCCACACACTGACCTACTTCGGCCTGCACACGCCCGCGTCGCTCTTCGACGCCGACCCCGTCGGCACCCGGGACGAGGCAGTTCGACGAGCGCTGGCGTCCCTGGACGCCGTCCTCGAGGAACCGATCGACGCCGTCGTGCTCCGCACCCCGGACGGCCAGCCCTGCATCGAGGCGAAGATCCCGCAGGACATCGAGGCCGACCTCGCGATGCCCGGCGGCCACATCTTCCACGGCGACCTCGAGTGGCCATGGGCGCCGCACCGGGCCCGCCTCGAGACCCCGGGTGAGCGCTGGGGCGTCCAGACGTCGTACGACGGCGTGCTGCTGTGCGGTGCCGGCGCTCGCCGCGGCGGCGCAGTCAGCGGCCTCGGTGGCCACAATGCCGCGCAGGCGGTCCTGGAGACCCTCGGCGGCTGAGGCCCCGAACCCGGCCCGATTTCACCCCGCCCGTCATTCGCTGGTAGCGTTTCGCCCTGCTTCACCAGATGCACCTCTAGCTCAATTGGCAGAGCAGCTGACTCTTAATCAGCGGGTTCCCGGTTCGAGTCCGGGGAGGTGTACCAACCACGAAGGCCCGGTCATCAGACCGGGCCTTCGTGCGTTCCACGGCGCCTGCGGAGCAGTCCCCCACCCCACAGCGCCCAGAGCACCAGGACGGGCTGGAAGAACAGTCGCGCGAGCCGCTTCTGGTCGGTGTCGAGGCCGAACGCGTCGTTGCCTTCGACGTACTGCGCGATGTTGCCGGGGAAGATCGCAACGAAGAAGGCTGCCAGCAGTGCGCCGATGAGCCGACGCCGCTTGGGCAGGGCGACGAAGGCCGCGCCGAGGCCGATCTCGACCGCCCCCGAGGCAAGGACGACGAGGTCCTTGTCGATCGGGAACCAGTCCGGCACCTGGGCGCGGAACTCCTGGCGCGCGGTCGTCAGGTGGGTGACACCTGCCACCGCCATCGTCGTACCGAGAACGATCCGGGCGGTGGTCTGCGCAAGGCTCACACCCGGCACCGTACCCGGGACGACGTGGTCAGCCCCGCGGGAAGACGGTGAAGTTCTGGGCGCGGTTGATGAGGCCGCGGGGCAACTGGCCGATACCCAGCACTGCAAGCGCGAGGTTCGCGATCACACCCGTGAAGATCGGCGTGGGGTTCGCGTAGGAACCCCGGGCGGCCCCGGGGTTGGCCACCAACGGGTTCATGGCGTAGAGGTCCCCGCCTGCCTGCACGCCGTAGCCCCAGACCAGGATCGGGACCTGGTAGCGCAACAGCGACGCACCGGTGCCCGAACCGGAGCCGGAGCCGGAGGTCACGACGACGAGCGTGCTCTTGACCAGCGCCGCGTTGCCCTTGACCGTGTTGATGATCCTCCCGACGTTGGTGTCGGTGGTCTTCACGGCTCGCTGGTACTGCGCACTGGAGAAGCCGTACCTGGCGCCGATCCGACCGAGATCGGCGAGCTGCACGTAGGAGAACGCGGCGGGGCGGACGTTGAGGTCGGTCCGAACCTGCGACACCAGTGCGCCGTCGCCGGTCGTCCGGATGGTGCGGGTGATCTTGTCGCGCCCGTTGTCCTGCCCGAAGTTGTCACCGCCACCGTTGGTCGCGTTCCAGGAGCGGTCGAGCGCCGTGGCGGCGGGGTCCGACGAGTAGAGCGCCGTGCTGCGGCCGCGGTTGTGGACCATGTCGAAGACGCTCGACATGTACTGCCCCGTGACAGCGTGCGGCGTCGTGCCCGGATCAGTGGCGGTCGACATCCCGTGTCCGCCCGCCGGGACGTAGACCGGCCGCGCCGTGAGGAGGCTGAAGGCGTTCGGCAGCGGCGTCACACGTTCGATGGAGGTTCGAGCGTTCAGGGTGCTGGCGCCCCTGGCCCGGATGCTGCGCAGGTTCGGCACCAGCGGCGCCGCCACCTCGGCCCCGATCAAGCCGGAGCGCAGGCCCTCGATCGAGATCACCACGACGCGCTTGATGCCACGTGAACGCGCCCACCGCGGCGGGATGTCGACGTTGGCGATGATGATGGGGTGGTCGGTGGTCGCCTTCACCAGTGA
>JAKFEI010000447.1:0-2464 GCA_036675765.1 Nocardioides sp. | reverse complement strand
CGTGCCGACGATGGCGGTCGCCCTGGTCGAGTCGCCGCTCCGTACCGGTGCCGACCTGTCCAGCCTGACCGCGATCCTCTGTGGCTCCGCGCCGGCGCCGGTCTGGTTGTGGGAACAGGTCGAGCGCGACTTCGGCGTCAGCGAGATCGTCACCGGCTACGGCATGACCGAGTGCGGTGGAGCGATGACACTCACCCTGCCCGAGGACGACCTCGTGCTGACCTCCACCACCGTCGGGCGGCCGAAGCTGGCGGGCTCCGCCGGCGTGGAGGGCCACAGCACGCTGTGCGTCTACCGCACCGTGGACCCGACCACCGGTGAGGTGCTCCCGGAGGGCTCCGTCGGTGAGCTGACGTCAGCCGGCCCGACCACGATGCTCGGCTACTTCGCCAAGCCCGAGGAGACGGTCGCGGCGCTGCACGTCGCCGCTGACGGGACGACCTGGCTGCACTCCGGAGACCTCGGTCAGGTGCGGGAGGACGGCTATCTCGTCCTCACCGGCCGGAGCAAGGAGGTCTACAAGTCCGGCGGCGAGCTGGTCATGCCGAAGGAGGTCGAAGAGGTCCTCGGTGCGCACCCCGGCATCAGCCAGGTGTACGCCGTCGGCGTTCTCGACGACCGCTGGGGTGAGATCGGTTGTGCCGTGATCGTCCGGGCGCCCGGTGCTGACGGCGACGCACTCACGGCCGAGGACGTCATCGCTCACGCCCGTGAACACCTCGCTCGCTTCAAGGTCCCCAAGCGCGTCGAGTTCCTCGACGCCACCCAGCTGCCCACGACTGCGACCGGCAAGGTCCAGAAGTTCCGGCTCGTCGAACTGGTCGCCCAGTCCGCCCCGCCCCAAGGAGAGAAGTCATGACCGCTGTGGTCCCGTTCACTTCCGATGTCGAGGTCCGGGAAGGCGGCAACCGGTACGACCGGTTGATCCAGCCCGCCCGGGTCCACGGCACGCTCTACACCGACCCGTCGATCTTCGCCGAGGAGCTGCGCAAGATCTGGCACAAGACCTGGGTCTTCGTCGGTCACGAGAGCGAAGTGCCGCAGCCCAACGACTACGTGCGCAAGCAGCTCGCTGACCAGGACGTCGTGATGACCCGCGACAAGGAGGGCGAGGTGCACCTGCTCATCAACCGGTGCGCGCACCGCGGCCTGCAGGTCTGCGACGACAAGTCGGGCAACTCGAGCTCGTTCCGTTGCCCGTACCACGGCTGGACCTACCGGAACACGGGCGAACTGCTCGGTTACCCCTACAACAAGGGGTACGGCGGCAAGAACAAGCTCGAGCTCGGCATGGGCAAGGTAGCCCGCGTGGCGTCGTACCAGGGCTTCGTGTTCGGCAGCCTGGCCGCGGAGGGACAGAGCCTCGAGGACCACCTTGGTGCGGCCAAGGGCGAGATCGACCGGCTCGTGGGGCTCTCGCCCGAGGGCAAGGTGTCGCTGGATGCCGGCTGGTTGCGCCACAAGACCCGCTCCAACTGGAAGTTCCTCGCCGAGAACGAGACCGACGGGTACCACCCGCAGTTCGTGCACGGCTCGATCTTCGGTGTCACCGGTAGCCCGATCGGCGCGCTCTACAGCGACAACTCGACGGCCGTGACCCGCAACCTGGGCGACGGGCACAGCGAGAACGACCTGCGTCCGGAGTTCCGTGGATTTGCCGAGCCGATGCGTTGGTTCGGCACCACTCCCGACCGGGTGCCGGGCTACGTCGCCGCGATGAACGAGACGTACGGCGACGACGCGGAGCGCCGAATGATCGAGGGCGCGCCCCACGTGATGATCTTCCCCAACCTGTTCATCGCCGAGATCCAGGTCTTCAACATCCAGCCCGTTGCCGTCGGCGAGTGCGTGCAGTACGCGACCGCCGTGCAGTTCGACGGTGGTCGTGAGCTCAACCAGCGAATGGTGTCGCAGTCGATCGGCTCCGTCGGACCCGCAGGGATGCTGCTGGCCGACGACACGGAGATGTACGAGCGCAACCAGAGCGGCGTCGAGATGGCCGACCCGGAATGGCTCGATGTCCGTCGTGGACTGCTGCGCGAGAGCGTCGACGAGGACGGCTTCACCATCGGGTCCGCGACCGACGAGACGGGCATGCGCGGGTTCTGGAACCACTACAAGTCGTTGATGACTGCACCCGACGGAGGGGAAGAGGACTGATGACGCAGTTGACGACGGAGCGCGGGCTGCCGCCGCGCCCCGACACGGGCACCGAGCTGCTCGAGATCCCGGACGGGTGGGAGGCCCGGGAGGTCGAGCAGTTCCTGTATCGCGAAGCGCGGCTCGCCGACGAGAACGACTACGACGGCTGGGAAGCGCTCTGGACCGACGACGCCATCTACTGGGTGCCCGTCGACGGGGAGGGTGACCACCCTCGGGCGACCGTGTCGATCATCTTCGACAACCGCAACCGGATCTCGACGCGGATGAAGCAGGTCAAGACGGGCAAGCGCTACGCGCAGGC
>JAKFEI010000539.1:0-2477 GCA_036675765.1 Nocardioides sp. | reverse complement strand
TCAGGCAAACCGGTCAGGCAAGCACCCGGGTGAGACGGTGCCGCCCGGGTACCGCACCGAATGGATGGACGCAGGCACGCAGCCCGAGGAGGCATTTGCCGTGAACAGCCAGACCAACAGACAGCCCGAGTTCAGGCGGCTTCAGATGGTGGCGGGATTCCTCGCCGTTCTGTTGCTGGTGCTCGTCGCGCTGTGGCTGATCGGCACCGCGATCCTCGACTGAGTTACTGCGCCCGACCAGCGGTGAGGTCGTCGAGCAGCGCGTCCAGCAACCGGCGCAGACCAGGGTGGCTGACATGTCCCTCCCCGGCCACCACGATCAGCCGTCCGGCGATCTCCCGCACCTTCACGTTCCTGTTGCGCGACCACCACTTCAACATCGCGAACGCCGCGTCGGCGTCAAGGCCGTAGCCGAGCATGAGGATGCCCTTGGCCTGCTCGATGGTCTCCCGGTGCTCGGCAGCAGCAGCCACGGCAACGGCCGCGGCCTCGCTCGACGCGGCGTCCATCTCCGGAGTGAGGTCCAGGTAGAAGCCCACCAGGCGGTCGACCTTGCCGACCGGGGTCCGGCCCTCGTCGTACTCGCCCTCGCCGACGAGGACGACGCGTCGCTCCTCGTCGCGGGCGAGGATCCGGTAGTAGATGTTGAACGGTTCGCCGTTCTCGGTCGCGTCGTGGAGCGTCTCCTCCACGCGTTCGCGATCCTGTTCGTGCTTGTGCCGCATGATCAGGTCCGTCGTCGGCTCGACCTCACCCGGTGCGTAGCCGTGGATGGCGAAGACGTCGTCGTCCCACTCCCATCGCTGGCCTGCCACGTGATAGACGAACCGACCGGTCTGGCGGACCTCACCAGTCTCCAGGTCTTCGGGCTCCATCGCCACACTCCCCTCATTCGCAGCCATCACCACTGTGCTCGGTGCCGCACCCGTCGGCCCCCCGTATGTCCGCGAATGCCCGCAGTGCCACCACAACCTCCGCAAGGAGGCCGGACGTGGACCACAGGGACATTTGCAGAGCCAACTATTGCGAACGTCCACCAGTCACACAAGTACGACTTGGGGCGACGTCACGACCCGGAGCACGAGAGGGACGACGATCCACCGACCTGATCCCTGAGCGTATCGAGGGACCGATGTCGGTGGACCGTCGTCGTGGTCGTGTTCAGCCGACCATCAGGCAGCGCGGGGGTGCTGAGGATCCGTCACCGACCGGCGCAGGTCGGTGAAGATGCGTTGCAACAGGCGCGAGACCTGCACCTGCGTCACGCCGAGCTCGTCGGCGATCTGCTGCTGGGTGAGCTGGTCGTAGAACCGCATCCGGAGGATGCGGCGGTCCCGGCCCTTCAGGTTGCGACAGGCCGGCGCCAGCATGGCGACCGCTTCACTCTGGGCGAACCCGGGATCGATCTGCGGGAGCAGGTCGCCGAGCGGGCTGCCCGACTCCGACGCCGGTTCATCGAGCGAGGAAGCGTGTACGAGGTCGCGGCAGGCGACGGCCTCCCGGACCTCCTCGACGGAGCAGCCCAGTTCGGCAGCGACCTCCGAGGGCCGCGGCGACCTGCCCAGCCGCTGGGCCAGCTCCTCCTCGGCCATCGTCATCCGCGGCCGGATCTCCTGGACGCGACGCGGTGGACGAACGGCCCAGCCGGCCGAGCGGAAGTGACGCTTCAGCTCGCCCAGGATCGTCGGGACGGCGAAGACCAGCAGGTCGTCACCGCGCTCGGGGTCAAAGCCCTGAACCGCGCGGGTCAGGGCCAGACAGGCGACCTGCTCGAGCTCCTCCAGGCTCTGGCCGCGGTTGCGGTAGCGCCCGGCCAGGGTGCGGGCGACCGGGATGTTGAGCACGATGACCTGCTCGAGCAGGGCATCACGATCCGGACCGGAACTGCGGGCGGCCTGCGCGAGCAGGTCGGCGGTCCGGGCCTTGCGATCCTCCGAGCGAACCGGAGGGGAGCCGCCTTCGGCAGGGGTCACTCGCGAGGAGTGGCCCAGGAAGACGGACGGGATGGTGGGTACTTCCGACACAACGGACACGGATTACTCCCGGTGTTCGAGAGTGGTGTGGCGGTGGGCTTGGCCACGTCGTTACCTCTTGGGTGTCAGTACCCAACCTAGCGCCATTTCAAACGGATGACTACCGATCGGACCATGCGGACTAGTCACAAAGGACTAGTCCATTGGTGACCCGCGCCGCCGTAACGACCGGGGCGCACAACGGTTGATCTCCATGTCGGGACCGCACCCAGGAGGACACCGTGGAGCAGATCAACGTGGCACTCAGCCCGTTCACGCGTCGCAGCCGATCGCTCGCTGTCAGCCACCAGGCACTCGACCTGGGCCGTGGCCTGGAGCCCGGCGAGCACGTCCTGATCCACGACCCGGTCGCCGACGAGCACTTCAACGCCGTCGTCGCTGACATCCACTTCGACCTCGACGACACCAGCTACCGGCTGACCGTCGGTGGCCGGATCACCGCCG
>JAKFEI010000478.1:0-2482 GCA_036675765.1 Nocardioides sp. | reverse complement strand
GACGCCTCAACTCGTTCTTGAGCACCTTGCCCCCGAGGTTCCGGGGCAGTGCGTCGAGGTGCTCGACGATGCGCGGCACCTTGAAGTTGGCGAGCCGGTCCTTCGCGAAGGCGATGACCTCCTCGGGTGTGGGCGTGCCGACGACGTACGCCTTGCCGACCTCGCCCATGCGCTCGTCGGGGACACCGATGACGGCGACGTCGGTGATGCCCTCCATCCGCATCAGTGCCTGCTCGACCTCGGCGGGATAGACGTTGAAGCCGCCGGAGATGTACATGTCCTTGAGCCGGTCGGTGATCCGCAGGTTTCCCTGGTCGTCGAGTACGCCGATGTCGCCGGTGTGGAGCCATCCGTCGCTGTCGATCGCCTCGGCGGTTGCTTCGGGGTTGTCGAGGTAGCCGAGCATCACGAAGTCGCCGCGTACCAGGAGTTCACCGGCCTCGCCGTCCGCTGCGTCGATCGTGACCTCCATCCCGGGGATCGCGCGTCCGCAGGTGGTGGCGACCAGTTCAGCGGGATCGCCGTCGCGGGCCATCGTCACCACGACCGCTTCGGTCATGCCGAACGCCGTGACCACGGTGTCGATGTCCAGCTCCGCGCGCATCCGCTCGATGAGTACGACGGGCACGACCGCGGCTCCGGTGACGGCCAGCCGCAGGGAACTGAGGTCGTGGTCAGCGCGGCTCGGTGCGGCCAGGATCGACTGGTAGATCGCAGGTGCTCCCGGCAGCACGGTGATCCGCGCCGACTCGATGAGCGCCATCGTCCTGTCGACGTCGAAGGTGGCCAGCGGGTAGAGCGTGGCGCCGGTGGTGAGCCCGGTGACGATGCCGACCTTGTAGCCGAACGAGTGGAAGAACGGGTTGACCACCAGATAGCGGTCGTCCGCGGTCACGCCGCCGAGCTCACCCCACGCCTGCGCGACTCCCACGGTCTGGCGGTGCGCGCTCATGGCTCCCTTCGGCTGCCCGGTCGTGCCCGAGGTGAAGAGGATGTCGGCGATGTCATCTGGAGTGACGGCGGTGGCGATGGCGTCGATGTCACCGGGCTCGACGGCGACGTCCGCCAGAACGGCGATGTCGATGACCTCGCGGACGTTGCTCAGGCTGGAGGCGCTCCGGAGCTCCTCGACCTGGCGGCGGCCCAGGAAGCCGTCGGCAACGATCACCAGGGTGGTGCCCGACCGCTCGACGATGTCGGCGGCTTCGTGACCGGTGTAGCGGGAGTTCAGCGGGACGAGCGTCCCGCCGGCGTAGGAGACGGCGAGGGCTGCGACGACCCAGTCGATGCTGTTCGGTGCCCAGATCGCGGCGCGTTCACCGGGCTGGAAGCCGCGCTCGCGATAGCCGGCCGCGGTGCGTCGGACGAGCTCCAGGATCCCGGTGAACGAGACTGTGCGGTCACCGTCGACGTACGCCGGCTTCTCGCCGTACTGGTCCGCGGCCCTGCGCAAGACGGCCGGAATCGTGTCCATGGCTGCACCCTACCAAGCATTTGCTTGGTATGGTGGCGACGTGGACCTGACCGAGAGCGCCGAGGATCGTGCCTTCCGTGCGGAGATCCGCTCGTGGCTGGCCGAGCACCTGACCGGCGAGTGGGCCGACCTGCGGGGCCGAGGCGGCCCGGGGCGCGAGCACGAGGCGCACGAGGAACGACTGGCCTGGAACCGGCTGCTCGCCGAGCACGGCTGGACGGCTGTCGGCTGGCCGAAGGAGTACGGCGGCCGCGGGCTGTCGTTGTGGCAGCAGGTGATCTTCCACGAGGAGTACGCCCGGGCCAATGCTCCAGCCGGTGTGAACCACCTCGGCGAGCAGCTCCTCGGCCCCACTCTCATTGCGTTCGGCACCGAGGAGCAGAAGAAGCGCTTCCTGCCCGAGATCGTCGCCGTCCGTGAACTCTGGTCGCAGGGCTACTCCGAGCCCGGCGCCGGGTCCGATCTCGCGAACGTGCAGACGAAGGCGCGGATCGACGACTCCACGGGTGAGTGGGTGATCGACGGCCAGAAGGTGTGGACCTCGCTGGCCCACCTGTCCGACTGGTGCTTCGTCGTCGCGCGCACCGAACCGGGATCAGCGCGTCACCAGGGCCTGTCGTTCCTGCTCGTCCCGCTGGACCAGGACGGCGTCGAGATCCGGCCGATCGAGCAGCTCACCAGTGGCTCGGAGTTCAACGAGGTCTTCTTCACCGGTGCCCGCACCGCCGGAGACATGGTCGTGGGCGATCCGGGTCGCGGCTGGGGTGTGGCGATGGGCCTGCTCGGGTTCGAGCGCGGCGTCTCGACGCTGGGCCAGACCGTCGGCTTCGAGCGCGAGCTCGAGACCGTCATTGCCCGGGCAAGGGACAACGGCTCCGTCGACGACCCGATCGTGCGCGACCGGCTCGCCCGGCTCAAGACCGAGCTCGCCGTGATCCGCAGCTTCGCGCTGCGCTCGCTGGCCCTCGTCGAGGGCGGCCAGGACTCCGCTGCCGGCGGTGGTGCCGG
>JAKFEI010000512.1:0-2495 GCA_036675765.1 Nocardioides sp. | reverse complement strand
CCAGGTGGCCGGCACGTTGGCCGACGTCAAGGCCGGCGTGTGTGTCGTCGTACGAAGCGCCACGGCGGGGGACGCGTCCGCGACGGAAACCGCTGGGCCGACCGAGGTCGATGCCGCGACCGTCGCGATCGTGGCCGCCGGGGACGACGGCTGCGACGCCGTGGGCATGTTCGGCGGTGGTCCGGGTGGCGGCCTGCGACCGACCGACCTGCCGAGTGACTTCCCGAGCGACCTGCCGAGCGACCTGCCCACCGACCGTCCCTCGGGCATGCCGGACGGCGGCCGGATGGGCGCATTCGGAACCAACGGTGAAGTGACGTCAGTGACCGCCACGGCATTCGTGGTCAAGGGCAACGACGGCGACGTGACGGTGACGGTCGGCAGCGACACGACCTACACGAAACAGGTGGCCTCGGACGCGACAGCGCTGACGGTGGGCCGCTGCGTTCGCGTCGACGGTGATGCCGACGACGCCGGTGCGGTGACCGCAAGGACGATCCAGGTCAGTGACGCGGTGAACGACCAGTGCGGGCGCTGATCCGGACCCGCCGCGTGGCGCTGCCCCTGGCTGCGCTGGCCTTGGCGGGCACAGGGATTGCTGCGTACGGCGCCATGTCCGACGAAGCGTCGCAGTACCGCACTGTCGCGGCCAGCGTCGGCGACGTCGACCAGGTGCTCAGCCTGACCGGGGTGATCGAGTCGAGTGGCCGGTCTGACCTCGCCTTCGGCACGAGTGGAACCGTTGCCAGGGTGCCGGTCGAGCAGGGCGACTCGGTCGAGAAGGGCGACGTCATCGCCGTCCTGGACCGGGCAGCGCTCCGGGCAGCGGTCGATCGGGCGAAGTCCGATCTCGCGAAGGCGAAGGCACAGCTCGCCGAGGACCGCGACGCACAGACCAGTGCGGTCTCGACAGCGACCGCGTCCACCACCGACACGTCCGCGGCGTCGACTCCAGCAGCAAGGGCGTCGGCCCAGCCGACGCAGGACACGGGTTCGCCCAAGCCCGGGAACGCCGCCCTCCTCGCCCGGCTGGCCGCGCAGCAGGACGCGGTGATCGCGGCCCAGAAGGCAGCCAGCGCTGCGCTGGCCACCGGTGCCGAGGCACTGACGGCACAGCAGCAGGTGTGCGCGGTGACCGAGACGCCCACCGAGCCGACGGACACGGAGACGGACGGTGCGTCCGACGAGGCGTCCGAGGACTTGGGTACGTCGAGCGGCGTCAGCGATCAATGCCAGGCGGCTCTGGCCGCGGTGCAGTCGGCGCAGGCCGCGACCGCGACGGCTCAGGCCTCGCTGCAGACCGCGCTCGAGACCCTCGGCGGGACGCTGACGGCCGCGCTCGGAGCCGTGGGGGCACCGGACCAGGACGGTGCGGGTTCCGATGGCAGCGCCGAAACGGGCGCCGACACGGGCGCCGACACGGGCGCCGACACGGGCGCTGCCGCTCCCAGCGGCGGGGACAGCGGCGGTGCGCCGAACAGTCAGGCCACCCGCACCGTGACCGCCGCGACGCTGGCACAGGACCAGGCCTCGATCGACCGTTCCGCAGCCGAACTGGCCTCGGCGCAGGCGAGCCTCCGTGCAGCCGTGGTCCGGGCACCCGCTGCGGGCAAGGTGGTGTCCCTCGCGGTCGCCCCTGGCGGGTCGGTCTCGAGCGGCGACACCGTCGCGATCCTCGTCGCGCCCGGCCTGACCACGGTGTCCCTCGCGGTCACCGCCACCCAGGCTGCCCAGTTGACGGCTGGCGCCGAGGTCGACGTCACGCCGGCCGGCGCCAGCGCGGCGTTGAAGGGTTCGATCACCCGGGTCGAGAACATCCCCGCCAGTTCCGATTCGGGGGAGGACCCGACCTATGCCGTCGAGGTGACCCTCGATGGGCGCGACCTCTCCCTGCCCGATGGGATTCCTGCCGTGGTGGCCGTGGTCGTGGGCAGCGCCGACGACGTCGTCACCGTGCCCGCGTCGGCAGTCGTCGACGGTGCCGTGACCGTTCTCGATGCAGGCCAGGCCCGGCGAACGCGGGTCACCGCGGGCATCGTCGGTAGCACCGAGGTCGAGATCGTCGACGGGCTCGATCCTGGCGAGGAGGTCGTGCTGGCGGACCTCGGCGCCGACCTCCCGTCGGCCGACAACGAGGACCGGGGTGGTGACCGGATCGAGTTCGGCGGTCCGGGCGGTTTCTCGGGCGGCGGGCCGCCGAGAGGAGTCATGCCCGGCCGTTGATCCGCGTCTGCGGTGCCGTGGGTCGCAAACCGCTGGCATCCGGCCGCAGTGTGGGTCACGCTGCGCAGGTGAGCACGTGGACGAGCGCCGTGTGGGGAACCGACGAGTTCCTTGCCGAGCTGTGCTCGTTCGTCGGTCGTGCCGTGGGCGTTCCCGACCGCATCGAGCGCCTGGCCGACCAGCCCTGGTCAGCGGTGTGGCGCGTCACGGCAGGCGGCAGGACGTCGTACGCGAAGCAGAACTGTCCGGGCCAGGCCCATGAGGCGAGGATC
>JAKFEI010000311.1:0-2503 GCA_036675765.1 Nocardioides sp. | reverse complement strand
CCGGTCTGCTCCACCCACGGCGCGCGGATGAAGACGGCGTGCACCGGCGCCGGGAATCCGGCGAAGTCGAGGTCGGCCTCGAAGGAGTCGACCTGGCGCCCGAAGGCGTTGCGGCGCACGGTGACGTCCAGCCCGCCGATCGTCTCCTGATCGGCCGTCCCGCCCTCGATCCGGTCGGCCAGCAGGATCATCCCCGCGCAGGTGCCGAAGGTCGGCATGCCCGCCTTCACCCGCTCCCGGATGGGGTCGAGCAGCTCGAACGTGCGGGCAAGCTTCGCCATCGTGGTCGACTCCCCACCCGGCAGCACGAGGCCGTCGCACTGGTCCAGCTCCCGCGGGCGTCGTACGGGGAACGCGGCGGCACCCAGGGCGGTCAGGGTCTGCAGGTGTTCCCGGACGTCGCCCTGGAGGGCGAAGACTCCGATCGCTGGCACGCCGGAAGCCTAGTGCGGCACCGCCGGGACACCGTCGCGGGGGCGCTGGTGCCCGGCGGTCCGGACCGCCGCCGGCGTCAGGCATCCGAGCACGAGCACGGCCCACCACCACATCGGCACCGCCGGCTCGATGGTGACCTCCAGCATTCCGTCCTCGTCCGGGTCGCGTACGACGACGGTGCCGACTTCACCCGCGGACAGCGGAGCGCTCTCGCCGCCGTGGGTGGAGAGCCTGACGGGCAACAGCCCCGTGCCGACATAGGTGGCTCGCGCCGTGCTCCCTTCGGGGGCGAAGGCGATGCGCTGAGCGCCGATCAGCGGGTGGTAAACGGCCACGGCAATGCTGACGACGGTCGAGGCGAGCATCATCGTGACGGGGAGTCGCCACGTCGGCCCGACGGTCGCGCGAGCAACCATGACGACGGCGAGTCCACCCAGCAGGACCGGCGCGGCAACCACCAGCCAGCCCACGCCCCACCACGTCATCCGGACCTCCCCGACCACGTCCGCGGCCGTCAGTCGCCACGGGTCCGGGCCCGGGATGTCGCCCTTGGTGGTGAACGACCCGTCGTCGTACGTCGCCAGCACGCGGTGGCTGTAGAGCGCGTCGCGCCCGGGCGGGCGGAAGGTGATGAAGTCGCCCTCCTCGAGGGTGTCGGTGTCGACCGGCGCAATCCACAGCAGTGAGCCGACCGGTGCGGCCGTTCCCATGGACGGCGACTCGACGTGCACCCAACGGCCGCCGTCGATGCGCCACGACACCAGCAGCGCCAGGGCCGCCGTCACAGCCACGGCGGCGGCGATTCGCGCCCACCTGTTCGCACTCATCCGAGCAGCACCGCAGTGGTCCACTCGAACAGCAGGCGCCAGCTGCTTCCCGACAGGCTCGCGCGGTGGCCGAACGCCGTGACCAGCTCCAGGCGCGCGACGTCGGTGTCGTACCCCGTCGGGACACGGGAGTACGACGTGGCGAGGATGTGGCTCGCTCCCCCAGCGGGTGCGGCGGCCGGGCTGGCAGGCAGCCAGCCGGAGCTCGTCAGGGAAGCGAGCGCCGTCGGCGTGAACGCTGTGGTCCCACCCAGGGTCCAACCCAGTCGAACGTGCGCGCAGGGGTTGCCACCGGTCACGTAGGCGATCGCGGACGCGAAGGTCGCCGTACGCCCCTCAGCGAGCATCCACACATGTTGGGCCCCGCTCAACGCAGAGGCGTACGCCGTCGACGACGCGGCTCCCGCCAGGGTCGAGACGGCTGCGGCGGACAGCGCGGTCGTCGTCCGGAAGACACCGGACAGCGAGCCCGTGAAGTACGGCGTTGGATTGCCGAGTCCGAGGAGCCCCGTGGTGTCGGTCCACCCGACGTGCCACCACGCTGCCGAACCGGTGCCCACGAGAAGGGTCACTCCGAGCGCCGTGTCGACCACGGCGCCGTCGACGTAGAGCCGCAGGTCGGTCGCCAGGATGCTGCGTCCCACGGTGAGCGCGATGTGGTGCCACTGGCCGTCGCGGTAGTCAGTCCCCGCACCCGAGGCGACCGTCAGGATCACGGGGATGATCAGGATCGGTACACCGTCGAAGCGCGCCCGGACACGTCCGGACGGATCGAGGTAGACGCTCGGGTTGGCGCCGGCGCTGGTGCTGTCGACAGGACTGGCGTTCAGGGAGAGCAGTCCGCCTCCCGCGCTGCCGGGTGCCGCCTTGAACCACAGTCCGATCGTGTACGACGCCGAGGCGACCGCCGCAGTCGTCGTCGAGATCACGTCCGCGGCGTACTGCGTGCTGCCGTCGAAGGCCGCCGCACTCGTCGTGCCCCACTTGTCGGTCACGTTGCGAGTCACGCGATTGCGCGGAAGCAGCGGATCACCGCTCGTCGTGGTGTTGGTGAAGGCCGCAGGAGCGCACGACGTGACCTGGACCTGCTGGGTGAACGCTCCGCCGCCCGTCGTCTGATTGCTCAGCGTCGTGTCGAGCGTCTGCGCCGAGGCCGAGGAGGCGGCCGCGGTGACCGGGCTGCCGGTGCAGGCCGTGTCCGCGGGACCGGTGCCGACGCAGGTGGTGCTGGCGTCGGTGTG
>JAKFEI010000535.1:0-16756 GCA_036675765.1 Nocardioides sp. | reverse complement strand
GCCTCGGGGGTGGTCAGGGCGGTCTTGACCTCCTCACCGGCGATCCGGGTGCCGACGGTTCCGACCACGGCACTGCGGATCCCGCTGGCCAGCAGGCCGCCGTCGAGGAGCCGGGTGACCGTGGTCTTGCCCTGGGTGCCGGTCACGCCGATGGTGGTGAGCGCCGCGGCGGGTTCCCCGTAGATGAGCGCGGCCACCGCGCCCAGGACCTTGCGCGGATCGTCCACCACGAGCACCGGCAACCAGCCCGACGCGTCGGCCAGCCCGGACGGGTCGGTCAGCACGGCCGCGGCACCCGCCGCGTGGGCCTGCTCGGTGAACGAGGCACCGTGGGCGCGGCTGCCCGGCAGTGCGGCGTACAGGTCGCCCGGCTGGACGCGGCGCGAGTCCAGCGTCATCCCGAGCAGGTCCACCCCGGGGAAGACGGGCGCCAGCCCCAGCGCCCGGGCGATGGCGTCGAGGGACGTCAGCGGCGGGTGGATCGGGCGGGTGGTCGGGCCGCTCACCACTCGACCGGAGTCTGGTTGGGCTTGGCGCCGGTCGGCGGAACGCCGTACCGACGCAAGGTGTAGCTCATCAGCTTCGAGAACGCCGGACCGGCCACGCTGCCACCGCCGCTGCCCTGACGCGGGCTGTGGACGACGACGTAGATCGTGAACCGCGGGTCGTCGGCAGGTGCGAAGCCGGCGAACGAGACCGAGGTGCTGCCGTCGTACCGGCCTTCCTCGCCGACCCGCTGCGCGGTACCGGTCTTGCCTGCGACCCGGTAGCCGGGGACCGCCGCGCGCGGGGCGACACCGGCGTCCGGGTCGACCACGCGCTCCATCATCAGCATGGTTTCGCGGGCCGCATCAGCGCTGATGACGCGGCGACTGCCAGCGGCCTCGCTACCGACCTTGGCTCCTTCATCGGTCGTCGCCTCGCCCTGGACCAGGCTGGGATCGAGCCGCACGCCGCCGTTGGCGATCGTGTTGATCGCGGTGATCATCTGGACCGCATTGACCGACAGGGACTGGCCGAAGGCAATGCGGTCGCCGACCTGCGAGGTCCAGGCGTCGCCCTTCGGGAGGAGGCCCTTGGTCTCGCCGCCGAGGCCGACGCCGGTCTGCTGGCCGAGGCCGAACTGTTCGAGGTAGGACCGCAACTGGCCCTTCTTGAACTGGTCGGCGGCCAGCACCGTGCCGATGTTGGACGACTTCGCGATGATGCCGGCCAGGGTCAGCCTGATCGTCCCGTGGTCCCAGTAGTCGCCGATCGGTCGGTCCTGGCGGTTCAGCTGGCCCGGGACCCGGAACTTCTGCTCCTTGAACGCCAGCCCGGCGTCGACCAGCGAACTGATCGTCAGCACCTTCTCGACCGAACCAGGCTCGTAGACGTCGGTGAGGGCGGAGGACTTGTAGAGCTCCTCGGCGTACTCGTAGGGATCCGAGGCGTCGTACGTCGGGTAGTCGGCCAGGGCGAGCAGCTGGCCGGTCCGGCTGTCCATGATGATCGCGATGCCGGACTTCGCAGCCGCGCGGACGACGGTCTGCTGGAGGACGCGCTGGGCATAGAACTGCAGGTCGCGGTCGATCGTCGTGCGCAGGTCCTTGCCGTCGACGGCCGGCGTCACCGTGTTGTCGCCGAGCGGGATCTGGTTGCCGGCGCCGACCTGGTAACGCGCCTCGCCATCCTTGCCCGAGAGATAGCGGTCGAACGAGTCCTCGAGGCCAGCGAGCGCCTGCGCGGACCCGTCGTTCTTGGGCGTGCCCAGGAAGCCGAGCACGTTGGCGGCGACCTCGTCGTTCGGGTAGATCCGCAGCGGGTCACGCTCGGTCATCAGTCCGGCGAACGGGCGACCCTTGGCGTCCTTGAACTTCGCGGCGACATCCGACACGACCTTCTCGGCCTTGCTGGCGGGGACCTGCCGGGCGACGTACTGGAAACGACTGCCCTTGGTGCGGAGTCGCTCGAGGGTCTCGAAGTAGTCGACCCCGAGGCGGTCGGACAGCAGGGTCGCGAGCTCGGGTGCGACCGCGGCGGTGACCGCCGGATCGGCCACGATCATCCGGCCGTCGACGGTCTCCGCCAGGGCCTCGCCGTTGCGGTCCAGGATCTCACCGCGCGTGGCCGGCAGCGCGACGATCTGGGACCCCTCGGCAGCCGCCATCTGGGCGTAGTCCCGGGGGTCGATTCCCTGCAACTGCACCAGCCGGGCAGCGAACACGGACAGCACGATCGCGATCAGCAGGAAGCCGATCTGCATCCGCCGTTGGGGCGATCCGCGACGCACCGCACCGGAGGTGCGGTTCTGGCGGAGGGGATTCGTTCGGCTCAACGCTCTCGTCCTGGTCGCTGACGTCTTCTAGGGGCCCGGGGAGTGTCCAACCTAGGCGGACGGATCAACGATTCCGGGCGGGCGCGCCGTCGCTGCCGGCGCTGACCTTGCCGACCTTGCCGACCTTCACCTTCACCGTCCTGGGCTTGAGCGACTCCGGCTTGCGAGGACCGGGCGTGGCCAGCGGGATGCTGTCCTCGGCCGACGCAGGCGTCGGGTTTCCGGAGATCTTGCCGCTCCCGAGATGCAACACGCCTGCGGGCGTCGACGGGATCACCATGCCGAGCTTCTGGGCCGCCTGCGCGACCCGCTGGGGCCCGCGCAGCTCCTGGATGTCCATCTCGAGCGCTTCCTGCTGGGCACTCAGATCGGTCGCCTGCTTCTCGAGCGCCGTCGCGCGGAACGACGCCTGCTGCATCGAGGTGTTGAACAACAGCAGCCCGATGACTCCCGCGAGCAGGATGATGCTCACGAACGTCACGAACGGCACCCGGGGCGCCGCCGTACGACGACGCGGCACCACCGTGAGCCGCGCACGCTCCAGCGCAGCCTGGGCCAGCCGGGGCGCGGCATGCGGCAAGCGACTGCGGAGGGCGGATGCGGTGCTCATGATGCGGCTCCCTTGCCGGATGAGGTGGTGCCCGGACGTGCGCTGCGGGTGCGCTCGATGGCGCGAAGTCGGACGGAGGCGGCGCGAGGGTTCTCCTCGATCTCCGCTTCGTTGGCCTGCTCCGCGCCCCGCGTGACCAGGCGGTACGACGGCTCGGACCCCTCGGGCAGGAACGGCAGGTCGTCGGGGACGGTCGAGCGGGTGGCGTCGGCGAACGTCCGCTTCACCAGCCGGTCCTCGAGCGAGTGGTAGGACTCGACCACCACGCGACCACCGAGCCCGATCGCTTCGACGGCCGCCGGCATCGCCCGCTCGAGCACCCGGAGCTCGTCGTTGACCTCCATCCGCAGCGCCTGGAAGGTGCGCTTCGCGGGGTGCCCTCCCGTGCGGCGGGCCGGCGCGGGGATGGATGCGTAGAGCAGTTCCACCAGGCGCGCCGAGTTGGTGAACGGCTCGATCTCCCGCTCCCGCACGACGGCGGCGGCGATCCGCTTGGCCATCTTCTCCTCGCCGTACCTCTGCAGGATGCGGGTCAGGTCAGCTGCGCTGTAGGTGTTGAGGACGTCGGCCGCGGTCGGCCCGGTCGTGCCGTCCATGCGCATGTCGAGCGGCGCGTCGACGGAGTACGCGAAGCCCCGTTCGGGCAGGTCGAGCTGCATCGAGGAGACACCGAGGTCGAAGAGCACCCCGGCGACCTCGCGCAGGCCGAGGTCGGCGATCACGTCGGCGATTTCGTCGTAGACCGCGTGCACGCCGGTGAACCGGTCGCCGTACGACGCCAGCCGCTCGCGGCTCATGGCCAGCGCCTGCGGGTCGCGGTCGATGCCGACCACCCGGGCCTGCGGACAGCGCTCCAGGACGGCTTCGCTGTGACCACCGAGCCCGAGGGTCGCGTCGATGAGCACCGCACCGGGGTGGTCGAGTGCGGGCGCCAGCAGGGCGACGACCCGGTCGAGGAGGACGGGGACGTGGCGTGGAGCGTTCATCTCGCGTCAGCGCCCTGCGAGGTGGGTGGCGAGAAGGAGCAGGGAACACGCGAGGGAGACCGCCAGGGAGAAGGCCATCAGGACCAGCGCCTCACGCGCCTGTTCCCGGACGCGCGGCGGCACCGAACGCTCACCGGACACATCCGGTGCGTGCGTGCGCATCACGCTCATGGTTTCGACCCTTTGAGTACTTGGTGCTTCGGAAATGACGCGGATCCGCAGAGCCAGGTCCCTGCCCGCTCCCGTGCCGGCGTGTGTTCGGGTGCCGTCTGGTGCCGGGGAAGTGCCCCAGAAGGCCGGGTTTCCGGTGTCGCCGTGACCGCCTGGTACCGGGGAAGGTGTCCCAGGTGGGGGTCGACATCGGGGTGCCGGGAGCGGGAGCGGGCTGAGACCTCGTCCTGCGGATCCGCGATTGAGTTGTGAACGGCGCTGGTGGTGCCGGTGCTGCTAGTCGTCGTCCTCGTCGAGGTCGGCGAACTCCTCCAGGGCTTCGAGCTGGAACTCGCGCCATGCGGTCGGGTTCCAGATCTCGAGGCGGTCGCGCACACCGATCACGACGACGTCGCGCTCGAGCGCGGCGTACTCGCGAAGGAGGGCCGGGATCCCGATCCGTCCCTGCTTGTCCGGGGTGCTCTCGTCGCCGCCGGCGAAGAGGACCCGGGCGTAGCGGCGGGCGGCGCGGTTGGTCATCGGCCGGGCGGAGGCCCGCTCGGCTTCAGCGGCGAAGACATCGGTCGGCCAGACGACCAGGCACTTGTCCTGTCCCTGTGTGACCACGATGCCCTCCGCCAGTCGATCCCTGAACTTCGCCGGGAGGAACAGGCGGCCCTTGTCATCGAGCTTCGGGGTGTAGGTGCCCATGAAGAGCATCCGGCACCCCCAGCCAGTCAACGTGTGGTCTGTCCTCCACTTTCCCCCACAGTACTCCACTTTGCTCCACCGTCAACCACCTTTCACCACGACGAGGGCCGTCCGACGGTCCCCGGCGGGCCGGCGCGCGCAAGAAACCGCAGGTCAGAGGCCTGGCGAGCGGGGTGGAGCGAAGTGGAGGAGAAGTGGAGCGAAAACGCCGCCACGGCGGATCGGAGTGGAGGACGGCGCGCGCACCCACTCGCGCCGTAGGGTGACTCCACCGATCCACAGCACGACGAGGGAGACGACGTGGAGTCCCAGATCAGCCCACCGATGACCGAGAGCGACGTCGAGTCCGTTGCCCGGGTTGCCGGCCGGATCCGCGCCAACGTCGAGAAGGTCATCGAGGGCAAGAGCGACGTCGTGACCGCCTCGATCATCGTGATGCTCGCGGAGGGCCACCTGCTGATCGAGGACGTGCCGGGCGTCGGGAAGACGATGCTGAGCAAGGCGCTGGCCCGCAGCATCGACTCCACGGTCCGCCGGATCCAGTTCACGCCCGACCTGCTGCCCTCGGACATCACCGGCGTCTCGGTCTACAACCAGTCGACGCGCGCCTTCGAGTTCCGTCCGGGCGGCGTGTTCGCCAATGTCGTCATCGGTGACGAGATCAACCGCGCCTCGCCCAAGACCCAGTCAGCGCTGCTGGAGTGCATGGCCGAGCGCCAGGTGACGGTCGACAACGTCACCTACCAGCTCGAGTCGCCGTTCATGGTGATCGCGACGCAGAACCCGGTCGAGATGGAGGGCACCTACCCGCTGCCCGAGGCCCAGCGCGACCGCTTCCTCGCGCGGGTCTCCGTCGGCTACCCGGTGCCCGCAGCCGAGATCGCGATGCTCGAGAGCCACGGCACCACCAACCCGCTCGACGACCTCGGCCCGGTCACCGACAGCGCCGAGATCCGTCGCCTGTGCGCCATCGTCGCCCGCGTCCACGTGTCACCCGCCGTCCAGCGCTATGCCGTCGCACTGACGGCCGCGACCCGCGAGAGCCCCGAACTGCTGCTGGGCGCATCGCCGCGCGCCACCCTGCACCTGGTCCGCGCCGCGAAGGCCCGCGCCGCCGTGCACCACCGCGACTACGTGCTCCCCGACGACGTACGCGCCCTGCTGCAGCCGGTGCTGGCCCACCGCCTGCTCCCGAGCGCCGAGGCCGCCGTCGGCGGTCGGGGCGCCTCGTCGATCCTCGAGGCCATCGCTGCACAGGTTCCGGTGCCGGACTCCCCTGCCTGACATGGTGCGCCCCAGCCTGTCCTCCCTGACCCTCCGCGGACGAGCGTTCGTCGCGGCGGGTCTCACCGCGGTGGCCTGTGCCCTGGTGTTCGGGCAGCCGGCGCTGACCCGTGTGGGAGTGCTGGTGCTCAGCCTGCCGCTCATCGCGGCCCTGGTCGTGAGCCGCCGCAAGCACGATCCCACCGTCACCCGGTCGGTGTGGCCGCGGCTCCTGCGGGCCGGCGAGTCCGCCCGCATCGACCTCACCATCGCCAGCGACCGCGGGCGATCCGACGGCGCCCTCCTGGTCGAGGACGCCCTCCCCTATGCCCTCGGCAACCGGCCTCGCTTCGTGCTGCAGGGCCTGGGCCAGCGGTGGGAACGCACCGTGAGCTACCCGGTCCGCGCCGACCTGCGTGGTCAGTACGTCGTCGGCCCGCTGAGCCTGCGCATCACCGATCCCTTCGGCCTGGTCGAGCGGCGCCGCTCGATCGCCGGTACAGCGGACCTGATCGTGACACCGCGGGTACTCCCCCTGCGGCCGATCCCCCTGACCGGCGGCTGGCAGGGAGCAGGCGAGCACCGGCCCCAGGCCTTCGCGTCGGGGTCGGCCGAGGACGTCAGCGTGCGCGAGTACCGCCGCGGCGACGACCTCCGCCGCGTCCACTGGCGCAGCTCCGCACGTGTGGGCGAGCTGATGGTGCGCCGCGAGGAGCAGCCGTGGGAGGCCCACGCCACGGTGCTGATCGACAACCGCAACTACGCCCACCGCGGCCAGGGACCCGCATCCAGCTTCGAGGCAGCCATCGTCGTGGCCGCCTCCCTGGTGGTCCACCTCGAGCAGCACGGGTACGCCGTCCAGCTCGCCACCGCGGCCGGCACCGAGGCGACCGGGGCCGAGGAATCGCTGCGCAAGCTCGCGGTCCTCACCACGACCACCCGCGGCTCCCTCGACGTCAGCTGGTGCGGTGACCAGTCCCGTGGGGGCGTCGTCGCTGCCGTCCTCGGCGCGATGATCGGTGGCGACACGGCCTCACTGCGCCGGATCCGCCACGACGCCGGGGTCGCCCTCGGCGTCGTACTCGATGTCGAGCAGTGGTCGGCGACCCGCGGCAGCGCGGGACCGGCTGCTGCGGCGTCGCTGCTGGGCGTGCTCGGCTGGCGCGCGGCCGGAATGGGCCCGCGTGATCGACTCGATGCCGCCTGGGGCGACCTCGGCCGCGCACCCGCACGGGGCGGAGCCGGCCGATGAGCGGTCCGCGCCCCACCCTGTCCTCCACCCTGGTCATGGGTGCGGTCGCCGCGGTCACCACCTGGGCGGCACTCACCGCCTGGCACGGCTTCCTGACCGAGCCCGGCACGTACCTCCGCCGCCTGGCCGCGGTCGCCCTGGTGGTCGGTGTCCTCGGCGCGCTGCTGCGGTGGCGCAACCTGCCTCGATGGGTGGTCGCGCTGGTGCAGACGGTGGCTGCGGCTGCCCTCGTGACCTATCAGATCACCGGATCCCCCCTGTTCTTCGGCGCTCCCGGCGCCGAGGTCGGCGGGGCCCTGCGTGACGCCATGGACGCGGCACGCACCTACGCCGCACCGATCAGTCCGCAGGCCGGCCCGGTGTGGCCGCTCCTGGTCGCGAGCGGGGCGGCGTTCATCGTGATCGTCGACGTGGTGGCCTGCACCTACCGCAAGGTGCCTGCCGCCGGACTGGCCCTGCTGGCCGTCTACTCCGTGCCCAGCGGCCTGCTCGAGGGAGGCCCCGGTTGGGGAAGCTTCGTCGTGGCAGCGATCGGCTTCCTCGCCCTGCTCCACTTCGATGCCCGCGACCAGCTGCAGCGGTGGGGCCGGACGATCGGCCCCGACGACAACTCGATGTGGGGCCACGGCAACCCGGTCCGCGAGGCGGCCCGCGCAGGTGCCGCCCGGATCGGGATCACGGCAACAGCGTTGGCCCTCGTCGTTCCGGCGTTCATGCCCGTCATCGGCGTGGACATCTTCGACTTCGGCACCGGGCAGGGCAACGGCGACATCCGGATCCGCAAGCCCATCGCCGACATGCGACGCGACCTCGAACGCGAGCAGGACGTGCCGCTGATCGAGATCGAGACCAACGACCCCGACCCCGAGTACCTCCGCGTCGCGGTGCTCAATCGCTTCACCGGGCAGGAGTGGAGCAACGGCGACCGCGACGTCGACCGCGAGAACACCGCGAGCGGAGCACTGCCGCCGCCGCCCGGACTGGCCGACTCCGTGCCACGCACCGAGTACGACTACCAGCTCGACATCTCCGAGCGGTTCGACTCCACCTGGCTGCCCACGCAATTCCCCGCCGCGTCCGTCGACGCCGAGGGTGACTGGCGCTTCGACCCCGCGACCATGGACTTCCTCGCCGCAAAGGACAACGACACCCGGGGCCTGTCGTACTCGATGACCTCCCTCGAGCCGGACTACGGCACCGACGGCAGGTACTTCCTCAACTCGCGAACCGGCGACGTGTCCGAGGAGGTCCTCGAACTCCCCCGCGGCGTGCCCGCCATCGTGCGGGACCTCGCCCGCAGCGTCACCGCACCTGCGTCGAGCGACTACGAGAGCGCGCTGCTGCTGCAGCGCTGGTTCCGGCGCGACGGCGGCTTCCTCTACGACGTGAGCCGCGCCCCGGACGGCACCGGCAACGGCACCTTCGAGGCGTTCCTCTCCCCACAGGGCCGGGTCGGGTACTGCGAGCAGTACGCCTCGGCCATGGCCGTGATGGCGCGCACGCTCGGGATCCCCGCCCGCGTCGCGGTCGGGTTCCTCGAGCCGACTCCCTTGGGCGACGGCCGCTGGGAGTACAGCAGCCATGACCTGCACGCGTGGCCCGAGCTGTACTTCTCCGGCACCGGCTGGGTGCGCTTCGAGCCCACTCCGTCCGAGCGGGTGGAGGACGTGCCGGACTACTCGCGCGTCCCCGTCAACGGGATCGGCGAGGAGCCGTCCATCCCCACCAACAGCACGGCCCAGAGCTCGAGCGGTACGGCGACCGTCGCCCCGACCACGCGACCCGCCGATCCCAACGCGGAGGACCCGAACGCCGGGCAGGACGAGAACGACGGTCGCAGCACCCTCCAGCGCGTGCTCATCGTCCTCGGCGTCCTCGCACTGGTCCTGCTGCTGATCGCCGGGCTCCTGTTCGGTCCGCGGTCGTTGCGGCAACAGGCACGGCGCAGCCGGCTGGACGGCGGGCCCGACGACGTCTGGTCCGAACTGCGAGCGACCGCGACTGACCTCGGCGTGCCCTGGCCCGACGGCCGCTCACCCCGCGAGGTCGGAGCGGTCCTCGTCGAACACCTCGCCGACCCCGACGGACCTGCCGAGGAACGCCCGCGCACCGGACCGGACGTGGCGCCCGACGCTGCCCAGGCCCTCGAGCGCCTCGTGCTGCACGTCGAGCGGGCCCGCTATGCGCGCCCCGGAGCGATCGCGACCCTGGAGCGGTCCACGCTGAGCACCGACGCCGAGATGGTGGCAGCGGCGATCGCCGCAGGAGTGACCCCGCGGGAACGCCGACGGGCGCAGTGGTTGCCGCGCTCGATGTGGAAACGGAGGGGCTGAGCCGGCAGCGCGGCGAGAGGCGTCGCCGGCGAGCTTGCTCGCCCGTCTGACCGCCGAACACGCGCTCGGCCAGTCAAACTCAGAAGCCCCCGCGCTCCTTGCGCCTGCGCCAGCGGGCCTGGAGCGTGTCCATGAAACCGGACGACGACTTGCCCGAGCGGGCCTTGTTGCTCCGGCCGCCGTGGACGACGCCGAAACCGGACGGATGGGCGGCAACCTGTGGGTCCGAGCCGCCGCGGTGGCCACCGAGCGCGGTGAGGAGCACCGTGGCCGAGGCAAGCATGATCACGAAACCGGCGACGCCGACCGGCCAGTAGCCGCTGACGGCACCGGTCATCATCACGGTGACACCGACAGCGAACACCACTCCGGCCAGAATGGCGCGCCGACGAGCTGCTTGACGCAGTGAAGTGCCGCGCAACGTCGAGGCGAACTTCGGGTCCTCCTCGCTGAGGGCGCGCTCCATCTGCTCCAGCAGTCGCAACTCCTCGTCTGAGAGTGGCACCGATTCCTCCGACACATGCGGGGCGCAGATCCGCCCATTGGCTCTCCAGCAAGTGTAGGCGGGCATCCGCAGCCGGGGTAGGGCGTCCCGCGAAATAGTGCGTTCGTGCTCATTCCGTGGCCCTTTCGGACCACGCCGGGCGAGGGTCGCGACGCTCACCGGCGCCCAGCAGGCTTGCGCGGCGGACCGCACTCGAGCCGAAGCGGAGGGCTGCCCGGTCGACCGCGCGGTCGGCGTCGGGCCAGCCCGGATCGCGCTCCCCGAGCATCAACTGCCGGGAGTCGCCCTCCTGCCGGGCCCGCAGTCCCTCGACCCGCACGCCGACCAGCCGGATCGCCGGTCGTCGCGGGGCCATGGCGTCGAGGAGGAGGTCGAGGAGGGCCACCGCGACGTCGTACACCTCCTGGGTGACGTCGGTGGGCTCACGCAGGGTGCGGGACCGGTTGACCGTGGTGAAGTCGCTGAAGCGGACCGTGATGGCGACGGTGCGGCCGCACTTGCCCGCGGAACGAACGCGCGCCGCGACCCGGCTCACGAGGCGCAGCAGCTCGCGATGGAGGGCACGGCGGTCGCGGATGTCGACGGCGAGCGTGTGCTGGGCGCCCATGCTGCCCTCCGGCTCGCCCTCGCCGAACCCGAACACCCCGGCGCCACCGGGCACCAGCTCACTGCGGTCGGTCCCCCACACCAGCGTGTGCAGGTGATGACCGAGGTGGCCTCCGACCATCCGCTGCAACTGGTCGACCGGAATGGCCGCCACGTCCCCCACTGTCTCGAGCCCCAACCGCAGCAGGCGCTGACGCGTCGCCTCGCCGACGCCGTAGAGCACGCCGACATCGAGGGGATGAACCTCGGCGACGAACCGGTCCGGGGAGATCACGCGGACACCGTCGGGCTTGGCCTGGCGGCTCGCGAGCTTGGCCACGGAGATCGACGCAGCGATGCCGACGGAGCACGTGATCTGGTGCTGCGCGTGGATGCGCGCCCGGATCAGCTCGGCGATGTCCTCCGGCGGACCGAACAGCCGCACCGCTCCCCGCACGTCGAGGAACGCCTCGTCGAGCGAGGTCACCTCGACCAGGGGCGTCACCGTGCGAAAGGTCTCCATGATGGCTCGCGACACGGGGGTCAGGACGGAGAAGTCAGGCGGCATGGTGACCGCGTGCGGGCACAGCCGGCGCGCTTCGGTGCCCGACATGCCGGACCTGATCCCGAAGCGGCGCGCGGGGTAGTTCGCCGACAGGACGACACCGCGGTGGCCGCCGCCGACGACCACCGGCACGCGGTGCAGCTCGGGTCGGTCGCGGATCATGACGGCTGCGTAGAACGCGTCCATGTCGACGTGCAGGATCGGGCAGACGGGCGGAGCGGTCATCGCTGCGTCTCGATACGCGGCTCGCTGGCGCTCGCCGCTACTCGACGACCCTGGGGTGCGGGTTCGTCAGGCGTGTGCAGCGAGCACGTGCAACTGCGCGGCGAGGTGGAAGTACTCCGGGCGCTCGGCGACCGCGCGCTCCAGTTCGATGAGGGCCGCGACCGCACCGGGCTCGATGTCGACCAACGCAGCGGGCACGAGGTCGGTGAAGACCCGCACCCCGTGCATCGTGGTGGTCGCGAAGCCGGCGCCGGCGAGCAACTCCTCGATCTCACCCACGGCGAAACGACGACCGGTCCGGTGGTCGACCGTCTCGACACCGTCGAGCAGGGCACGGGCCTGCGCGAAGTTCCCGGACATTGCCCGCGCGAGGACAGCGGCGTGACGCTGCCCGACCACGAGGCTGAGCAGCCCGCCCGGCCGCAGCACCTGCGCGATGTGGTCCAGCGCCAGCACCGGGTCGACGACCTCGAGGACCCCGTGGCACAGGACCACGTCGGCGCTGCCCGCGCCGACGACGTCGACCAGGTCGGTGACGTCACCCTGCAGGCCCGAGACCTCCAGGTCGGCTTCCTGGGCGCGTCGGCCCAGGGCCGCGAGGGCATCGGGACTCGGGTCGACGACGCGCACCCGGTGGCCCGACTCGGCCAGTCGTACGGCGAAACCGCCGGTGCCGCCGCCGAGGTCGACCACGTCGCGGGGGCCGTCGGCGAGGGCCGCTTCGAGCGCATCCCAGACGACGGCAGTCCGCACCGAACCACGCTGCTCGCGAGAGGCCATGCGGGAAACACTAGTGGGCCCGAGGGCAGATCAGCCGACGGCCCGGACAACCAGCTGCTCACCGACGGGAGCGTGCGGGGTCAGGCCCAGGGCTTGCTCGACCAGGGCAAGGAAGCGATCGGCGTCGCGGACCAGGTCATCGGCTTCTCGCGCCGAGGCCGCGCGGGAGGAGCCTGCCTCGGCAGCGGCGCGCTTGGTGGCCCCGGCCGCGAAGAAGGTCGCCCACTCCCCCATCTCGGGTGCCACCTCGGCCAGCAGCACCCACGCGTTCTTCTGGTGGCGCATCCGACCCGTGGCCGGGCGCGCCCGCGCCGACAGCAGTGCGGCAGCCGCCCGGAGCGCCGCGACGTGGGCACAGGCGTAGCGCGTGGCGACGTCGCTGGCCGTCACGGCCTCGCTGAGCGACTGCGCCGCGCGAAGGAGGTAGTTGTGGGTGGTCGCCGGCAAGGTGTGCGGGCCGACCTGGAACGAGGGGGCGAACTGCTGGTCCACGGCGCGGTCTCCTTCGAACGGAGTTCGAACACTTGTTCGAACGATTCGAAGGTACACCCCCGCTCCGACACGACGTCAAGAGTCGATCGGGGCCGCGTCCTTCCGCGCCAGCTCGCGGCCGGCGTCACGCACGAAGTAGTGGCTCTGGGGGTGCCAGATGAAGACGAGCGTCACCGCGCTGAGCACCGCGGCGGCGATCGCGGACCACTCCACGAGCGTCGGCGGGTCGGTCCGCACGGTCGCGACGGTGACCACGAAGATGCTGACGACGATGCAGGCCAGCGAGTGGCGCGCCCAGTTGTTGCCGGTGCGGAAGAGCGCGATCAGGGTGGCCGCGAGGACAGCCGTGACGCCGTACAGGACCAGGATGACCGGCACGAACTCGACGGGCTGGACGGTGCTGTCACCGACCTGCATCGGCGACCAGACGGCCCCGAGGTCGTCGCTCTTGACCACGACCATCACGCACACGAGCGCGCCGGCCGCCAGCAGGAACCACAACAGCCAGCACGCGAGCTCGACTGCCGGTGGTCTCTTGGTCATCGTTCCTCCTGCATCAGCGGGCTGTCCGTCGGCGGGCTGTCCATCGGCGGGCGGGCCCGGTCGATAGGGTCTCCCCATGTCGGCCGACCACCCCTCGATCGCCCGGTTCCGCGAGGAACACGAGCGCCTCAGCGGCAGCGGCGAGATTGTCATTCTGCCCGACACGGTCCACACGGCCGCACTTGCGGCCGAGGCGCTCGGCTGCGAGGTCGGTGCGATCGCGAACAGTCTGCTCTTCGATGCCGACGGAACTCCCGTCCTCATCCTGACCTCGGGAGCCCACCGGGTCGACACGGCACTCACCCGCGAGCGGATCGGTGGCGCGGAGCTGCGGCGGGCGAAGCCGGACTTCGTGAAGCAGCACACCGGCCAGGTGATCGGCGGGGTGTCCCCCATCGCCCACCCGGCGCCGATCGCGACCTACCTCGACTCATGGCTCCAGAAGTACGACGTCGTCTGGGCCGCCGCCGGTCACCCGGCCGCTGTCTTCTCGACGTCGTACGACGAACTCCTGGCGCTGACCGGCGCCACCCCGATCGACGTCGACTAGAACGGACACCCATGGCACGCATCGTCGTCATCGGAGGCGGGCTCGGTGGCATGGCCACCGCCGCCCGCCTTTCCAAGCAGGGCCACGAGGTGGCGCTGCTGGAAGCCGCCGGCCACCTCGGTGGGGCGCTCGCGCCCGTCCGTCAGGACGGCTTCACCTGGGACGCCGGGCCGACCTCGACCCTGGTGCCGGCCGCGCTGCGCGACCTGTTCCGCAAGACCGGTCGCCCGCTCGAGACCGAGCTCGGCTGCGATCTCGAACCGCTCCCCGTGCTGCGTGAGCACCGCTTCGCCGACAGGACGTCGGTGCAGGTTCCAGGCGGCTCGCGCGCCGACCAGATGACCGCGATGGACACCCTGGGGCCCGGGCTCGGCGAGAAGTGGGCCCGCCACGTCGACGTCTACGGCCCGGTGTGGGACGTGCTGCGCAAGCACTACGTCGAGACGCCCTGGGATCCGCGCACGAAGGGCGCCGTCCCCAAGGACCTCGACGACCTGTTCGACATCCGCGAGACCCTCTACAAGCGACTGCGCCACGACTTCCGCGACGAGCGCCTGGCCCTGATCGCCGGACACCTGGCGATCGCCGAGGGCCACGACCTCCGCAACACGCCCTCCTGGGTGGGCGTGACGTCGTACCTCGAGCAGACCTTCGGCGGCTGGCGGATCCCCGGCGGCATGCGGCGCCTGCTGGAACTGCTCGAGGCACGTCTGGCGCTGCGCGAGGTCACCGTCCGCACCAGCACCGAAGTCATCGACCTGGTCATCCGGGAGGGGCGCGTCGTCGGTGTCCGCACGGCGGACGGCGAGGCCGAGGCGGACGCCGTGGTCGTCGCGATCGACCCGCGCCGCCTGCCGTCCCTGGCGTCGTACGTCGAACGCACCATGCCGGCCATTCCGCCGGTCGTGGCCCACCTGGGCCTGGAGGGCGACGTCCCCGACCTGCCGCACGAGATCGTCTTCCACGCCGAACCGCTGATCACCGTGCGGCCCGGCGGGGAGGCACCCGAGGGCGGTGCGGCGTGGACGCTGCACGGTCGGGGCAAGATCGCCGAGGACATGGTCGACGCCCTCGTCCGGCACGGCATCGACATCCGGGAGAACATCGTCACCCGCGTCGACCTGTCGCCGCGCGACCTCGTCGAGCAGTGGCGCGGATCGCCGCTCGGCGTGCTGTGGCAGGGCCGCGGCACGGTCCGTCACCGCCTCGGCCCGACCACGCCCGTCCAGGGTGTGTACGTCGCTGGCGCGCACGGCGCACCGGGCGCCGGTGTCCCGTTCGTGACGCAGTCGGCAGCGCTCGTGGCGAGCCTGATCGGCCCCGCCTGACAGGCTCGCTTCGCTCGCGTCAGACGGTGATCTGCAGCGCTTCGAAGATCTCGAGCGTCGCCTTCGACCGGTTGAGCGTGTAGAAGTGCAGGCCCGGCGCACCGCCGGCCAGCAGCTCATGGCACAGCTCGGCCGCGACCTTGATGCCCTCGGCGCGTACGGCGGCAGGGTCGCCCTCGAACGCGGCGATCCGCGTGACGATGTCGTCGGGAACGCTGGTGCCGATCAGTTCGCCCTGACGACGGATCGCGCCGAGGTTCAGGATCGGCATGATGCCCGGCAGGATCGGGATGTCCGCACCACGGGCACGGACGCGCTCGACGAGGCCGAAGTAGTCCTCGGCCCGGAAGAACATCTGGGTCACGGCGAACTCGGCACCGGCCTCGGCCTTGGCGACCAGGACATCGGCGTCGTGGTCGAGCGACGCGGCGGACGGGTGGCCCTCGGGGAACGCAGCGACGCCGACGCGGAAGTCACCGCGCGAGCGGGCGAGCTCGACGAGGTCGACGGCGTAGTTGAGGCCACCTTCGGTGGGCGTCCAGTCGGCGCGCGGGCCTTCCTGCGGGTCGCCCCGCAGCGCCATCACGTGGCTGACGCCTTCGGCGACGTAGGAGTCCAGGATGCCCTCGAGCTCCTCGCGGGTGTGCCCGACGCAGGTGAGGTGGGCCATCGGGACGATCTCGGTCTCGCGGGCGATCCGGCCGGTGATGGACACCGTCTTGTCGCGGGTGGCGCCGCCGGCGCCGTACGTCACGGAGACAAAGGTGGGGCGGTAGGGCTCGAGGGCCCGGATCGCGTCCCAGAGCTGGGCTTCGCCCGCGTCGTCCTTGGGGGGAAAGAACTCGAACGAGAAGGACCGTCCGCCATCGCGGAGGATCTCGCCGAGGGAGCGCCCAGCACCGGTAGTCATGGGCGGAAGTCTAGATGTGGCGGGCACCGCGGGGGGCATCGTCTCGACTTCCCGGCACCTCACTAGGCTCGGGCAGGTGAACGAGCAGGCGTGGGACCCGACCAGTTTTCGCGCGACGGTCCAGGCCACGGTGGATGCCTTCCTCTCCGAGCAGGAAGCCCGCCTCGCTCCCCTCGGCGCCGACGCCACCCGGCTGATGGCCGAGGCCCGGGCGCTGGTGTCCGGCGGCAAGCGGTTCCGTGCGGCGTTCTGCCACTGGGGCTTCGCTGCGATCGCCGGCATCCCGGACGGCGCCGAGGCCGAGGCCGTCGGCCGCGCCTCCGCCTCGCTCGAGTTGCTGCACGCGAGCGCCCTCGTGCACGACGACCTGATGGACGCCTCCGACACCCGGCGGGGACGTCCCGCGACGCACCGCGGCTTCGAGGCCGAGCACCGCGCGGACGGATGGCGTGGTGACGCGGAGCAGTACGGCGCTGCGGCAGCCATCCTGCTGGGCGACCTGTTGCTCTCGTGGGCCGACGAACTGCTGCGTCGCTGCGGCCTGGACCGGGACCGCGTCGGTCCGGCGCTCGACGTGTTCGACCTGTGCCGCTCCGAAGTGATCGCCGGCCAGTTCCTCGACGTGTCCGTCCAGGCGCGTGGCCACGCCAG
>JAKFEI010000182.1:0-2512 GCA_036675765.1 Nocardioides sp. | reverse complement strand
GGCCAATGCGGCGAAGCTGCTCGACGACCACCCGGCGCTCGCGCGGATGCGGATCGTGCAGGCGATGCCCTACGGCTCGACCCTGAAGGTGTCGCTCGACTCCGAGCAGACGCCGCAGTAGGGAGCCTGGCCCGTCACTCCCTGGCCCACTCGGCCGGGCAGTGCTCGTGCTCGCGGCAGCAGGCGTGCGGCGTCATCTCCTCGTCGGGCCACGGGTGCGACCACCCGTGCCCGCCGAGCTCGGGGTGCTCGCACTTGTAGCTTCCCGCCCGATCGGGTGCCGCCGCCTGCTGGAGCACGGCGGCGCGCTCGTGGGTCAGCCCGCCCTGACGGTCGAGGAGCCGCGCCACCTCGGAGAGATTCACTCTGCGACGAACCGCGCGTCGACCTGCGCGGAGACCTCGATGTCCTCGGGCGAGAGCTCGAGCTCGCTGGCTCCCGAGGAGTCCTTGGCCATGCTGGCCATGCGCATGTACGGCGCCGCACCGCCGCCGTCCATGGGCGAGATGCCCTGGGTGAGCATGCCGGCATCGGCCACCGCGACGGGTCGGACCTGTCCGAGGCCGAGCGCGTCGGCGTACTCCTGGGCGCGGCGCGCGGCGTCCTGGACGGCGCGGGTGCGGACCGCTTTCTCGAGGTCCTGGCGGTTGTTCTCGGTCAGCGCCCACACGACGCCGTCGAGGCTGAACCCGGCCGTCCCGGTCACGTTGCGGCCGACCCAGTCGGTGAGCTTCGTGAAGTCCTGGAACTTCACCTCGAGGCTGATGCTCGCGTGGTGCACCAGCGGCAGTTGCTTGCCGTCCTGGTTCCACGGGCGTTCGGCCCAGGTGCGGATGTGCTTGGTCGCCCACCAGGTGACCGGACCGTGCTCGGGGTTGTGCAGCACCTGGATCGACTTCTTGACGGCGTCGAGGTCGGAGACGACCCGGTTGTAGACCGGCTTGAGGGCCGGACCCTCGAAGCCGAGAGTGGCCCTGACAGTGCCCCGCTCGGGGCTCTGGAAGGCGACGTGCGAACCGCGGACGGTGAACTCGGTGGGCATGCGCCCACCCTAGACAGCGGCCGGTCAGGCGCGGCGGGTTTCAAGGACCCGGAAGCCCTTGGCGCTGGCCAGCCGGGTGGTCGGGAATCCCTGCTCGCCGAGCCAGCGCTGCAACGAGTCGGCGCCGAGGTTCTTGCCCACGACCATCACGGCGCGACCGTCGGGTGCCAGCCGCGGCAGCCAGGTCAGCAGCAGTTCGTGGAGCGCTTCCTTGCCGATCCGGATGGGTGGGTTGGACCAGATCTCGTCGAACTGCGCATCGGTCGGGACGTCCTCGGGCACCGACGCCGTGAACCGGTCGGTGACCCCGAGCGACTCCGCGTTCTCGTTGGCCAGCAGGACGGCGCGCTGGTTGACGTCGACGGCCGTGACCACCGCGTCCGGCACCGCTGCCGCGACGGCGAGCCCGATCACGCCGTACCCGCAACCGAGGTCGAGGATCCGGCCACCCTCGGGCGGTTCGGTCTCCCGGAACAGGATCGACGTACCACTGTCGAGACGGCCCCTGGCGAACACTCCCGACCCGCTCTGGAGCTGCAGTTCGAGGCCCCAGACGGCGGCGTACGCCGTCTCCCGCTGGAAGGGCACCGACGGATCGGCGGTGAAGTAGTGCTCGTCGCTCATGCAGTCGCCTCGGTGGAAGTACGGCGGGCGGCGGTCTGCTGCGCCCGGTTGGCCAGCTCGGCGTCCTCGGGATACCGGACCTCTTCGAGCACCAGCCCGTGCGCGGGTACGACGGTCACGCCCTGGTCGCGTTGGCGACCGGTCAGCACCCCGGCCGCCCACTCGACCGACCGCCGGCCCTCGCCGACGGCCACCACGCAGCCAACGAGTGCGCGCACCATCGAGTGGCAGAACGCGTCGGCCCGGACGTTGCCGACCAGGATCCCGCTGTCGTCCCGGCGCCAGTCGAACTCGAGCAACGTGCGGATCGTCGTCGCGCCTTCACGCTTCTTGCAGAACGCCGCGAAGTCGTGGAGGCCGACGAGGGAGGCCGAGGCCTCGTTCATGGCATCTCCGTCGAGGTGTCGTCCCCAGCGCAGCACCTCACGGCGGCGCAGCGGGTCGATCAGGGCTGGCGCATCGGCGATCCGGTAGGAGTAGCGCCGCCACAGCGCGGAGTAGCGCGCGTCGAAGCCTTCCGCAGCCGGGCCGATCCGGTGCACCCGGACGTCGCGATCCAGCACCCCGTTGACGCGGCGCGCCAGCCGGTACATCTGGTCGGGCGCGACAGCGAGCGCATCGTCGGGGACGTCGACGTGGGCGACCTGCGCCCGGGCGTGCACGCCCGCATCGGTTCGCCCCGCGACGGTGACCATGAGCGAGCCGTCGGGGATGCGCAGGACAGTGGTCAACGCCGAGGTCAGTTCTTCCTGCACGGTCCGTAGCCCCGGCTGGGTGGCCCACCCCCGGAATTCGGTGCCGTCATAGGCAAGATCGATCCGCAACCGCACGCGTGAATCGTAGAGC
>JAKFEI010000031.1:0-2517 GCA_036675765.1 Nocardioides sp. | reverse complement strand
GGAGTCACGCTCCCACGGTATCGCTCCGGCGCCGTGCAACGATGAGGCCATGGACGGTCTTCACCGCGCCGATGGCGCCCTGGATGTCGCTGGTGAAGTCGTCGATCTCTGTCGTGAACTGATCCGGATCGACACCTCGAACTACGGCACCGGAGAAGGCCCGGGGGAGCGCAAGGCGGCGGAGTACGTCGCCGGGTTGCTCGACGAGGTCGGAATCCCTGCCGAGATCATCGAGACCGCGCCGGGCCGGGCCAACGTCGTGGCCCGGTGGGGCGGGAACAGTGACCGCAGCGATGCCCTCCTGCTGCACGGCCACCTCGACGTCGTACCCGCGGCCGCCGAGGACTGGCAGATCCACCCGTTCAGCGGCGAGGTGCACGATGGGTACGTCTGGGGACGCGGCGCCGTCGACATGAAGGACTTCGACGCGATGCTGCTGTCGGTGGTCCGGGCCCGCCAACGGTCGGGACGCATCCCGGACCGCCCCGTGGTGCTCTGCTTCACCGCTGACGAGGAAGCCGGCGGCCATCAGGGCGCGGAAGTCCTGATCCGCGACCACCGCGAGTGGTTCGAGGGCTGCACCGAGGCCGTCGGCGAGGTCGGTGGCTTCAGCACCACCGTCCGTGGCCAGCGGCTCTACCTGATCGAGGCCGCCGAGAAGGGCATGGCGTGGATGCGGCTGACCGCGCGCGGCCGAGCCGGCCACGGTTCGATGATCAACCATGACAACGCCGTCACGCGCCTGGCTGCCGCGGTCGCGCGGATCGGTGCCCATGACTGGCCGGTGCGCCTCACACCGACGATGAAGACTTTGCTCGCCACCGTTGCCGACATCGCCGGCACCGAAGCCACGCCCGAGAACGCGCAGGCCCTGGTCGACGAGTTCGGCGGTGCGGCCCGGATGCTCGGTGCCGTCCTCCGGAACTCGACGAACCCGACCATGCTGGACGCCGGCTACAAGGTCAACGTCATCCCGACCGAGGCCAGTGCCCACGTCGACGGGCGCTTCCTTCCCGGGTTCGAGGACGAGTTCTTCGCGACCCTCGCCGAACTGACCGGCGAGGGCATCGAGATCGACTACCTCTCGAAGCAGCCCCCCTGGGAGATGCCGTACGACGGCCCGCTGGTGGACGCGATGACCAGGAGCCTGCTGGCCGAGGATCCCGGCGCAGTCGTCGCGCCGTACCTGATGAGTGGCGGCACCGACGCCAAGCACTTCACGAAGCTCGGCATGCGTTCCTACGGGTTCGCACCGCTGCGACTGCCCGAGGACCTCGACTTCACCGCGCTGTTCCACGGCGTGGACGAGCGGGTCCCCGTCGACGCGCTCGAGTTCGGAGCGCGCGTGATGGACCGGTTCCTCTCGGAAGCCTAGGCGGTTCGCACGGCCCGGATGATCTTGCGGCGCAGCACGATCCGGCGCTTGCCATCGGGCCCGATCTGGACGCGATCCAGCTCCCAGCCACCGTGCTCGGCCCTCTCGACGAGCAGCTTGGCGACCACGTTGCGGGAGAAGTCCCGGTCGAAGACGACCCGGTCGAACTCCCACTCCACTCCACGTCCCAGCCCGCGCATCAACCCGGGTCGGAGCAGGGCGTGGCTCATGCGGCCGATCCGGAGACGTCGTCGAGGGCCGCGCGGATCTCCGGCGGCAACGTCTTCGCCTCGGCGTCCAGCGCGACCTTGAGTTGGGCGGCGGTCCGGGCACCGACGATGGGCGCGGTCACGCCGGGGGAGTCGCGCACCCAGACGAGGGCCACCTCGAGAGGGGACCACCCGAGACCGTCGGCAGCGCGGACCACGGCTTCCACGATGCCGCGGCTCCGGTCGTCCAGGTAGGCCTCGACGAAGCCCGCGAAGACGGGGGAGGCTGCGCGCGAGTCCGACGGGGTGCCGGTGCGGTACTTGCCGGTCAGCACACCGCGACCGAGCGGGGACCACGGGAAGACCCCGAGCCCGAGGGCTTCGACGGCGGGGAGGACCTCGCGCTCGATGCGGCGGTTCACCAGGGAGTACTCGACCTGGGTCGACGCGATCCGGGCACGACCAGGGATGGCTTCCTGCAGCGTCGCCGCCCGGGCGGTCTGCCAGCCGTTGTAGTTCGAGATCCCGACGTACGACGCCCGCCCGCTGCTGACCGCGTGGTCGAGCGCGCCGAGGGTCTCCTCGAGCGGGACGACGTCGGTCCAGATGTGGACCTGCCACAGGTCGACGTGGTCGGTGCGCAGGCGCTTCAGCGACGTGTCGAGTGCCCGCAGCAGTGCGCCGCGGGAGGTGTCGGTGATCCGTTCGTTGCCGCGCCTCGAGATGCCGGCCTTGGTCGCCAGCACCACTTCGTCGCGCCGTACGACATCGCCGAGCAGGGAGCCGATCAGTTCTTCGGAACGGCCGTCCGTGTATCCGGCCGCCGTGTCGATCGTGGTGCCACCGGCCTCGACGTACGCGGACAGCTGGTCCCGCGCTTCGTGCTCGTCCGTGTCCTTGCCCCACGTCATCGAGCCCAGGGCGAGCCGCGAC
>JAKFEI010000378.1:0-2523 GCA_036675765.1 Nocardioides sp. | reverse complement strand
CGGTGGCCGCCGGTGATGACCCCGGCACCGACACCGACGTTGCCCGAGAGGAAGACCAGGTCGTCGATCTTCTGCGCGGCACCGCGCCGATGTTCGGACAGCGCGCCGAGGTCCGCGTCGTTGCCGAGCGCGATGGGTACGTCGAGGGCGAGCGCAGCGAGCACGATCGAGCCGAACGACACGTCATGCCAGTTGAGGTTGGGTGCATGCCGAATCAGGCCGTCGCTTCGTCGTACCAGACCGGGGACGGCGACGCCGATGCCGAGCAGTGGCGCATCGGCGGGGGAGAGGGCGACGACCTGTCGGATCAGGGCGGCGACGGTCGCACCCACCTGCCACGCCTCCGTCTCCTCCGGGATCGGCGCGCTCGCGCGCTGGCCGACACGCCCGCCGAGTCCGACGCAGGCCACGGTCGCCTGGTCGACGCCGAGGTCGACCGCGACGACGTACGGACCGTCGTCCCTGATCCGTACGCCGGCCGAGGGCCGCCCGGCGCCACGGCGTTCCGCCGCGGGGCTGGCGTGCTCGATCAGGCCGAGCGTGTCGAGCTCGCCGACCAGGCCGGCGATCGTCGAGCGGTTCAGGCCCATGCGACCGGTGAGCTCGGCCCGCGAGGCCTCGCCCGCGTCGTGGACGTGGCGCAGCAGGGTCCCGAGGTTGTGACGGCGGACGGCTTCCTGGTTGGTCCCCGTCCCCGTCCGCACGCCCGCCACGCTAGACCCCGGACGCCGAGCGTCGGCGACGGGACACTGCGTCGACACTCGCGGCCAGCAGCAGCACGCCGCCGGTCACGATGAAGTTGATGTAGCTGGCCTGGTCGAGGAGTCCGAGTCCGTTGGGGATGGTGGCGATCACCAGTCCACCGATGACGGCGTCGATGGCGCGACCCCGACCGCCGAACAGGCTGGTGCCGCCGATCACGGCCGCGCCCACGGCGTACAGCAGCTCGTTGCCGCCGCCGGATCCCGGCGAGACCTTGCCGGTGTACGACGCCGCGAGGATGCCCGACACGGCGGCCATGCCCGAGCAGATGGCGAAGGCGGCGATCTTCATCCGCGTGACGTTGATGCCGGCACGGCGGGCTGCCTCGGCGTTGCCGCCGACGGCGTACAGGTGTCGGCCGAACCGCGTGCGGGTCAGCACGAACGTCCAGAACAGGAGCAGGGCAATCACGACCGGCGCCACCCACGGGATGCCGCTGATGTTGAAGATGGCCGGGTTGACCGCACGGTTCTGGCTGAGCATGGCGGTCAGTCCGAGGACCACGCCGCTGAACACGGCGATCTGGACGGCGACGAGGGCAATCGGTTTGTGGACCAGGCCCTTGGCGACCCGCGAGCGGTGCTGCCAGAGACTGAGCCCGGCAAAGCCCACCACGAGGGCCACGGCGGCAACCCAGCCGGCCGTCACGGGCACGTTCTTGATGGACAGGCCGCGCAGCACCTCGTTGTTGAACCGCAGCGAGCCTCCTGGGCCGATCAGCTTCAGCGGGACGGCCTGCAGGGCAAGGAAGAACGCGAGGGTGACCACGAAGGACGGGATCCCGAGGAAGGACACCAGCGAGCCGATGGTCAGACCGATCAGGACGCCGATCGCGAGTCCGGCCAGGACCGCGGCCCACCAGACCCAACCGTGGTCGATGATCACCAGGGCACTGATGGTCGCTGAGGCGCCGCCGGCGACGCCGGCGGAGAGGTCGATCTCGCCGAGCAGCAGGACGAACACCAGGCCCATGGCCAGCACGATGATCGACGCGGACTGGATGACCAGGTTGGTCAGGTTGTACGTCGTCAGGAACTTGTCGTGCGACAGGGCGAAGACCGTGAACAGCACGGCGAGGCCGAGGAGGGCAGGCAGGGAGCCCATGTCGCCGCCGCGCAAGCGATTGACGTACTCGCGCGCCGCGTCGCCGATGGTGGCTGCGCTGTGGCCGTCGCCGGTGAACCCGGACTCGGGGAGGCCGGGGCCCGGGGCATAGGGGGCCGGGGTCGTGGACTGGGTGCTCATCGCGCTCCTCCTCAGATCGTCGCTGCGGCGACGTCGCGAATGCCGAGATCGCCGGAGCGGCCGGCGGTGATCAGTTCGACCACCTGGTTGTGGGTCACGCTCGACACCGGGACGTCGGCTGCGACCCGACCGAGGTAGAGAGCGGTGATCCGGTCGGCGACCTCGAAGACGTCGTTCATGTTGTGCGAGATCAGGACGACGCCCAGGCCGCGGTCGGCGAGCCGTCGGACCAGGTCGAGCACCTGGCGGGTCTGGGCGACTCCGAGTGCAGCGGTCGGCTCGTCGAGGAGCACGATCCGCGAGTTCCAGAGAACTGCCTTGGCGATCGCGACGGTCTGTCGCTGGCCGCCGGACAGGCTGGCCACGCTCTGGCGTACGGACTTGACGGTGCGGACGGAGAGCGAGGCGAGGGTCTCGCGGGCGCGGTCCTCCATCGACATGTCGTCCAGGACCAGGCCCTTGCGGGTCTCCCGGCCGAGGAACATGTTCTGCACGATGTCGAGGTTGTCGCACAGT
>JAKFEI010000481.1:0-2529 GCA_036675765.1 Nocardioides sp. | reverse complement strand
GGGGTCGACGTACTCGTCAACAACGCTGGCTGGAGCGTGCCCGGATTCATTGCCAAGAACACCGACCGCGCCAACTGGCAGAAGACCGTCGAGGTCAACTTCTTCACGGCCATCGCGGCGACCCAGGCCGTCCTGTCTCCCATGCGCGAGCAGGGCCAGGGCTCCATCGTCTTCATCGCGAGCGAGTCAGCGTTCGGCCAGATCCGTCAGGGCGTGTACGGCGCCACCAAAGCGGCGGTCGTCGCCCTGGCCCGGACGACCGCGCGCGAGCACGGCCGGCACGGCATCCGTTCCAACATCGTCTGCCCTGGCCTCGTCGTACCCGACGGCCCCGACGCCGTCGGCGCCAGCAGCCTGTGGGCTGTCGGGAAGGACAACGTCTTCAACGACGACCAGGCGGAGTACCTGCTCAAGGACACCCCGCTCGGCCGACTGACCAGCGCCGAGGACGTCGCCGCATCGGTGCTCTTCCTCGCCTCGGAGAAGATGTCGCGGCAGGTGACCGGCCAGCTCTTCAGCGTCAGCGGTGGCTACACGATGCCGTGAGGTCTCACGCCAGCGCGGAGAACTTCCAGCCCAAGACGGGGCGCTCGCCGTCGGCGGTGACCTCGGCACGGAGGTCGAGGACCTGCCAGCCGCCGGCCGCCGGGGTGGATCGGTCCACGGTGAACCGGGTGGCGAGGGTGTCGCCCTCATGGACCGGGCCGGTGTGGTCACAGGACTCCCACGCCAGGATCGTCGCAAGGTCGGGCACGGCGCGTGCCAGCTGCGACGCGGCGATCGCAATGGTGTGGCCGCCGTAGACCAGGCGCTGGCCGCCGCCGGCGAACCGGTCATGGTGAACGGCTGCCACATTGAGGGTCAGCCGAGCCAGCTCGGGTGCGCTCGAGACCACGTCACCCGTGGCCACCTCGAGCACCTCCCCCGCCTCCGGGAGTACGCCGACAGTTCGGCCGTCCACGTAAGCCGCGCGGTCCCACGCGGGGATGAGTGCGGTCGGTTCGACCAGGGGGAGGTCGGCGCCGATCGCGTCGAGATCATCGGCGCGGCCAGTGGGGCCGGCGTCGCGACTCAGCGGAAGCATCGCGCACCGGTAGAAGTCGAGCACCGGGCGACCGTCCTGGTCGATGGTCTTCATGTGCAGCGCCGCAAGACCGGTCGGCGGACGACCTTCACGCCGGGTGTTCTCGCGCAGACCGACGACCGTGGTCGTGGTGCGGAGGGTGTCGCCGATGAGGGGCTGCCGCAGCAGCGCCAGTCGGCGGTAGAAGAGGTTGGCCCGCACCCGCTGGGTGGCGAGCGTCGACTGCCCGATCGCGACGTTCCACACGAGGGCCGGGCTGGCGAGCGGCGCTCCGGCGACTTCCCGCGCAAGGTGGTCGTCGAGTGCGAGGCGCCACCGGTCGCCGACGATCGCCTGGTGCTGGGCGGCGCGGCCCTGCGTCAGCGTGCAGCCGGGCGCAGTGGCGAAGACCTGGCCCACCTCGAGCTCGTCGAAGTACGGTCCCCCGACCTGCCGCGCGGTCACCGGCCGACCTTCGCCAGGATCTGCCGGGCAGCGCGCGCCATCGCCTCGTCCACCAGAGCCCCGTCGACCACGGCCGCCCCCCGGCCGGCCGTGGCCTCGTCTTCCAGGGTCCCCAGCACGCGCCGGGCATGGTCGACCTGGGCTTCCGACGGCGTGAAGCCGTCGTTCACGCCCGCCACCTGGCGCGGGTGGATCACCCACTTGGCGTCGAACCCGAGCGCAGCGGCATCCGCGACAGCCGCCCGGAACGGCTCGTCGTCGGCGACACCGAGGAAAGGGCCGTCGATCGCGGCCATCTGCGCGGCCCGGGAATGCAGCACGATCGCGTCCTGGACCGCCCGCCACGCAGCGGGTTCGATGTCACGGGCGCGACCCAGCGACGCGGCCAGGTCGGCGTAGCCCACGATCACCGCGGTCAGGCGGCGGGCATCCGAGACGATGTCAGCCAGGGCAACGACACCGGCAGCGGTCTCGACCAGAGCCTGCACGCCGATCTCGTCGCTCCGGCCGATCTCGGCCTCGAGGCCCGCCAGGAGGCGTTCCACGAAACCGACGTCCGCGCGCGACTCCACCTTCGGCAGCACCACCGACGTCACCCGGGGGATCGAAGCGGCGACCTCCAGGTCGCGGTGGCACCAGGGAGTTCCGACCGCGTTGACCCGCACCGCGACGTGCGGTCCCCCGGCAGGCCAGACGAACGCGGCCAGCTGGGCGCGGGCACGGTCCTTGTCGTCGTACGCAACGGCGTCCTCGAGGTCGACGACGATCTCGTCGGCGCCGGACTCCAGCGCCTTGGCGAGCTTGCGGTCGTCGCCGGCCGGAACACAGAGGGCGGAGCGGCGGGTGAGATGCGCGACGTTGACCACAGTCATTCTTTTAATCTACATTAAACGACGTTCGGCAAGCAATCGAGTCCTGGAGGACGAGCACACCATGGCCAAGCTGTCATCGGAAGAGCAGGAAGTCGTCGCCCTGGTGCGCGACTGGATCGACCGTGACGT
>JAKFEI010000213.1:0-2538 GCA_036675765.1 Nocardioides sp. | reverse complement strand
TCCGCCCTGATGGGCATCGGCTCGGCCCGTGGCGAGGACCGCGCGCTGGCTGCCGCCGAGATGGCGATCAGCAGCCCGCTCCTCGAGGCGTCCATCGACGGCGCCCACGGCGTCCTGCTCTCGATCGCCGGCGGCTCGGACCTCGGCATCTTCGAGATCAACGAGGCCGCCGCGATGGTGGCCGAGGCCGTGCATGAGGACGCCAACATCATCTTCGGAACGATCATCGATGACGCCCTCGGCGACGAGGTGCGGGTGACGGTCATCGCCGCCGGCTTCGACGGTGGGCTCCCGAAGCGCCAGGACTCCGCCGCTCGTCGCGAGGCACGCCCGCAGCAGACGCAGGCCGAGACCCGCGCCGTCGCCGGTGCGGTGGCCAGTCGTCGCGAGGAAGCCCCCGCGCGGGAGTCGGCTCCCGAGCCGCAGCCCGTCGGCGCCCGCACCACCCCGGCGCCCATCCAGTTCGACGATGGAGACGACCTGGACGTCCCCGACTTCCTGAAGTAGGGATGTATTCATTCCGCATCACCACAGGCCCCGTTGACCTGGCCTTCACGGACCGGGTCGGCGGGGTCAGTGCTGCGCCCTTCGGCGAGTTGAACCTCGCCCGGGACGGCGACGATGCGGAATCCGCCCGCGCGGAGAACCTGCGCCTGCTGCTCGACGACTTCGCGCCCGGCGACGACCTCGCCGACCTGCGCCAGGTCCACGGCAACGCCGTGGTGGTCGCGGACGCGACCCACCCTTCGTCGTACGACGGAGCGCCGGAGGCGGACGCCATCGTCACCGTCACCCCGGGCATCACGCTGATGGTGCGCGCCGCCGACTGTGTCCCGGTGCTCCTCGCGGACCCCCACGCCCAGGTCATCGGCGCCGCCCACGCGGGTCGGCTCGGCATGGCGCTCGGCGTGGTCCCGGCGACCGTGGCCCGGATGCGGGAGCTCGGCGGCGACCGGATCACCGCCTGGGTGGGCCCGCACATCTGTGGCGCCTGCTACGAAGTCCCGGCCGACCTGCAAGAAGAGGTGGCGGCAACCGTCCCGGAGAGCCGGTCGACGACGTCGTGGGGGACACCGGCACTCGACATCGGTGCGGGCGTGCGCGCCCAGCTCACCGCCGTCGGCGTCGAGGTCGTCGACGCCGGCCGCTGCACCCGTGAGTCGCCCGACCTCCACTCCTACCGACGCGACGGTGCGGGCGCCGGCCGTCACGCCGGCATCATCCGGCTCGGTGGTCACCGATGACCCGGCGCGACGACCTCGCGGCCAACCTCGCCACGGTCCACGCCCGTATCGACGCGGCGTGTGCGGCCGCGGGTCGACCCGCGGGCGACGTGCGCCTGGTCGTGGTCACCAAGTTCTTCCCGGCAACCGACGTGCGGCTGCTGGCCGAGCTCGGCGTCACCGACGTGGGGGAGAACCGGCACCAGGAGGCCGAGGCGAAGGCAGCCGAGTGCGCCGATCTCGCCGTGCGCTGGCACTACATCGGCGCCCTGCAGTCCAACAAGGCCGCCGCTGTCGCGCGCTACGCCGACGTGGTCGAGTCCGTCGACCGGCCCGAACTGATCGCCCGGGTCGCACGCGGCGCCGGCGAGCGCAGCCGACCGGTCGACGTACTGCTGCAGGTGAGCCTGGACCCGCCCGGGAGTCAACACCGCGCCGGCGCCGACCCGGCCCGGCTCGCCGATCTGGCAGCCGCCGTCGACCAGCATCCCGAGCTCGATCTGCGTGGCCTGATGGCCGTCGCCCCCCTCGGCGAAGACCCCGCGGAGGCCTTCGCCAGGCTCGCCCGGATCCGCACCGACTTCCTCGAGCACCACCCCGCAGCATCCGTCCTCTCCGCCGGCATGAGCGGCGATCTCGAGGCCGCGATTTCCGCCGGCGCGACACACGTGCGCGTCGGCACCGCGGTCCTCGGATCGAGGCCTGGAGTCCAGTAATGTCCAGAACACCACCAGATGTCCCAACACTTCGGGGCACGAATCACGGAGGCAACAGTCATGAGCGGTGCGATGCGCAGGATCGGCGAGTACCTCGGCCTGCTGGAAGACACCGGCTATGACGAGTACGACGACGAGGTGAACGAGCAGGCGCCCGCACGTGAGGCGCGCACTGCACGTCCCGTCCGCGCCGTGCCGTCGAACACCGTCGCCGACCTCGAAGAGCGGCGCCGCCCCGTCGCGGTGGCTCCGCAGCCCGTCGTTGCCGAGTTGTCCCGGATCACGACCCTGCACCCGACCACCTACAACGAGGCGCGCTCGGTGGGCGAGGAGTACCGCGAAGGCATCCCGGTGATCATGAACCTCACCGAGATGAACGACCAGGACGCCAAGCGCCTCGTCGACTTCGCTGCCGGCCTGATCTTCGCGACCCGCGGCACGATCGAGCGGGTCACCAACAAGGTGTTCCTGCTGTCCCCGCCGAACGTCACGGTTGCGGCCGAGGACAAGGCGCGGATCGCCGACAACGGTTTCTTCAACCAGAGTTGAAGCAACCGCCGCAGGCTGGTCGAGGAGGTTGCGCAGCAACCGTCTCGAGA
>JAKFEI010000299.1:0-2548 GCA_036675765.1 Nocardioides sp. | reverse complement strand
GCCGCCGGCCAGGAGGTACTTGGCGATCACCTTGCCGCGCCCGTCGAACTCGAAGATCTCCGCCACGGTCTTGCCGTCCGCGGCGAGATGGATCAGTTGCGAGTACGGGAAGTGCTTGAGCTCCTTGCCGGGTTCGAGCCGGGCCTGGCCCTTGTCGACGTCCGCGGCCAGGTCGTTCGCCTTGTAGGACCAGGTCTTGTCGGACCCGTAGAACGGGTACTTCGACTTCCCGATCGCTGCGCCTGACTTGGCCAGGTAGGCGTCGGCCACCAGCTTGTTGCACTTCCACGCGTTCTCTCCGAAGGCGCCCGTGCTTCCGGCGACGCCAGGATTCGCCGCCCCTTCGGTGCCGCTGTCGGGATCGGTCTTCATCCACGCCTTGTTCTGGGCGCTCGGCGTACCGGCGACCTTCTCCATGTTGAGCTTCTCGGCCGAGAAGACGATGGCCTGCAACCGGGCGGGCAGCTTGTCGAAGGTCTTGTGCGCGGCGACCTCGCCAGCGAGGTCGTTGACCGCCGCCAACAGCCGCACGTGGAATCCCGAGTCGTCACCGTGAGGTCCTGCGGAGCCGTGCAGCACGGCGTAGTCCAGCATCTTCTTCAGCGCAGCAGCTGCACGCGTCTGGCCGGCCTTGGCGAGGCCCTCGACGCGGGCGGCGCCGAACATGCCGAGGACCGCCGCGCGGAAGCTCTCGCCGAACCGCTGCACCGTGGCCTGGTTGCCCGCCCAGCGTTGCAGGGCGGTCACGTGGTGGATGTCGGCTGGCCAGGTTTCCGGTGCCCGGTTCGGTACGGCGACCACGCCCGGTGCTGCCCGGAGCTGCGGCGCCGGGCGCTCGTCGGACACCCCACCGCGGGCTCGGCGGGAGTCCCCGTGCAACCGGTCACGCATGACCTCATCGTCAGCCCGTTGGCGACGATGCGGAAGCAGTTGGGGACGACATTGCCCTAACGGGCCACGTCTGGCCCGTTCAGTCGAGCAGGGCCTCGACGCCGTTGGTCAGCCGCACGACGTGGAAGCCACCGGTGCCGTCGGTGTACCAGACCGCGTCACCGGCGGGATCCCACGCCGGCTGCGACAGGGCACTGGCACCGCCTTTCGACGGCTTGTTGAAATAGGCGACCTCACGCGGGTTCTCCACGTCGCTGATGTCGAAGATCCGCAGCCCGGATCCGATCATCGAGCACGCTGCCAGGTTCGGGGCGTCCCGGGTCGGGACCGAGCAGTAGTGCGCCGAGTAGCCGCCGATCGGCAGCTCGCTGCCCGGATCCTTGAGCACCTCAGGTGTCCGGTTCACGGCCTGGTGCACCTCGAGCCTGATGTCGGACACCAGGGAGGGAGCCTCGGGGTCGGTGACGTCGATGATCCGTGCGCCACCGACCGGGCTGTTCTTGAAGTCGACCGTCCAGCGGTCACCGAACCAGTCAGTGAACTCATCGACCTCGAGCACGTAGTTGCGGCCGTCGCGGTGGAACGGCTCCGCGACCTGTGGGATGGAGATTCCCGGCCAGTCGATCTCCGACAGGAGACGGACCTGCGGCTTGGTGACCCGGTCCTGGACCTGCGACACGTCATAGATCTGAAGGCTCGGCTTGTCGAGGATGGAATTGGACGACGGGGTGCCCATGTTCGCGACGTACATGGTCTCGCCGTCGTCCGAGAACCGGAGTCCGTGTGCGATGACCCCCGTCTTGGTGAGGACCACCCGCGGCCGCCGCGGCTCTGCGAGGTCGACGGCGGTCATGGTGAAGCCCGCTGCGCCGGCGGTCCAGAACGTCTGGCCATCGGGGGCGAATCCGCTTTCATGCCCGAGGACGCCCGACAGGGTGGTCGAGAGCAGTCTCGGCCTGCGGCAGTCCGTGCGGACGTCGTAGACGTCGAGAATGCCGGGTGCGGTGGCGAGGGTGCCCATCACGCCCACCAGCAGTCCCCGTTCGGCGTTGACCAGCAACGACTCGTGCGGGCTCAGCATGGCCGGGGTGATCAGGTTGGCGGTCTTGCGCGGCAACGCGGGGTTCGTCATGTCGAGAACCACGACCCCGAGCCCGGTGCCGTTGAGCAGGTTGCCGACGACGTCCATCCCGAGGATCCGGGTGGAGTCGTAGAAGGCACACGTGTGGCCCTGGGCGTCGGTGTAGCGAAGGGTCTTGAACCCGCCGGTGTTGCCATGGCGGCCGACCTGCTCGGTGTTGCAGGTGTAGCCGCTCAGGGCCCGTCCGGAGTCGTAGTCCGCCTTCGGCACGCGACCCTGGAGGTCGGTGGTCTCCGGACGCGAACCCGGGCCGCAGGCGGCTTCAGGCACGGCCTGGGATGCGACATCGTCAGAGGCGGCCGCGAGGGTCCCGCCAACCACGACACCGGCTACCGCGATCGCCACGACGATGCGGCGATGCAGGGGCCCCACGCGCAGTGCCATCCTCAGATGCCCGCGATGCCGTCGAGCTTCTTCACCGTGGACTCGAACTCGGCGACCAGGTCGGCGACGACCTCGGCGACCGGCCGGACCTCGTTCATCCGACCGACGATCTGCCCGATCGGCATCGAGATC
>JAKFEI010000445.1:0-17059 GCA_036675765.1 Nocardioides sp. | reverse complement strand
CGGTCGACGTCGGGCGAGCAGCCGAGCAGGACGGGGAGCTCGACGTCGGTGTAGAGGGTCAGCCACGACGGAGCGTCCGGGGCGGCGACGCGAAGCGCGCCGAGGGCCTCGCGGTGACTGGCGGCGAACCCCGCGATCCCGCTCGTCGACGATCCGACACCCACCACGGTGCTCTCGTGCGTCAGGTCGGCGGAGGTCGCTGACAACAGCGACAGGTCCGGTGCGTCCCGGGTGCCGAGCCACATCCACAGCTGGCGTCCGCCGGGCTTCACCAGGAGCGGGTTGGCCGCGCCGACCCGGCGGGCCAGTTCCAGGGCGAGCGGCTCGAGCGAGCCGGCACGCTCCGGATCGGTCACCGACAGCACGAGGGCTGTGTGGTGCACGGAGATCGGGTAGCCGCCGAGCGCGCTGGACGCCTCGCGCGGGTCGGTGAGCTCGCCGGCCAGGACGGCGCGCACCGATTCGTAGCGCTGGGCCGCGGCGCCGGCGAGCACCCGGCTGCTCGCCGCCTGGTAGACGTCGACCGACGCCGTGATGGAGCTGTCGAGCCACACGCCGGCCCGGCTCCAGAAGTGGATGAGCAGCTCCGCGTGGTTGATCTCGTCCGGGGTCGCGGCGCCGATGACCTCGCGGGCGTACTCCCAGACCTCCTGCTGGGCCACCCGGTAGATCCGGATCAGGATCTCCAACGACAACTGTCGGTCTGCGACGTCGACGGCCAGTCGCTTGGCGGCGTCGACGAGGCGGAAGTGCTGCTCCGGCTGCGCGAGGTCACCGAGGAAGGCGACCCAGTGGTCGCGGACCGTCACCCGGATGGCGTCCCTGAGCCCCTCGATCCCGGCGACCTCGGGGATCTCGGTCAGGATCGCGCCGCTCACCCGGTCCACCCACGCGGCCAACTGGGCGGGCTGGGCCTGCTCGGCGACGTACCCGAGCACCCACGGCGCGAGGTCGGACGACGCGGACTCGCTGGACACCATGGGCGTCACCGTAGCCACGTCCAGCGTCTTTGTGCAGGGGGACAAGGGGCCGCCGGTTCTTTGGTCGACTGCCACGAGCGCCGCGACGTCCCCGAACTGTCAGATGTACCCCATGCCAACGCGGACCTCTCCTGACCCGACCGTCCTCGACTACGACGTCGTCGTCGTCGGCTCCGGGTTCGGCGGATCGGTCACCGCGCTCCGGCTCACGGAGAAGGGCTACCGCGTCTGCGTGGTCGAGGCAGGGCGCCGCTTCGCGGACGACGAGTTCGCGAAGACCTCCTGGGACGTGCGCCGCTTCCTGTACGCGCCACGGCTCGGCTGCTTCGGGATCCAGCGGATCCGGTTGCTGCGCGACGTCGTCGTGCTCGCCGGTGCGGGTGTCGGCGGCGGGTCCCTCGTCTACGCGAACACCCTCTACGAACCGGCGTCCGACGCGTTCTACAACGACCCCCAGTGGCGACACATCACCGACTGGAAGGCCGAGCTGGCGCCGTACTACGACCAGGCGAAGCGGATGCTCGGCGTGGTCGACAACCCGACCTTCACCGCGTCGGACGAGGTGATGAAGGCGGTCGCCGACGACATGGGCGTCGGCCACACCTTCCGCCCGACCCCGATCGGCGTCTGCTTCGGCGCGGGCGGCGAGAAGCAGCCCGGGCAGGCCGTCCCCGACCCGTACTTCGGTGGCGCCGGCCCCGAGCGCAACGGCTGCCTCGAGTGCGGCGAGTGCATGACCGGCTGTCGCCACAACGCCAAGAACACGCTGCTGAAGAACTACCTCTACCTCGCCGAGAAGGCCGGTGCCGAGGTCCGCGAGCGGACCACCGTCGCCGCCATCGTCCCCCGCCCCGAGGGTGGGTACGACGTCCGGACGCACCGTTCCGGAAGGTCGGCCCGGCGCCAGCAGACCATCACCGCCGGCCAGGTCGTGATGGCGGCCGGCACCTGGGGCACCCAGGAGCTCCTGCACGGCATGCAGCGCTCCGGCGACCTGCCGCGGCTCTCGGAGCGACTCGGGTACCTGACGCGCACCAACTCCGAAGCACTGTGTGCGTCGAGCACGAAGATGCGCAACAAGGACGAGTACGACTTCCACCACGGCGTCGCGATCACCTCGTCGATCCACCCCGACCCTGTCACCCACATCGAGCCGGTCCGCTACGGCAAGGGCTCGGGCCTGATGGGGATGCTGCTCACCCTGATGACCGACGGCGGCGGGCGCACGCCGCGCTGGCTGCGCTGGCTCGGCCAGGCATTGCGCCACCCGGGCCTGCTGCTCTCGACGATCGCCGGCCTCGGCTCGTGGCCCGAGCGCACGATCATCGCGCTGGTCATGCAGACCAACGACAACTCGATCACGGTGTTCCCGAAGAAGGGCCGGCCCGGTCGTCGTACCCGCTTGACGTCGAAGCAGGGCCACGGCGAGCCGAACCCGACCTGGGTCCCCGTCGGCAACGAGGTCGTGCGCAACATCAGCAAGAGGATCGACGGCGGTTCCTACAGCAGTACGGGCGAGATCTTCAACATCCCGATGACCGCGCACTTCCTCGGCGGCTGCCCCATCGGCGACTCGACCGAGACCGGCGTGATCGACGCCTACCACCGGGTCCACGGCCACCCCGGCCTGCACGTCGTCGACGGTGCCGCGATCTCCGCGAACCTCGGCGTGAACCCGAGCCTGACCATCACCGCGCAGGCCGAGCGGGCCATGGCCGTGTGGCCGAACAAGGGCGAGGTCGACCTGCGACCCGCCCCCGGAGCCGCCTACCAGCGGCTCTCCCCGATCGCGCCGGTGCGGCCGGCCGTGCCGCCGACCGCACCGGCTGCCCTCCGTCTTCCGTTGTACGTCGTCGACAACGTCGGGCACGAGGCCAGCGCATGAGCCTCGCGCCAGTCAGGGAGCGCCAGGGTCCCGACGGCATGACGCCCGAGGCTCGGCAGATCGCCCGCGAGGCGGTGCGGTCGTCGATGCCGTTCAGGACGTTGGGCACGTTCGGCGACTTCTACAGCTTCGTCGGGACCGTGTTCAAGCAGATGTTCACGCGCAAGTTCCACTTCCGCGAGTTCATCTCGCAGGCGTGGTTCGTCACCAATGTGTCCTTCTGGCCGGCCCTGCTGGTGTCGATCCCGTTCTGCGTCGTGATCATCTTCCAGGTCAACCAGCTGCTGATCCAGATCGGCGCGGTCGACCTCGCGGGTGCCGGAGCGGCGGTGGCGGTGGTGCGCGAGATCGGGCCGATCGTGAGCGTGCTGGTCGTGGCCGGAGCAGGCGCCACCGCGATCTGCGCGGACCTCGGGTCCCGCAAGATCCGCGAGGAGATCGACGCCATGGTCACCCTCGGCATCGACCCGATCGAACGACTCGTGGTCCCCCGCGTCCTGGCCTCGACCCTGGTCGGCGTTGCGCTGAACGGGATGGTCACCGTGGTCGGCCTGGTAGGTGGGTACTTCTTCTCCGTCGTCCTGCAGGGCGCCACTCCCGGTCTCTACCTCTCCGACCTGACGCTGCTGGTCGGGCTGCCCGACTTCCTGGCCTCCGAGGCCAAGGCCGCGATCTTCGGGATGCTCGCCGGCCTGACCGCCTGCTACCTCGGGCTCAACGCCAAGGGCGGACCCAAGGGTGTCGGCGAGGCCGTGAACCAGACGGTGGTCTTCGCCTTCATGCTCCTGTTCGCCGCCAACAGCGTGATCTCTGCACTGTTCCTCCAGATCAAGCTCGGAGCCTGACATGGCCACGATCAACCGGGCCGAGGTCTCCCGCCACCTCGCGAAGCCGACGGGTGCGTTGCGCAACCTCGGCGACCAACTGTCGTTCCACGGCAACGCCTACTCGCACATGCCGCGGGCGCTGAAGCACTACCCGAAGGAGGTCGTCCGCCTCCTCGCGGAGGTGGCGCTCGGTTCGGGTGCGCTGGCGCTGATCGGTGGCACGGTGCTGGTCATCGGGTTCCTCACCGCGGCCTCGGGCATCGAGGTCGGGCTGCAGGCGTACACGTCGTTCGACAACATCGGCGTCTCGACGCTGTCCGGGTTCTTCTCGGCGTACTTCAACACCCGTGAGGTGGCGCCGATCATCGCCGGCATCGCCCTGACCGCCACCGTCGGCGCGGGCTTCACCGCCCAGATCGGCGCGATGCGGGTCAGCGAGGAGATCGACGCCCTCGAGGTGATGGCGGTCCCGCCGGTCCCCTACCTCGTCACGACCCGGATCATCGCGGGACTCATCGCCGTCGTACCGCTCTTCGCGATCGCGCTGATGATGTGCTGGCTGGCGACCTACCTGGTCGTCACCGTCGGATACGACCAGCCGCCCGGGACCTACCAGCACTACTTCGACACGTTCCTCGTCCCCAGCGACATCTTCCTGGCGATGGTGAAGGTGATCCTGATGGCGCTCGTGATCGTGTCGATCTGCTGCTACCACGGCTTCCGCGCGTCCGGCGGACCTGCGGGTGTGGGTGCTGCGGTCGGCAAGGCAGTCAGGTCCGCCCTGATCTGCACCATGTTCATCGACCTGATCTTCGCGATCGCCGTCTGGGGCGGTCCGTCGGTCCACATCGCGGGGTGATCAGACGATGACATCTACGACGACAACTCACTCGCACCGGATCGACCGCCAGGTCGTCTTCGGGTTCCTGTTCCTCGCACTGATCGCGCTGATGATCGCGGGCACGATCGCGAAGTACCGCGGCGCCTTCGAGCGCAACGTGCTCGTGTCGGTCGAGGCCGACCGCGCCGGGCTCACCCTCGCGTCGGGCGCACCGATCAAGCTCCGCGGCGTGGAGATCGGCCGCGTTGCCCAGATCCACACCGACGGGTCGAAGGTGACCATCGACCTGGAGATCGACTCCGACAAGGTCGACCAGGTGCCCGCCGAGGTGACGGCACAGATCGTCCCGCCCACGGCGTTCGGCGCCAAGTACGTCCAGCTCACTCCGCCGGCCGGCAACCCGGGTGACGACATCGGCGAGACGATCAAGGCAGGTGCTGTGATCCCGGCCGACCGGGTCACCGTCGAGGTCGACGAGGCCTTCGAGAACCTCACCGCCGTCCTCGCGGTCGCCCGCCCGGCGGAGGTGAACTCTGCGTTGACCGCCGTCGCCGGTGCAGTCGACGAACGCGGCGAACTGATCGGTGACCTGATCACCCAGACCGACACCTACCTGCGCTCGTTCAACCCGTCCCTGCGCACGTTGAGCTCCGACCTCCGCGCGGCCGACGACGTCCTCGACGTCTACGAGCTCGCCCGGCCCGACCTGGTCAGCGCGTTCAGCCAGACCGGCACGATCTCGCGCACCGTGGTGCGCCAGCAGGCATCGTTGCGCGCCCTCGAGCGAAGCCTGACCGGGTTCAGCGACGAGACCGACGTGTTGCTCCGCAGCTCCGAGAAGGGCCTCGTGACGTCGTTGCGCCTGCTCGCGCCGGTCAGCGCCGTCCTCGAGCGGTACTCACCCGAGCTGCCGTGCCTGGTGCTCGGCCTGGCCAACGCCAACGAGCTCGCCGAGAAGGCCGTGGGCGGCACGCACCCCGGCATCACGACCATCACGCGCATCATCCCGGGCCGCGATCCCTACACGTACGGCGAGAACCTGCCCCAGCAGGGCGACTCGACCGGACCTGCCTGTTACGGCCTGCCGTACGTCGACGCGGCCGAGGCAGCGAAGGAGCCGCCGTCGCTGCCGACCGGCGCCAATCCGCACGTCGGCCCGCAGCCGACCCCGGACGAGGCCGCCCTCGACACCCTGCTCGGCCTGCTCAAGGGAGGGGCGCAGCTGCCATGACGCGCACACATCGACTCAGTCCCGAACGGCGGCGCCAGCGCGGCGACCTGATCAAGTTCGGCGCCTTCCTCGCGATGGCGGCTGCCTTCACCCTGTGGGTCGCAGCCGTCACGGGCGAGTACCGCCCGGGCGACCGCACCGACTACCAGGCCGTGTTCGAGGACGTGTCCGGCCTCGCGGTCGGCGACGAGGTGCGGATCGCCGGAGTCGACATCGGCAAGGTCCGCGACATCGACGTCCAGCCCGACAACACGGTGATCGTCAGCTTCGACGTCAACGACGACCAGGCCCTGACGACCGCGACCCGCGCGACCATCCAGTACCGCAACCTGATCGGCGACCGCGTCGTCCAGCTGACCCAGGACGCTGAGGCGTCGGCGTCCGGCGCTGAGGCCAAGGCCCTCCCGAAGGGCGGAACGATCCCGGCCACGCAGACCGCCTCGGCGCTCGACCTCGACACCCTGCTCAACGGGTTCAAGCCGCTGTTCGCGGGACTCAACCCCACGCAGGTCAACGAGCTCTCCGGCCAGCTGATCCAGGTGCTGCAGGGCCAGCACTCGGCCATCGCGACCCTCGTCCAGCACGTCGGGTCGTTCACCACCACGATCGGCAACCGCGAGGAGCTGATCGGCCAGGTGATCCGCAACCTCAACGACGTGCTCGGCACGGTCGATGCACGCAAGGACACGGTCGGACTGCTGCTCGACCGCCTCGACACCTTGCTGACCGGCCTCGACAAGCAGGACACCCAGGTCCTCGACGCCGCCGCGAAGATCGACCGGTTCGCGGTGGAGACCTCCGACCTGCTCAGCCGGGCACGCGGTGACGTCCGTACGGACCTCAGCCGCCTGGCGACCGCAGCCCGCGGGATCAACAGCGAGTCCGACACCCTCGAGGCGGTGTTGCAGAAGCTGCCCGGCCACTACCGGACGATCCAGAACTCCGCGTCCTACGGCAACTTCTTCAACTTCTTCCTCTGCGGTGTGCGGGTGCAGACCGGACTCGAAGGGGTCACCCCGCTCTCGACGCCATGGATCTACTCCGACGCCCCGAGGTGCAAGAAGTGAGTCGCGCTCCCAGTCCCGACCGGATGGCCGCACGTGGCCTGATCGGCACTCTCGTCCTGGTGTTGATGGTGCTCGCCGCGCTGAACATCAACCGACTGCCCCTGATCGGCAACAACGACCTGCTGCACGTGCAGTTCGCCGAGGCCGGCGGCCTCAAGGACGGCGACTCCGTGATGATCTCCGGTGCCGAGGTCGGCAAGGTCCGCGAGGTGCGGCTCGACGGCGAACACGTCGTCGCCGACCTCGTGATCACCGACAGCGGCGTCTCCCTCGGCGACCTCACCGAGGCCCGCATCATCACCGTCACCCTGCTCGGCCGGGCTGCCGTCGAGCTCGAACCACGCGGCAGCGGCGAGCTCGGCGCCGACGACTCGATCCCGCTCGAGCGGACCTCGTCGCCGTACAACCTGACGGCGACGCTGAACGAGCTGACCGAGACCACCGCCGAGATCGACAAGTCCCAGCTCGCTGCGGCTCTCGACCAGGCCTCGAAGACGCTGAGCGCCACCAGCCCCGACCTCGGCCCGGCACTGGAAGGCATCACGGCGCTGTCCTCCGCCATCTCCGGCAACGACGACGAGCTCCGCTCGCTGGTCGACCGAGCCGACCGGGTCACCGGCGTGCTGGCCAGCCGCGACGAGCAGATCGCGTCGTTGCTCGGCTCCGGTCGATCGCTGCTCACCGAGCTCGACGAGCGGCAGGCGGTCGTCGTGAGCCTCCTGTCGAGTGCCCGCGAGCTCGCCTCCCAGCTGCGACTGATGCTCAAGGACACCGACGACGTGCTCGGTCCCGCCCTCAAGGAACTCGACGGAGTGGTCGGCGTACTCAACAAGAACAAGGCAGACCTGCAGGCCAGCATCACCGGGCTGCGCGGCTACGCGACCGCCTTCGGCGAGGCGCTCGCGAGCGGGCCGTGGTTCGACGCCTACATCCAGAACCTGACAGCGCCGTCGACGCTGGTACCGATCCTCTCCGGAGTGACGCAATGACCACCCACGCGAAGAGCCGACTGAACGCGCTGCGCAGCGGACGCGGCCTGGTGACGGCGCTGATCGTCCTCGCCCTGGTGGGTGCCGTCCTGCTCTGGACCCGCGACACCGGCAGCACCGTCGTGCAGGCGCGCTTCGCCAGCGCCGAAGGACTCAACGTCGGTGACGACGTGAAGGTGCTCGGCGTCCGGGTCGGTGAGATCGCGGAGATCGAGAACGACGACGAGGGCGTGCTGGTGACCCTGGAGGTCGACGCCGGCCAACCGATCCCGGCCGACGCCCACGCGGCGATCGTGTCGCCCAGCCTGGTCAGCGGTCGCTTCGTCCAGTTCGACCCCGTCTACTCCGGCGGCGACCGGCTCGAGGACGGCGACGTGATCGGCCTGGACCGCACCGCCGTGCCGGTGACCTTCGACGACGTGAAGCAGCAGCTGACCGACCTGGCGACCACGCTCGGGCCCGACCCAGGTGACACAGGCAAGAAGGCCGGGCCTCTCGCCGTCGCGATCACGTCGCTCGAGAACGCCCTGCAGGACGGCAACTCCACCCAGCTGCGGACGTCGATCGCCGAGCTCCGCGGAGCCGCGACTGCCCTGTCCGACGGCCGGTCCGACCTGTTCAGCACCATCGAGAACCTCAACACCTTCACCCGCAACCTGGCCCTCAACGACGCGGCCGTGCGGGGGTTCACCACCGAGCTCGACGACGTCAGCGCGGTGCTGGCGAGCAACAGGACGAACCTCAGCGGTGCGATCAAGGACCTCGCGACGGTGCTGGCGGCGACCGAGAAGTACTTCGAGAAGCACGGCGACCGGGTGACCAGGTCCGTGGCCGACCTGAACACCCTGGCCGCCACGCTCGCCGACCGTTCCAACGAGCTCGCCGGCGTGCTGCACGTCGCGCCGCACTCGCTGATCGGCCTGCACAACACGATCCAGGACCAGGCCATCACCGGCCGCGCAACGGCCACCAACTTCGACAGCGTGTCTCAGCTGCTGTGCGGAGCAGTGCTCGGCGCCGGCGGTACGAGCGAGGACTGCATCAAGGCACTCGACCCGCTGCTCGGGCTGCTCGGCCTCCTGCCGGGCGGCGAGACCGGCGGCCTGCCCCTGGTCGGCGGAACGGGAGGGACCGAATGAGCACGCCCCACCTGCGCAGCAGGAGCCGGCTGCGCCGGACGTTGCCCGCCCTCGTGCTGGCGGCCCTGGTCAGCTCCGGTTGCGCGATCCAGCCCAACGACAACACGCTGCCCGGCCAGGTCGCCGTCGGCGAGGACGGCTACACCGTCCAGGTCCACTTCGACCAGATCGAGAACCTGGTGCCGAACTCGACGGTCCTCAAGGACAACGTCGTCATCGGCACCGTCGCGAAGATCGAGGTGCACGACTGGGAGGCCGTCGTCGAGATGCGGCTGCTCAAGGACGTCCCCTTGCCGGCGAACGTCGTGTTCGCCGTCGGCCAGAAGACCCTCCTCGGGGCGCAGTACGTCGACGTGTCGATCCCGGAGACAGCAACGAGCGCGGCGCTGAGCGACGGCGACGTCATCGGCGTCGAGCAGACCGGCACCTACCCCGCGACCGAGCAGGTGCTGGGCGCGGTCGCGCTGCTGCTCAACAACGGCGGCCTGTCACAGATCAGCACCATCACCGGTGAGCTCTCGACCGCGCTGCGCGACCGGGTACCGGACACGAAGGGCCTGATCCGTCGGGCGAACGACCTGCTCGCCGTACTCGACGCCAACCGGGGGCAGATCGTCTCCGCGCTGGAGTCGCTGGACAAGCTCTCGGCGGGGCTCCGCGACGATCGATCCGCGATCGCCACCGCGATCGACGACATCTCGCCCGGCCTCCAGGCACTCGAGGAGGAGCGTGCCCGTCTGGTCAAGGCGGTCACGACCACGGCTCGGACCGGCGACCGCGCCGTGCGGGTGGTCCGGGCCAGCGAGACGGCGCTGCTGGCCAACCTCGATTCGCTGGGGCCGATCCTGGCCAACCTCGGCGAGGTCAGCGAGTCCCTCCCGGATGCCCTCAAGATCGGGCTCACGATCCCGTTCCCGGTGATGACCACCGGCAACGCGATCAAGGGCGACTACGCCAACCTGTTCGCCACCCTCGACCTGCGTTCGGGCAGCCTCGTCGACAGCTGGCTGGGTGGCCTGCCGCCCGCGCTGCAGGCCGGCGACCCGGTGCAGGACCCGCTGATGCCGTCCGCGACCGAGAAGGACGAGGCAGGGGCGGACGACACCGGTGACGACACCGGTGACGACAAGGCCCCCGCCGACGAACCGTCCGACGACGGGACCCCGACACCCGACCCGGCCCCGCAACCGAAGCCCGGCTGCCTGCTCCGCTTGCTAGGACTCTGCTGATGCTGCTGACACCCCTGATCAAGCGCCAGTTGCGCATCTTCGCCGTCCTCGCGTCGATCGCCCTGGGCCTGGCCTTCTTCAACTACGCCAAGGTCCCGTCCATGGTCGGCATCGGCGTGTACGACGTCACGGTCGACTTCGCCGACGCCAGCGGGCTCTACCCGAAGGCCACCGTCACGTACCGCGGCGTTCGCGTCGGAATCGTCTCGGACCTGGTGGTGCGTGACAACGGCGCGCTGGCCACGCTGCGCATCGACAACGACGCGGACATCCCCGCCGGGTCGAAGGCCGAACTGCACAGCACGTCCGCCATCGGGGAGCAGTACGTCGACCTGGTCCCGCCGCCCGACGCCAAGGGCAAGGGCCCGTTCCTCGCCCACGACGCGAAGATCCCGCGCGACCGGGCGATCGAGATGCCCCAGATCACGCCGGTCCTGGACTCGGTGAACCGCCTGCTCGAGTCGGTGCCGAAGCAGGAGACCCAACGGGTCCTCGACCAGATCGACGACGGGCTCGGCGGCTCCGGCCCCGAGCTCAACGAACTGGTCTCGTCGGCCGGATCGCTGCTGACCGAGGCGCAATCACAGATCGATGCCACCACGTCCCTGATCGACGTCCTCGAGCCCGTGCTCGGCACCCAGCAGGACCTCGGTCCGTCGACCCGGGCCTACGCGGAGAACCTCGACGACGTGACCGCAGCACTGGCCAGGGACAACAGCGCCGACCTGCGCGCGCTCCTCAAGTCGGCCCCCGGCGGCCTCGACGCAGCAACGAAGACCGTCACCGATCTCCAGCCGGTGCTGCCGATGCTCCTGGCGAACCTCACCACCAACGCGCAGGTCCTCAACACCTACCTGCCCGAGATCCGCCAGGTCCTCGTGGTCTACCCGGCCACGGTCGCCCGCGTGCAGTCCGCAGTGAATCCGCGAGCCGCGCAGGGCGACGTCCAGCTCGACCTGCGCGCGGCGTTGAACAACCCGCCGTCGTGCCTGAAGGGCTACCTCGCCCCCAAGGAACGCCGCAGCCCGCGCGTGACCGAGACCCGTCCGGTCGACCGCCTGGCGCACTGCGACCTCGCGCCGGACCACCCGACCGCGATCCGGGGCGCGCGCAACCTGCCGTGCCCGCAGGGCAGCGACCGCGGGCCCCTCCCGGCGGACTGCGGCCTGACGTTCCGAAGCGGCGTGTGGCCCGACTCCAGCGGCACCGTGGCCTACGACCTGGCCGTCGGCCGGGGCGACGACACCACGGCGCTCGACCTCGCCGACGGCGACACGACTGAAGGAGACGACCTGTGGAAGATCCTCGTCCTCGCACCGCTGGCGGCACGCTGATGACATGCCTGACCTCCCAGACCTCACGCATGACGTGGCGCTCCGGCGCTGTGGTCCTGGCCGTCGCGCTGCTCGTCGCGTTCTCCGCTCAGCGCGCCCTCGCGTGGCAGGACGAACGGTCCCGCGTGTCCGACGAGAAGGCAGCCTCGGCTGCCGCCACCGCCGAGGTCGAGGGGCTGATCGACATCAGTGGCTCGACCTCCGAGGCCGACATGGACCGGCTGCTCGAGGGCGCCACCGCCGGCTTCCGCAGCGAGCTGGAGGCCCAGGCCGAGCGCCTGAAGAAGGCCCTCAGCGACAACGCGGTCAAGGCCACCGGCGAGGCCGTGTCGACCGGCGTCGCCAAGCTCGACGACGACCGGGCCACCGTGATCGTCGCGGCCGTCGGCACCGTCGCGAACAAGAAGACGAAGGCGGCCGAGCCGCGCAACTATCGGCTGCAGGTGGACCTGCAGAAGACCGACGGCACGTGGCTCGTCTCGGGACTGGAGTTCGTCGCATGAGCACCCGCACACGTCTGATCGCGGCTGTCGTGCTGGCCGTTGCCCTTGCAGCCGCCGCCTTCACCGGCCTGCAGGCGCACCGTGCATCGGCGACAGCGGACGCCCGCGCCGATGCGCTCGCCGCCGCGAAGACCCGGGTGCCGGAGCTGCTGAGCTACGAGAACGCCACCCTCGAGGACGACCTCGCGACGGCGATCGACCAGACCACGGGCACGTTCACCGACGACTACCGCACGATCCTCACCGACGTCGTCACCCCGACGGCCACCGAGCGCAAGATCAGCACGTCGGCCTCGGTCAGTGCCGCGGGGGTCGTGTCGGGTGACCGGGACGAGGTCGTCGTACTCCTGTTCCTGACGCAGTCCACGACGGCGGCCAAGGCCGGCACGACCGTCTCGGGCAGCCGGGTCGAGGTCACCATGGCGCGCGACGGCGACACCTGGAAGATCGCCGGGCTCGAGCCCCTCTGACCGGCTGCTGCGGGTCAGCGCAGGAGCGAGAGCAGCGTCAGCACGACCGGCATCGCGAACGCGCCCAGCAGCACCCACGCGACGACGCGGTGCGACAACTTCGTGCTGTCGAGCGCGCCCGCGAACTCCAGCATCGCGCCGTCGGGCACGTTCGCGTTCAGTCCCATCCGCTTCGCATCGGCCGGGATGTGCTCGCTGGGCGACCAGGGCTGCGGCTCGTCGTCGTCCCTGGGGTTCATCCCCAGATCGTACGGCGGGTCAGCTGATCGTGGTGAGCAACTGCGTCGCACGGGTCAGCACGACGTAGAGCGTCGCGCGGCCGGTGGCCGACTCGTCCTCGATCTCCTGCGGACGCACCACGACGATGGCGTCGAACTCGAGGCCCTTGGTGTCCAGGCCCGTGAGTACGACGACGCGGTCATCACCGGACGGAGCGACCGAGGAGTCGACGGATGCCCGCGCCCCAGCAGCGTCCGCGTCAAGCTCCGGCCACGACGCCAGCCAGGCGTTGACCTCGGAGCGCCGGGCGACCGGGACCACGATGCCGACGGTGCCGGAGACGGCGCCCGCGACGTCCAGGACGGCCGCACGGGTGGCGGCCTCCAGGTCGCTGGTGTCGGCGCCGGGGCCGAGGACGATCTCCTTCGGCTCCTCCCCCGTCCGTCGTACGGCGTCCGGGAGATCCGCGTCGAGACCGACTCGTTGCGCGTAGGCCGCGGCGTGGGCGTAGATCTCGGCCGAGTTCCGGTAGTTCGTGGACAGGTGGAACTCGTGGATGACCTTGCGCTCCAGCGCCGCAGCCCGGGCCTGGGCCGCCTCGGCGGGCTCCGGCCAGGACGACTGGGCCGGGTCGCCGACGATCGTCCACGAAGCCGTCCGTCCGCGTCGGCCGACCATCCGCCACTGCATCGGCGTGAGGTCCTGCGCCTCGTCGATGAGGACGTGGGCGTAGAGGTCGTCGTCAATGCTGCTGGTCGGCGGCGCCCAGGGACGCCCGGACGGGGCGTACTCCCGGTCGGACGCGGTCATCAGCTCCTGGATGTTCACGCCGCCCTCGATGAGGTGCATCGGGTCGTCGCGCGCGTCGTCGGCCTTCTGCGGCAGGTCGCCGAGCGCGTACCGGAGCTCGTCGAGGAGCGGGACGTCCTCGATGGAGATCTGGTGGCTGATCGCGCGGGTCGGGTCGAGGTCGCTCCACGACTTCGCGAGCAGTCGCTGCTCCTCGGAGCTGAGCAGGCCCTCGGAGACACGGGAAAGGAACTCCGGGTCGCGCAGCCAGCAGAGCACCGTCGGTGCGTCGAGCGGCGGCCACCAGTCGATGGCAAAGTCCAGGAAGTCCTGGTTGGACAGCATGTCCTCGTTGAACTTCTCGCGGCCGTACTCGCGACCCCGCTCGCCGCGCACCTGGCGCCACAGCGCGTCGAGCAGGGCGTGCGAGACGCGCGGCAGCTGCTTGTTGCGCAGGCCCTGCGACATCAGCTGGCGGCGGACCTGGCCGAGCCGGCCGCGGTCGAGCACCAGCCGGTCGTCGCGGAAGAAGACACGGAACTCGTTCGGGGCACCGGGCGCCTGCTGGCGCGAGACCCGGCGCATCACTTCGGCCATCCGGGCGGAGCCCTTGATGTCGGCGACGGCCGGCTCGTCGTGCCGGGTCGCGCGGACGTCGTTGACGACCTCACCGAGGCTGCGCAGTGCGACGGCGGTCTCGCCGAGGGACGGCAGCACCCGCTCGATGTAGCGCATGAAGACACCGGACGGACCGACGACGAGGACGCCGCCACGCTCGTAGCGCTGGCGCTCGTTGTAGAGCAGGAACGCGGCGCGGTGCAGGGCGACGACGGTCTTGCCGGTGCCGGGCCCGCCGGAGATCGAGACCACGCCCCGCGAGGGAGCGCGGATCGCCTTGTCCTGCTCGGCCTGGATGGTCGCGACGATGGAGTGCATGGAGCGGTCGCGGGCACGCGAGAGCTGTGCCATCAGGGCGCCCTCGCCGACGATCGGCAGTGCGCGACCGGCAGCCTCTGCGGTGGCCAGGGCCTCCGCGTCGAGCAATTCGTCCTCGACACCGATCACCTTGCGCGAGGCACTGCGCAGCACGCGACGGCGGATCACGCTCTGCGGCTCGGCGGCGGTCGCCTGGTAGAACACCGCGGCGGCCGGTGCGCGCCAGTCGATGAGCAAGGAGTCGCGGTCGTCGTCGCGCAGGCCGATCCGGCCGACGTACCGCGGCTGGGCGTCGACGCTGGCCTCCATGTCGAGGCGGCCGAAGACCAGGCCCTCGTGGGCCGCGTCGAGCTGGGCGATCCGCTTCGCGGCCTGGAACACCATCGCGTCGCGCTCGACCAGGCCACCTTCGTGGCCGACCCGACCGCGCGAATGGCCTTCCTTGGCCAGCTCCTGGGCGGCCTCGCCGGCCACCTCCAGCTGCCGATAGACCCGGTCGACGAAGGCCTGTTCAGACGCGACCTCGCGCTCCACCAGTTCGTCTGCCACCGACGTGACCCCTACCGTCCGCATTCCGTCCGACATACGCTGCTCCTACGGGGAGCGGCAAGCCCCCAACTCTACAGGGGCTGGGTACTGCTTGAATGGCGGCAGGCTCGCACACCTGAGGGGGGTCCGATGAGTACGACGCCAGCGGCACTGCCGCGCAAACTGAATCGACGAGGCGTGGCTGCACGGGAGCGGTTGCTCTCCACCGCGCTCGAAATGCTCGGCACGGGCCGACCAGAGTCGGTTTCGATCAACCTGGTGGCCCGCGAGGCCGGCCTCAGCTGGGGCTCGGTGCAGAACCTGTTCGGGGACTCCGACGGCTTCTGGTCCGCCGTGGCCGAGCAGATCCGCGCCGACCGGCCGGCACTGTGGTCGGCGCCGGAGAGCGACACCGTCGCCGGTCGGGTGGCCGAGCTCGCCGACCTCTATCGCCGCGTCCTCGATTCGCCGTACGCCGTGGCGATCGAGACCCTGCGATCCGGCCTGCCTCGCCCGCGTTCGGTCCTCATGCTGTCCCATCCGCTCACGGCAGCAGCGATGAGCGAGCTCGAGGGCAGCTGGACCGACGCGTTCGTCGACTTCTTCGACGGCCTGCCCGGAGTGACCGTCGACGAGGAGCGGGCGATCGACGTCGCCCACACCATGGCGATCGCCCTGCACGGGCTCCGCTCGCACGTGTCCAACGGCACCGGGCTGGACAGCGAACGGGTGTACCGAACGCTGGTCAGCTCGCTGACGTCGTACCTCGAAGGCTGAAGGACCTCGATCCGACCGGCCCGGCTCAGCCGAGCAGCCGACGTACGGGTTCGATCACGTCGGCCTGGAAGCGCTCGATCCCTTCGAGCTTCTGGGCCAGCGTCGCGTCGAGCCCGCTGTAGTACATCCAGGGCATGGTCATCGTCATGGTCACGCCGCCGTCGGTGGCGCGGGCGAAGTCGTCGGGCGTGAGGGCGTCGGTCAGGGCCGGCGCGACCTCGAAGGGGTCGTCCAGATCGCGGCCGGCGGCGATCCGGAACGCGCGAAGCCGCTGCGCGATGGCGATCGCCTCGTCGACCGTGGCCAGGTCACCGATCCATCCGTCGTTCCGCGCTGCGCGGCGCAGGGCGACGTCGGACAGGCCGCCCACCCACACCGGGATCGGCCCCGGTGGTTCCGGCCGCATCACCAGTCGGTCGCAGGTGTAGAACTCCCCGGCGAACTCGGTCCAGCCGGGCGCCCACAGGCTGCGCATGAGGTCGAGCGCCTCGTCGGTACGTCGTCCGCGCGTGGAGAAGTCCTGCTCGAGCAGGTCGAACTCCTCGCGGCACCAACCGACCCCGACGCCCAGGGTGACCCGTCCGCCCGACAGCGCGGCCGCCGTACCGACCGCCTTGGCGACCACGAACGGGTTGCGCATCGCGGCGACGTAGATCGAGGTGAAGAACTGCAGGCGCGTGGTCACCTGGGACAGGGCGCCGACGGTGACCCACGGGTCCGGCCAGTCGACATCGGTCTGCCAGCGGCGTTCGCCGTCGGGCGTGTAGGGGTACGGCGTCGCGACCGTCTCGAGGTCGACGACGTGGTCGGCCACGCTGAACGCCCGGAAGCCGGCTTCCTCGGCGGCGCGCGCCAGGGGCACGAGCTGGTCGATCGGCTGGTAGGCGGTCACCATCGCGAAGTCCACCCGCTCACCCTAGGCGAGAAGGTAGAACACGTTCTAGTGTTCCCGGATGACCCCGTTCCCGCACCTCCTCGCTCCCGGGCGGATCGGCACCATGACGGTGCGCAACCGGATCGTGATGTCGCCGATGGAGACGATGTACGGGACACCGGAGGGCCACCCCTCCGAGCGGACGGTGGCGCACTTCGCTCGGCGGGCGGAAGGCGGCGCCGGGCTGATCACGGTCGGCGCCACCGGGATCGACCCGCAGCACCCGGAGACGCCCGGCGGCCTGCAGATCGGCACCGCTGACTCGGTCGCGGCCCACCGGCGCCTGGTCGAGGCCGTGCACGCCCACGGCGCGCGCATCCAGCCACAGATCGTGCACGCCGGTCCCGACGGGCTCGGACCCGAGATGTTCGGCGTCACCTC
>JAKFEI010000043.1:0-2563 GCA_036675765.1 Nocardioides sp. | reverse complement strand
CGAGACCACGATCGCCGCGCCGCCGGCGACCGTGCACGCCCTCATCGCCGACTTCCACGAGTGGATCAAGTGGTCCCCGTGGGAGGGCCTCGACCCGGAGTTGAAGCGCACCTACGAAGGAGAGGGCGTGGGCGCCCGCTACACGTGGGCCGGCAACAAGAAGGCCGGCGAGGGCGCGATGACCTTCGCCGGGCTCACCCCGGAGGAGATCAAGGTCGACCTGCAGTTCCTCAAGCCCTTCAAGGCCGAGAACGACATCACGTTCGCGATCACGCCCGCAGGAGCCGGCACCCACGTGGCCTGGACGATGAGCGGCAACCGCAACCTCGCGTTCGCCGTGATGGGCAAGCTGTTCTTCGACAAGGCGATCGGCAAGGACTTCGAGAAGGGCCTCGCCTCGCTGAAGGCTGCCGCCGAGAAGGGCTGAGCGGAAGGTCACCTGAGATACCCCGCGGGTACGGCGGGCGCGCCGACTAATCTGTGCACATGACCGATGCCCCCGACATCAAGCCCCGCTCGCGCGACGTCACCGACGGCCTGGAGAAGGCGGCCGCCCGTGGCATGCTCCGCGCGGTAGGCATGGGGGACGAGGACTTCGCCAAGCCGCAGATCGGTGTCGCGTCCAGCTGGAACGAGATCACCCCCTGCAACCTGTCGCTCGACCGGCTCGCGAAGGCGGTCAAGAACGGCGTGCACGCAGGCGGCGGCTACCCGCTCGAGTTCGGCACCATCTCGGTGTCCGACGGCATCTCGATGGGCCACGAGGGCATGCACTTCTCCCTCGTGAGCCGCGAGGTCATCGCGGACTCCGTCGAGGTCGTGATGAGCGCCGAGCGGCTCGACGGTTCGGTCCTGCTCGCCGGCTGCGACAAGTCGCTGCCCGGCATGCTGATGGCTGCTGCCCGTCTCGACCTGGCCAGCGTCTTCCTCTACGCCGGCTCGACGATGCCCGGAAGCGTTGACGGCAAGGACGTCACGATCATCGACGCCTTCGAGGCCATCGGTGCGTGCCTGGCCGGCAAGATCACCCGCGACGAGGTCGACCGCATCGAGCGGGCGATCTGTCCGGGCGAAGGTGCCTGTGGAGGCATGTACACCGCCAACACGATGGCCGCCGTCGGCGAAGCCCTGGGCATGTCCCTGCCCGGCTCGGCCGCCCCGCCGGCCGTCGACCGTCGCCGTGACGGCTACGCCCACAAGTCGGGCGAGGCCGTCGTCAACCTGCTCCGCAAGGGCATCACCGCGCGCCAGATCATGACCAAGGAGGCGTTCGAGAACGCCATCACCGTCGTCATGGCGCTCGGCGGCTCGACCAACGCCGTCCTGCACCTGCTGGCCATCGCCCGCGAGGCCGAGGTCGACCTGCAGCTCGACGACTTCAACCGGATCGGCGACAAGGTCCCGCACCTCGCCGACCTCAAGCCCTTCGGCAAGTACGTCATGAACGACGTCGACAAGATCGGGGGCATCCCCGTCGTGATGAAGGCGCTGCTCGACGCGGGCCTGATGCACGGCGACTGCCTCACCGTGACCGGCAAGACGATGGCCGAGAACCTCGCCGAGATCAACCCGCCGGACCTCGACGACGACGTGATCCACAAGCTCGACCGGCCGATCCACGCCACCGGCGGCCTGACGATCCTCAAGGGTTCGCTGGCGCCCGAGGGCGCCGTCGTGAAGACGGCCGGGTTCGACGCCTCGGTGTTCCGCGGCACGGCGCGGGTCTTCGACGGCGAGCGCAAGGCGCTCGACGCGCTCGCCGAGGGCAAGATCGTCGCCAACGACGTCGTGGTCATCCGCTACGAAGGGCCCAAGGGCGGCCCGGGGATGCGCGAGATGCTCGCGATCACCGGTGCCATCAAGGGCGCCGGCCTCGGCAAGGACGTCCTGCTGATCACCGACGGTCGTTTCTCCGGCGGCACCACCGGACTCTGCGTGGGCCACATCGCCCCCGAGGCCGTCGACGCCGGACCGATCGCCTTCGTGCGCGATGGCGACCCGATCACGCTCGACGTCCTCAACCGGACGCTCGAGGTCGAGATCGACGACATCGAGTCCCGCAAGGTCGGCTGGGAGCCGCTGCCGCCGAAGTACACCCGGGGTGTGCTCGGCAAGTACGCCAAGGTCGTTCAGTCGGCCGCCCACGGCGCCGTCACCAGCTGAGTCGCCCGATGGGCAAGGTGCACGACCAGGTCGACGGACGGCTGCGTGCCTTCGTCGAGAAGCAACAGGTGTTCTTCGTCGCGACCGCACCGCTGTCCGGCGACGGCCACGTCAACCTGTCCCCGCGGGGCATCGTCGGGACCTTCGGGTTGCTCGACGACCACACCTTCGCCTGGCTCGACACCACGGGCAGCGGCAGCGAGACGATTGCGCACCTGCGCGAGAACGGCCGGATCACGGTGATGTTCTGCGCCTTCGAGGGGCCGCCGAACATCGTCCGCTTCCATGGCCGCGGCCGCGTCGTGTCGCTCTACGACGAGGAGTACGCCGGCCTGGTGGCTCGCTTCGAGGACCAGCCCGGCGCCCGGGCAGTGATCGTGGTCGACATCGAGCGGATCTC
>JAKFEI010000199.1:0-2579 GCA_036675765.1 Nocardioides sp. | reverse complement strand
CCGGTCCGCCAGTGCGTGGCCGCCATCCGCCAGAAGCCCGGCCACGTGGCGATGCTGGCCACGTCGGCAGGCCGTACCGACGAACGACGATAGGCGTCGCGATGCGGCGCCATCACCGCGTTCGGCCCCACCTCGAGCGCCCCGGTCACCCGGCGGGTGAAGTGCACGCCGAGGAACGGGTAGCGCGGGTCGGGGACCGGGTAGACCATGCCCCGGACGAGATCCTGCTTGGCTGCGGACACGGCGAGGTACTCCCCGCGGAACGGAATGATCCGGGGCTCCGCGTCCTGCCCGGCCAGGCGGCCCAGTCGATCGGACTGGAGTCCCCCGCAGAGCACCACCTGGTCGACGTCGTACGACGTCCGGCCGGTGGTGAGCGTGACCCGACCGCCGCGCTGCCTGATGCCGGTGACCTCGCTCGCGACCAGCACCCGGCCACCCGCGGCCTCGACGTCGCGGGCCAGTTGTTCGGCGACGGCGACGTAGTCGGTGATCGCGGTGCGTGGCGAGTGCAGGGCCGCCAGACCGACAGCGTGCGGCTCGATCTCGGCGAGACCCGCAGCGTCGAGCCGACGGAGGCCGGGCACGCCGTTCTCCCGGGCGGTGCGCTCGAGTGCGTCGAACCTGCCCCGCTCGTCGGCATCGACAGCGACCACGACCTTGCCGCACTCGACGTAGGGCAGGCGGTGCTCGGTGCAGTACTCCCGCAGCAGGTCCCGCCCGCGCGTGCACAGCTCGGCCTTCAGGCTGCCCGGACGGTAGTAGATGCCCGCGTGCACGACCCCGGAGTTGTGGCCGGTCTGGTGGGCGCCGACGCGGTCCTCCTTCTCGAGGACCAGCACCCGGAGACCCGGGCGGCGGCGGGCGAGCTCGCGGGCCACCGCGAGACCGACGATGCCACCACCGACGACTCCGATGGATGGGCCGGCTGACTGCTGCACGGTCCCCATCGTGGCAGCAACGACCCCGGCCACGACGTCGGCGCTTCGGCGTAGGCTGCACCCATGCGTGCGATCTGGAAGGGTGCGGTCTCCTTCGGCCTCGTCAGTGTGCCGGTCAAGCTGTACAGCGCGACCGAGAGCCATGACGTGTCGTTCCGTCAGGTCCACGCCAAGGACGGCGGCCGGATCAAGTACCAGCGGGTGTGCGCCATCGATGGCGAGGAGGTGCCGTACTCCGACATCGCGAAGGGGTACGAGACCGAGGACGGCGAGATGGTCATCCTCACCGAGGACGACCTGGCCAACCTGCCGACGACCTCCTCCCGGGAGATCGCGGTCGAGAAGTTCGTGCCGGTCGACCAGATCGACCCGATGCTCTTCGAGAAGTCGTACTACCTCGAGCCCGAGGGCACCGGCGCCAAGCCGTATGCCCTGCTCCGCCAGGCGCTGCTCGACTCCAACCGGATGGCCGTCGTCACCGTTGCCCTGCGCCAGCGCACCTCGACCGCGGTGCTGCGCGTGCGCTCGACACCCAACGGCGACGTGATCGTGCTGCAGACGATGATGTGGCCCGACGAGGTCCGGGTGCCCGACTTCTCCGTCGAGGTGGGCGACGTCAAGGACGCCGAGGTCAAGATGGCGCAGATGCTGATCGAGACCCTCTCCGGCGACTTCGACTCGGCCGACTTCGAGGACGACTACGCCGAGGCCGTCGAGTCCGTGGTGAAGGCCAAGATCGAGGGCGGCGAGGTCAAGCGCACCGAGACGTCCGCCAAGACCGGCGGCGAGGTGGTCGACCTGCTGGCCGCCCTGCAGCGCTCCGTCGAAGCAGCCAAGACCTCCCGCGGCGAGGACACTGCGCCTGCGAAGGATTCCGCGAAGAAGACCGCCGCGAAGAAGGCCCCGGCGAAGAAGGCAGCCGCCAAGAAGACCGCCGCCAAGAAGTCCCCGGCAAAGAAGGCTACTGCGAAGAAGGCCAGCTGACTGCTAGTCGACCTCGTCCTCGGCCCGGTCGATCAGTTCCTTCACCACGTCGATCGACCGGATCCGGCCGCTGGTGACGGTCGTGTCGCGGTCGGAGAACAGCGCCGTCGGGATACCGATCAGCTCGCCGTCGTTGTTGATCGCCATGCCCCCGGAGTTGCCCGGGGCGATGCGGGCGTCGGTGTCGAGCTCCGAGCGCGGCCCCAGGTCCGGGTCGTTGAGCACGGTGGAGATGACGCCGGTGGTCACCGTGATCGACTCGCCGGCACCGGCGACGGCCGGGAAGCCCAGGACGGTCACGTCGTCGCCCGCGCGCAGCTCCCCGGAGCTGCCGATCGGCACAGCGGGCAGGTCGAGCTTGCCGTCGAGGTCGCTGCCGTCGGCGTTCGCGTAGATCTGGATCACCGCGACGTCGAGGTGGCCGTCGGCCTCCACCACGCGGGCGCGGTAGGCAGCCGGGGCGTTGGTGTCCGTCATGCCGTCGGTCAGCGAGACCAGCAGGAACTCGGGGTTCGCGATCTCCTCGCCGGAGTACTGGTCGTTGAGGCCCTCGGCCTCGGGCTCTGCGACGTGGGCGTTGGTGAGGATCAGTCCGTCCTCGCGGATGATCGAGCCGGACCCGTGGTAGTCGCCCATGCTGCTCGGATCGGACAG
>JAKFEI010000427.1:0-2601 GCA_036675765.1 Nocardioides sp. | reverse complement strand
AGGTCGAGCCCCGCCGAGAGATCGACGGCGAATCCTTCGCGGACCAGCCGCTTGATCGTGCGTACGGCGTCCGGTCGGCGGGTTGCGAGCCGACCGAGGAAGCGCTCCACCTCCGCGTCGAACGTCTCCGCGGGGAAGGACCGGTAGGCCAGGCCCCACTCGACGGCATCGACACCGGTCAGCCGGTCTCCGGAGAGCAACAGGCCGAGCGCGCGCTGCGAACCAACCATGCGCGGGAGTCGCTGCGAACCCCCGCCGCCGGGCACCATGCCGAAGTTCACGTGGTTGTCGCTGATCCGGGCGTCGTCGCGGACCAGGGCGATGTCGCAGGTCTGCATGAGCTCGAAGCCGCCGGCCATCGCGATGCCCTCCACGACGGCGATCACCGGCTGCTCGATCGCGGCGACGGCCTCGCAGGCGCCACGGAATGCCTCGAAGAGACTGCGCAGTGCCTCGGGGCCCTCGTCGCGGAGCCGCTGGACCTCGGCGAAGTCGCCGCCGGCGCAGAAGTTGCCGCCGGCGCCGCGGACGACCACGACGTTGACCGAGTCGTCCTCGCCGGCGATCCGGATCGCCTGCTCGAGCGCGACCGCGAGGGCGGTGGTCACGGCATTCATGGCCTCGGGCCGGTCGAGCGTGATCCACGCGATGCCGTCCGCGATCTCGAGCCGCACGGGCGGCGCCCCGGTCTCGGCGGTCACATCCCCCTCCCGCCAGAGACCTCGAGCACCGCGCCGGTCATGTAGCTGGACAGGTCGGAGGCGAGGAACGCCACGACGTTCGCGATCTCCTCCGGCTCACCCGCACGCCGCATCGGGATCGTCGCCTCGGTGGCGGCATAGGCCTCGGGGCTCATCGCCTCGGTCATCGGGGTGCGGATCAGGCCGGGCTGGATCGCGTTGACCCGGACACCGTGGTGGGCCAGTTCCTTGGCCGCGGCCTTGGTCATGCCGACGATGCCGGCCTTGGCCGCGCTGTAGTTGGTCTGCCCGGGGTTGCCGCTCTTGCCCGACATCGAGGAGATGTTGATGATGCTGCCGCTCTTCGCCTCGCGCATCACCTCGCTGGCGGCACGGATGCCCAGCCAGGTCCCCTGCAGGTGGACGGTGATCACAGCCTGGAAGTTCTCGAGCGTCATCTTCTTCAGCGACGCATCACGGGTGATGCCGGCGTTGTTGACGATCACGTCGAGTCCGCCGTACGCCGCAACGGCGCCGGCGACCAGCGCAGCGACACTCTCCTCCGAGGTGACGTCACAGGCGACACCGCGGGCAGCCGGACCGATCGCAGCGGCCGCCGCTTCGGCCTTCGTGCCGTCGAGGTCCGCGATCGTGACCCGTGCCCCGTGACCGGCCAGTGTGGTCGCAATCGCCAGCCCGATCCCCTGGGCAGCTCCCGTGACGATCGCCGTGCGACCTTCCAGCAGCGCAATCCCCTGGCCGGTCATGCGATGTACCGCACGATCGAGTGCACGACAGCCGCGGGCTTCTCGGAGCCCTCGATCTCGAAGGTGCTCTCGAAGGTGGCCTGCACGGCGCCCTCGAGCGGACTCACCGACAGCACCCGAGCGGTCAGGCGGATCTTGCTGCCGACCCGAACCGGCGCCATGAACCGCACCTTGTCGAGGCCGTAGTTCACCGCCATCCGGACGTTGTCGACCCGGTAGAGCTGGTTGAGCAGCGGTGGGAGGAGCGAGAGCGTGAGGAAGCCGTGCGCGATCGTCGCCCCGAACGGGCCCTCGGCAGCCCGCTCCGAGTCGACGTGGATCCACTGGTGGTCGCCGGTGGCGTCGGCGAACGTGTCGATCCGCGCCTGGTCGATCTCCAGCCAGTCCGACGTACCCAGCACGTCGCCCTCTGCGCTCGCGAAGCCCGCCACGCCGTCGTACACCTTCACCTGTGTGTCCTGTCTCGCTCGGTCAACCATAGATTTTGAATCAAAACTAAATTATAGTCTTGCTTTGAAAAGCGCAATGCCAAGAACGTCATCACAGGAGGACCCATGTCCGAGGCCTACATCGTCGAAGCCGTGCGCACGCCCGTCGGGCGTCGCAAGGGCGGATTCGCCGACGTCCACCCCGCCGACCTCGCCGCGCACTCACTCAAGGAGCTCGTCGCACGCGCAGGAGTCGACCCGGCTGCCATCGAGGACGTCATCCTCGGCTGCCTCGACAACATCGGCGCCCAGGCCGGCGACATCGCTCGCACCTCCGCCCTCGGGGCCGGTTTCCCCGAGACCGTGCCCGGCGTGACCATCGACCGCCAGTGCGGTTCCGCCCAGCAGGCAGTGAGCTTCGCCGCCATGGGCGTCAAGAGCGGGATGCAGGACCTGGTCATCGCTGGCGGCGTCCAGAAGATGAGCCAGTTCCCGATTCTCAGCGCGTTCGCCGCTGGAGAGCCCTTCGGGTCCATCGACCCCTGGACCGACAACCAGGGCTGGCAGGCCCGCTACCCGGGCGAGGAGATCTCCCAGTTCCGCGGCGCCGAGATGATGGCGGCCCACTGGAAGCTCTCCCGCGACGACTGCGAGGAGTGGGCCTTCCAGAGCCACCAGCGCGCGTTGGCCGCAATCGACGCGGGCTACTTCGACAAGGAGATCGCC
>JAKFEI010000542.1:0-2626 GCA_036675765.1 Nocardioides sp. | reverse complement strand
CTACTCCGGCCGTTCGGTCATCGTGGTCGGCCCGTACCTCAAGCTGCACCAGTGCGGCCTGCCGAAGAAGATGGCGCTCGAGCTGTTCAAGCCCTTCATCTTCGCCAAGCTGCAGCGCCGCGGGCTCGCCACCACCATCAAGGCCGCCAAGAAGCTCGTGGAGCGTGAAGAGGCGGAGGTGTGGGACATCCTCGAAGAGGTGATCCGCGAGCATCCGGTGATGCTGAACCGCGCGCCGACCCTGCACCGCCTGGGCATCCAGGCGTTCGAGCCGGTGCTGATCGAGGGCAAGGCGATCCAGCTGCACCCGCTGGTCTGCACCGCGTTCAACGCCGACTTCGACGGCGACCAGATGGCCGTGCACGTCCCGCTGAGCCTCGAGGCCCAGCTGGAAGCGCGCGCGCTGATGATGGCGTCCAACAACATCCTGTCGCCTGCCAACGGCGAGCCGATCATCGTGCCGTCGCAGGACGTGGTGCTGGGCTTGTACTACATGACCCGCGCGCTGGAGAACACCCCGGGCGAGGGCATGGCGCTGGCCAACACCGCCGAGGTCAAGCGCGCCTACGACAACCGCGTCGCCGGGCTGCACGCCAAGGTCAAGGTGCGCATCACCGAGACCGTGGTGGCCGACGACGGCAGCCGCTCGAAGAAGACCTCGATCGTGGACACCACGATCGGGCGCGCGCTGCTGGCCGAGATCCTGCCGGACGGCCTGCCGTTCGCGCTGGTCAACACCGAGCTGAGCAAGAAGGCCATCAGCCGCCTGATCAACACCTGCTACCGCCTGCTCGGGCTCAAGGACACGGTCGTGTTCGCCGACAAGCTGATGTACACCGGCTTCGCGTACGCCACGCGCGCCGGCGTCTCGATCGGCATCGACGACATGATCATCCCGCCGGAGAAGAAGTCGATCCTCGACGAGGCCGAGTCCGAGGTGCTGGAGATCCAGCAGCAGTACCAGTCGGGCCTGGTCACCGCGGGCGAGCGCTACAACAAGGTGGTCGACATCTGGTCGCGCACCAACGAGCGCGTGGCCAAGGCGATGATGGAGGCGATCGGCACCGAGACGGTGCTCAACGCCAAGGGCGAGCGCGTCCCGCAGAAGTCGATGAACTCGGTCTACATCATGGCCGACTCCGGCGCGCGCGGTTCGCAGGCGCAGATCCGCCAGCTGGCCGGCATGCGCGGCCTGATGGCCAAGCCGGACGGCTCGATCATCGAGACCCCGATCACCTCGAACTTCCGCGAGGGGCTGAACGTCCAGCAGTACTTCATCTCGACCCACGGCGCGCGCAAGGGCCTGGCCGACACGGCGTTGAAGACCGCGAACTCGGGCTACCTGACCCGCCGCCTGGTCGACGTCGCCCAGGACGTGGTCATCACCGAGACCGACTGCGGCACGATGGACGGCCTCACCATGACCCCGATCGTGGAAGGCGGCGACGTGGTCGAGCCGCTGAAGGACCGCGTGCTCGGCCGGATCGTGGCCGAGGACGTGTTCCTGCCCGGCGACGACGCGGATCCGGTCGTCACCCGCAACACCCTGCTCGACGAAGCATGGGTGCACAAGCTGGAAGACGCGGGCGTGCAGACGATCAAGGTGCGCTCGACCATCACCTGCGAGAGCGCCTTCGGCGTGTGCGCGTACTGCTACGGCCGCGACCTGGGCCGTGGCCACATCGTCAACCACGGCGAGGCCGTGGGCGTGGTCGCGGCGCAGTCGATCGGCGAGCCCGGCACCCAGCTGACGATGCGCACGTTCCACATCGGCGGCGCGGCATCGCGCGCGGCGGCGATCGACAACGTCACCGTCAAGACCACCGGTTCGGTGAAGTTCAACAACCTCAAGCACGTCGATCACGCCAGCGGCAACCTGGTCGCGGTGTCGCGCTCGGGCGAGCTGTCGATCCTCGACGGCCACGGCCGCGAGCGCGAGCGCTACAAGCTGCCGTACGGCTCCACGATCATGGTCAAGGACGGCGCGGCGATCAAGGCGGGGCAGACCATCGCCAACTGGGATCCGCACAACCACCCGATCGTGTCGGAAGTGGCGGGCTTCATGCGCTTCGTCGACTTCATCGACGGCGTCACCGTGATCGAGAAGACCGACGAGCTGACCGGCCTGGCCTCGCGCGAGATCACCGATCCCAAGCGGCGCGGCTCGCAGGGCAAGGACCTGCGCCCGCTGGTCCGGATCGTCGACAAGAAGGGCGAGGACCTCAACATCCCCGGCACCGACCTGCCGGCGCAGTACCTGCTGCCGCCGCGCTCGATCGTCAACCTGCAGGACGGCGCCGCGGTCGGCGTCGGCGACGTGGTCGCGAAGATCCCGCAGGAAGCGTCGAAGACCCGCGACATCACCGGCGGCCTGCCGCGCGTGGCCGACCTGTTCGAGGCGCGCAAGCCCAAGGACCCGGCCGTGCTGGCCGAGGTTTCCGGCATCGTCTCGTTCGGCAAGGACACCAAGGGCAAGCAGCGCCTGATCATCAAGGACGCCGATGGCAACGAGCACGAGGAGCTGATCCCGAAGTACCGCCAGATCATCGTGTTCGAGGGCGAGCACGTGGAGAAGGGCGAGACCGTGGTGGACGGCGAGCCGACCCCGCAGGACATCCTGCGCCTG
>JAKFEI010000112.1:0-2627 GCA_036675765.1 Nocardioides sp. | reverse complement strand
GCACCGGCGGCAGGCAAGCCCGATCGACATTCGCCGAACGGGTCCACGAACTAACCGAAGAGAGTGAACGCATCATGCGTACCTACGCTCCCAAGCCCGGTGACGTTGAGCGCGCCTGGCTCGTGATCGACGCCACCGACGTCGTCCTGGGCCGGCTGGCCGTCACCGCCGCTGGTCTCCTCCGCGGCAAGCACAAGCCGATCTTCGCGCCGAACGCCGACACCGGTGACTTCGTCGTGATCATCAACGCCGACAAGGTCGCGCTGTCCGGCAAGAAGCGCACCGACAAGATGGTCTACCGCCACTCCGGCTTCCCGGGTGGTCTGACCGCGACCCCCATCGGTCAGGTCATCGACAAGGACGCCCGCAAGGCCGTCGAGCAGGCTGTCTGGGGCATGCTGCCCAAGAACCGCCTCGGTCGCCAGATCATCACGAAGCTCAAGGTCTACAACGGCCCCACGCACCCGCACCAGGCGCAGCAGGCCGTTGCGTACGAGATCACCCAGATCTCCCAGTGACTTCTCAGAGCTGACCAGGACTAAGGACTTTCATCGTGACTGAATCGCAGAACACCGAGGTCGAAGAGACCTTCGAGACCGACGACCAGGGCCTCGCGTACACCAGCGAGACCTCGCCGTCCGACGCCACTCCCGCCGTCCCGGCGACGATCGCCCCCGGCGCGGCCACTGGCCGTCGCAAGGAAGCCGTCGCCCGCGTCCGGATCGTTCCGGGCACCGGCACGTGGACCATCAACGGCCGCGCGTTCGAGGACTACTTCCCGAACAAGCTGCACCAGCAGGTCGCCAACGAGCCCTTCGCGACGCTCGGCCTCGAGGGCCGCTTCGACGTGATCGCCCGTATCCACGGCGGCGGCATCACCGGTCAGGCCGGCGCCCTGCGCCTCGGCGTGGCCCGCTCGCTCAACGCGATCGACATCGACGCCAACCGCCCGGCCCTCAAGAAGGCCGGTCTGTTGACCCGTGACGCCCGCGCGACCGAGCGCAAGAAGGCCGGTCTCAAGAAGGCCCGTAAGGCTCCGCAGTACAGCAAGCGCTGATCTGCAACGACGGGACCACGCTCCGCATCTGCGGTCCGTGGTCCCGTCGCCTGTTTTCCAGCAAGCCGCTCCACCACCAAACGAGGGAGAGCACGTGCCCCGCATCTTCGGCACCGATGGTGTCCGCGGCCTCGCGAACGCCGACCTGACCGCCGAACTGGTCCTGGACCTGTCCGTCTCCGCCGCCCACGTGCTCGCGGAGCGGGGTGCCTTCGCCGGCCACCGGCCCTTCGCGGTCGTCGGGCGCGACACCCGGATCTCCGGCCAGTTCCTCGAGGCGGCCGTGGTCGCTGGGCTGGCATCGGCCGGGGTCGACGTACTGCTCCTCGGTGAACTGCCCACCCCCGGTGTGGCGTACCTGACTGCCTCGCTGGGTGCAGATCTCGGCGTGATGCTCTCCGCCTCCCACAACGCGATGCCCGACAACGGCATCAAGTTCCTCGCCCGTGGCGGGGTCAAGCTCGACGACGCGATCGAGAACGCCATCGAGGCGCGCCTCAGGGAGCCCTGGGAGCGGCCCGTCGGCGGCGACGTCGGCCGGGTCACCCCGCACCTCACGGCGATCGATGAGTACGCCGCCCACCTGGTCGCGACCGTCGGCGACCTCGGTCCGGCGGCAGGCGAGCGTCGCCTCAAGGTGGTCCTGGACTGCGCCCACGGCGCCGCATCGGTCGCGGGCCCGAAGGCGCTGCGTGACGCCGGCGTGGACGTCGTGGCGATCTGTGCCGAGCCCGATGGCCTCAACATCAACGACGGCTGCGGCTCGACCCACCTCGACGTCCTGCAGAAGGCCGTCCTCGATCACGGTGCCGATGTCGGCTTCGCGCTCGACGGCGATGCCGACCGCTGCCTGGCCGTCGACGCCGAGGGTGCGATCGTGGACGGCGACCAGATCCTCGCGATCCTGGCCCTCGCCCTGCGCGACGCCGGTCGACTGGTCGACGACACCGTGGTCGCCACGGTCATGTCCAACCTCGGCTTCGTCCAGGCCCTCACCGCAGCCGGTGTCGTCGTACGGCAGACCGCCGTCGGTGACCGCTACGTGCTCGAGGACATGAAGAACGGCGGGTACTCGCTCGGTGGCGAGCAGTCCGGCCACGTGATCATGAACGAACACGCCACCACCGGCGACGGCGTCCTCACCGCGCTGCAGGTGCTGCACCGGATGGTGGCCACCGGATCGTCGCTGCGCGAGCTGGCCGGCGTGATGACCCGCCTTCCCCAGGTGCTCGTCAACGTGCCCGGCGTCGACCGGGCGCGCACCGACGACGTCGAGCTCGTCGCGGCCGTTGCTGCCGCCGAGGCCGACCTCGCCGGCACCGGCCGGGTGCTGCTGCGGCCCTCCGGCACCGAGCCCCTCGTGCGCGTGATGGTCGAGGCGCCCACTGCCGAGCAGGCCGACTCCATCGCGCAGGCGCTGGCGGACGTCGTACGCCAGCGGCTCGCGCTTGCCTGACGCCAGGCGTCAGATCTTGCGCAGGCGCACGTAGCGGACCGAGTGGTCCGCGGTCTTGCGCAGCACCAGCGTCGCGCGGGAGCGGGTCGGCAGCACGTTGCGCTCCAGGTTGGG
>JAKFEI010000527.1:0-17368 GCA_036675765.1 Nocardioides sp. | reverse complement strand
GTCCACGGGGTGAAGCGCTTCTGCGCCTCGAAGTCCGCGGCCGGGTCGGCGTCGTTGCGCAACGCGCCGACAGCGAGGGGCGGCGTGGCCAGGGTCGGCGTCAGCACGATGTCGTACGGCGCCAGGGCGACCAGCGCTTCGGCCGCGTACCGCCGCATCTGGCCGAGCGCCAGCCCGAACTCCGGCGCGCTGATGGCCGCACCACGGTCGCCGAGCCAGCGCGTGAGCGGTCGCAGCGTGCCCCGCTTCCCGGCGTCCAGCGGCACCGTCGACAGCGCGGTGAGCACCGCCCAGCAGGTCTCGAAGACCTGCACCGCCTCCCGCGGCATCGGCACGTCCACGCCCTCGACCGAGTGCCCGAGCGACGTCAGCAGCGTGATCGCGGACTGGTAGGCGCGCCGCACGTCGGGGTGCACCTCGATGTCGGCGACGATCGGTTCGTCGAAGCAGGCGATCCGCAGCCGACCGGGCTCACGACCGGCCGCCGCCAGGAACGTCCCGGACGGCTCGGGAGCCCACGACGGGTCACCGGCCCGGCGCCCGGCGAGCACGTCGAGCATCGCTGCCGCGTCGCCGACGGTGCGCGCGATCGGTCCGGACACGGCGAGGCCGACCGGGTCGCCGTACATCGGGAAGCCGCTGATCCGTCCGCGGGTGGGCTTGAGTCCGACCAGGCCGCAGCAGGACGCCGGGATCCGGATCGAGCCGCCGCCGTCCGAGCCCTGTGCGACCGGGATCAGCCCGGCGGCCACGGCCGACGCCGCGCCACCCGACGATCCTCCGGCCATCCGGGTGACGTCCCACGGCGTGACAGCCGGCGGGCGCCCCTCGGGCTCGGTGTAACAGGGCGACCCGAACTCCGGAGTGCTGGTCTTGCCGAGACTGACCATGCCGGCGGCCTCGATCGACAGCGTCACCGCGTCGGACACGTCCGGCACGTAGCCCTCGAACGCCGGCGACCCGAAGGCCGTCGGCACGCCCTTGGTGAGATTGAGGTCCTTGATCGCGGTCGGTACGCCGGCCAGCGGCGAAGCGCCCTCACCCACCGGCCCGACCGCGGCGACCTCGCGGGCACGCAGCCGGGCGGCATCGGGATCACGAAAGGCGAACGCGCCGTCGACGTACTCCTGGGGGAGACGCGCGGCGCGTTCGAGGTAGTGCTCGGTGAGCTCGACGGGGCTGATCTCGCCGGAGCGGATCAACTCCCCCTGCTCGAGGGCGGTCAGGTCGTGGAGTTCCACGCCCCGACCCTAGCCATCAAGGCGATGGCGTGGCGGTCAGGCTGCGGTGACGACCGGGGTGAAGTCGACCAGGGTGCCCAGGGCACCGAGGAGCTTGCCCTGGACGTCGGCGTCGGTGGCGAGGTCGATGCCGATCGCGGACTGCGAAACGGTGACGTCCTCGACGACGACCGCACCGGCGATCCCGGCGGAGCGAGCCGTGTCAGCGTGGGCCCACTTGCCGCCGTACGGCGTCGGGGTGGCGCCGACGACACCGAAGGGCTTGCCGACGATGGCACCGGCGCCGTACGGGCGCGACAGCCAGTCGATGGCGTTGTTGAGCACGGCCGGCATGGTGCCGTTGTACTCGGGGGTGATGGCGAGGACGCGGTCGGCGCGCGCGACACGGTCACGGAGCGCAGCGGCGGTCTCGGGCGCCGAACCGGCGTCGAGGTCCTCGTTGTAGAAGGGGACCTGGTCGAGGCCGTCGATGATGTCGACCTCGACACCGGCGGGGGCCTGGTCGCGCAGGATCTCGGCGATCTGGCGGTTCACGGAGTCGGCGCGGAGGCTCCCGACGAGGACGGCGACGCGAGTGTTCTTGGTGTCAGTCATGTGGGTCGAAACGGACCGCGGTCCGCTTTCATTCCCGGCTGGCCAACTATTTCCGCAGGACTCTGTCGGTACGTCGCCCTAGGCTGGGCGCGCCATGTCGAAGCCCCTCCCCCTGCTCACCACGCCACCCACCGAACGGGCCGACGCCGCGCGCAACCGCGAGGCCCTGCTCAGCGCCGCGAGCGAACTGATCCAGGGCTGCAGTGTCGAGGGCGTGACCATGGAGGCCGTCGCGGCCAAGGCCGGCGTCGGCAAGGGCACCGTCTTCCGTCGCTTCGGCAGCCGCGAGGGTCTGATGGCCTCGCTCCTCGACCACGCCGAGCGGGCGTGGCAGGCAGCCGTCATCGGCGGACCTGCGCCCCTCGGCCCGGGCGCACCGCCGATGGAACGCCTCCTGGCGTTCGGCGCCTCGCGGATGCACCTGCACCTCCAGCAGGGTGCGCTCATCGACGCCGCTGGCCGCACCTGGGGCGACAACTACGCCGTGACCGGGTTCGTCACCATGCACGTCCGGATCCTGCTCGCCGAACTCGGCGTCGAGGGCAACCTGCCCTACCTCGCCACGGCGCTCGTCGCACCGCTCTCGCTGCCCGTACTACGCCAGCAGTTCGACCAGGCGCAGATGTCCGAGGAACAGGTCATGGCCGGCTGGGAAGAACTGGTACGACGCATCGTCGGCTGACCCGGCCGGTCAGTCCACGTGGTGGCGCAGGAGTCCGTAGGTCAGGCCGTCGACCAGCGCCTCCCAGGAGGCCTCGATGACGTTCGCGCCGACGCCCACGGTCACCCACGACTTCTCGCCGTCGGTGGTCTCGATCAGCACCCGGGTGATGGCGTCGGTGCCGTGGCCCTGGTCGAGGATCCGCACCTTGAAGTCGATCAGCTCGAACTTCGCGATCTCCGGGAACGCCTGCACGATCGCCGTCCGGATGGCCTGGTCCAGCGCATTGACCGGACCGTTGCCCTCGCCGGTGACGACGAAGCGCTCGCCGGCGGCCTGGAGCTTCACGGTCGCCTCGGAGACGGCTTCCTCGCCCGGCCGGGCGTGGGTCAGCGTCTCGGTGATGACGCGCCAGCTCTCGACCTGGAAGTACGACGGCCGCCGGCCCTCGGCTTCCTCGACGAGCAGCAGCTCGAAGGAGGCATCGGCGGCCTCGAAGGTGTAGCCGCGGGACTCCATCTCCTTGACCCGGGCGGTCACCCGGTTGACGACGTCGGGCGAGTCCGACAGGTCGAAGCCGAGCTCCTTGCCCTTGAGCTCGATCGACGCACGACCGGCCATCTCGGACACCAGCAGCCTCATGTCGTTGCCGACGCCGGCGGGGTCCATGTGCTGGTAGAGATCGGGGTCGACCTTGATCGCGCTGGCGTGCAGGCCGGCCTTGTGGGCGAAGGCCGACGTGCCGACGTACGGCTGGCGCGCGGCCGGCGGGACGTTGGTGACCTCGGCAACGGCGTGCGCGATCCGGGTCGCCTCACGGAGCAGGCCGGGCGGCAGCACCTGCCGGTCCAGCTTGAGCTCGAGGTTCGCGACGACGTTGACGAGATCGGCGTTGCCGGTGCGCTCGCCGTACCCGTTGATGCAGCCCTGGATGTGCGTGGCGCCGGCATCGACAGCGGCGAGCGTGTTCGCGACGGCCAGGCCGGTGTCGTTGTGGCAGTGGATCCCGACGCGCACGCCGGCCGACTGCACCACGTCGTGCACGACGTCGGAGACCCAGCCGGGGAGCATCCCGCCGTTGGTGTCGCACAGGGCGATCACCTCCGCGCCGGCGTCGTACGCCGTCCGCAGGACCTCGAGCGCGTAGGACCGGTCGAGCCGGTACCCGTCGAAGAAGTGCTCGGCGTCGAGGAAGACCTGCTGGCCCTCGGCCCGCAGGTGGCTGACGGTGTCGCGCACCATCGCGAGGTTCTCCTCCGGCGTGGTCCGCAGCGCCTTCTCGACGTGGCCGACGTGGGACTTCGCGACGAGGGTGACCACACCGGCGCCGCTGTCGCGCAGCCCGGCGACCTGCGGGTCGTCGGCGGCGCGGATGCCCGCCTTGCGGGTGGCCCCGAAGGCGGTGAGCCGCGCGTGCTTGAGGTCCAGCTCGGTGGCGGCGCGTCGGAAGAACTCGGTGTCCTTCGGGTTCGCTCCGGGCCAGCCGCCCTCGATGAAGCCGACGCCGAGCCCGTCCAGGTGACGGGCGATCGCGAGCTTGTCCGCGACCGTCGGGTTGAGGCCCTCCTGCTGCATGCCGTCACGCAGCGTCGTGTCGTAGACGTGGAACGCGCCGTGCAGGTCGAGCGGCTGGTCGAGCGGCTGGTCGAACTGGTTCATCAGATCCCTCTGTTGGTCATGACCCGGGCAAAACAAAAGCCTCCCGAGAACGAGAGGCTGGCGCGTCCGACGTGCGGACGCGCTACTCGATAATGATTTTGGGGATGATCGTGGTGCTGGTCACGCGCCAAGTCTGCCACGAATCGCCAGCGGAGCGGATCAGAGTCCGAAAGGCCCGTTCGCCCACGGGATCCAGTTGGTGCCCTGACCGGCCACCAGCACGCCGAGGACTGCCGAGACCGCCAGCAGTCCCGCGCAGCAGAACAGCCACGGCAGCGTCGGCCGGCAGACGGGATACAGCACCCGCGCGATCGGCGAGCGGAACCGGCTCGCGCCCGGCCCCGACCACAGCGCCACCCCCAGGGTCGCGCCGCACGCCATCAGCGTGCTCGGCACGTCGAGGGCGAAGGCGTAACAGATCAGTCCGGCGGCGAGTCCGAGGCCGGCGCTCCACGCCACCAGGACGACGGTGCCGGTGATCGCCCGCACCAGGTGCCACGGACTGGTGGTGATGAGGCGAAGGCCGTCGTACCACTTGATGCCCCGGACGGTACGACGGTCCGCGACTGCCGACGCGGCCAGGGAGCCGGCGCGCAGCAGCCACACGGCCAGTACCACGACGAGGGTCGCGATCCACGGCGCAGCGGCGAACCCGGCGCCGAGCGCGATCGCCGCGACGCCGATCGCCGTCCAGCGCCGGAGCCGCTCCCCCAGCGGTGCCGTCGGCTGGGGAGCGAACGGCGCGTCCGGATCGAAGCCGTGCGCCTGGTCCCACTCGCGTTCGATCCGGTCCATCGCGGTCGGCGGGGGCGGCAGGTGGACGGCCGGCCCGGGAGCGGTGGGCGGCAGTGTTGTCGCGGGCCCGATCTCGGTCGGCAGGGCGCGGGTGCCGATCACGGGCGGCGGAGGCGGCGGCGGGGGGATCGCGTCCGCGATCGTCCGCGGCGTCGGCGGGGCTGGCGGAGAAGCCTGCCCTGCGAGGGCGAGGGGCAGTGTGAAGTCGTCCTCGACCGGGGCGGGCCCGGCGAAGACCCCACCGGGCGGTGGCGCCGGCGGCAGCTCGGGACGGGTGCTCAACGGCCGGATCCACGCCAGCAGCTCCTCGAGCAACGGACGCTCGAGCGGATCGGGGTGGAGCGCCAGCGCGAGCACGTCGGCCAGCGGTTGCTCGATGCCGGACAGGTCGTGCTGGCCGCGGCGCGTGCGGTCCATGATCGCCATCGCCGGCCCCCGGCCGTACGGCGCCCGCCCGCTCGCGGCGTAGGCCACGGTGGCCGCCCACGCGTGCACGTCGGCCGCAGGGGTGGCGTCGTCGCCGTACAGGATCTCCGGAGCGAGGTAGCCGGGCGTGCCGAGCAGCCAGCCGGTCTGGGTCAGGCGGATGTCGTCGGCCACGCGGGCCAGGCCGAAGTCGATGAGGATCGGCGTGCGCCCCTCCATCAGCACGTTGCCGGGCTTGATGTCGCGGTGGAGCACGCCGACGGCGTGGACCGCCGCGAGTCCCTCGGCCAGGCAGCCGGCCAGCCAGTGCAGGTCGCGGCCCTCGATCGAGCCCTCGGCCGCGACGTGCTCGTGGAGGGTGAGTCCCGGGACGTACCGCGTGACGACGTAGGGAATCTCGGCCCACGGGTCGGCGGCGAGCATCTCGGCCACCCAGGGGCTGCGGATCCGGGTCAGCGAGCTGACCTCGCGGGCGAGACGACCGCGGGCCTCCTTGTCGCCCACGATCTGCGGGCGCAGCACCTTGAGCGCCACACGGCGACCGTCGGCGCCCTGCGCGAGATGGACGATGCCCATGCCTCCCTCACCCAGCTGGGTCAGCAGGGTGTAGTCGCCCACCCGAGTGGGCGGGCCACTCTCGGGTCGCATCGTCACGAAGCGAGATTACCCAGCAGCGCGCGACATCTCCGTCACCTGCAGGCGTCAGCCGCGCGCGTCGAGCTCGGCAACCAGTCGTTTCGGTGCGACCCGACGGTACGACGCGTCGGCCAGCTCGGCGATCTCAGCCCAGTCGATGTCGGGCGCGGCCAGGTCGATGGCCCGGCCGCCGTACGGCCCGTAGTAGGCGGGGACGAAGAAGCGATCGTCCTCGTCGATGGCCGGCAGGTCGACGCTGTCGGGCGTGAAGATGAACGCGTTCGGCACCATCCGGTGCTCGCCGGGACGGATCTTCTCGGAGCCGCCGAAGACGGCGAAGATCTTGCCGGCGCGGAAGGTCGGCCGTCCGTGGCTGACCTTCTCCTCGGCCCCGGGCAGGGCCAGGCAGATCGCCCGCAGCTCTCGGAGACCCGGGTCGTCGTCGCTGAACATGATCGGGTGCGCCATGACCGTCAGTGAAGCACCCTCCACCGACACCGGCCGTGGGACGATGAGGCATGTCGCTCCTGGACCTCGGCGCCGGCGACGCCGTGTTGTTCATCCAGACCGGGCTGGGTGCCGACGAACTGCTGCCGCTGGCCAGCGAACCTGCCCTGGCCGGGCGCCGCCGGGTCCTCCCCCGGCGCCGGGGCTACACGGGCGACGGCCCTGACCTCCCGGGATCGATCAGCCGGGACGCCGCCGATTGTGTCGCGCTGGTGGAGTCCCTCCACCTCCCGGCCGTCGACGTCGTCGGCTACTCCTACTCGGCCGCGGTCGCCCTGGAGCTCGCCGTGCAGGCTCCCGCCGTGGTCCGCAGCACCACGCTCATCGAACCGCCACCGCTGATCAGCAGCCACCGCGACGACTTCGTCGACGCGTGCGTCGACCTGATGACCCTCTGCACCGAACGGGGACCCGAAGCAGCGCTGGAGACCTTCTGGGACCGGACCGCGGCGCCCGAGTGGTGGTCGGCCCTCGAACGACACGTCCCCGACGCCCGCGCGCAGATGCGTCGCGACGCCCGCACGTTCTTCGAGCAGGACCTCCCTGCCCTGCTGGGATGGTCCTTCACGGCCGAGGACGCCCGGCGGATCACCTCGCCCGTGCTGCATGTGGGTGCCGGTGACAGCGGCCCGTGGTGGGCGCAGGTCCGGACCACGGTGCTCGACTGGTTCCCGGACGCCACCGACGTCGTCGTACCCGGCGCCGATCACGGACTCGTGGTCACGCACCCGGCCGACGTCGCCGGTGCGATCGCAGGCTTCCTCAGCTGATCGGGTGCATCCACCCGAAGGTGTCGTCGTTGCGCCCGAGCTGGACGCCGACGAGGGCTTCGCGGATCCGCATGGTGAGGTCCTGGCTCGCAGGTGCCGGCACTTCGCCGTCCTTGGTCTTCAAGGAGCCCACCGGCGTGACGACCGCGGCGGTGCCGCAGGCGAAGATCTCGGTGATCCGGCCGCTGGCGACGTCGGCACGCCACTCGTCGATGCCGAAGCGGCGCTCGGTGACCTGGTGGCCCATCTTCCCGGCGAGCTCGATGATCGAGGCGCGGGTGATGCCTTCGAGGATGGTGCCGGTCTCGGGCGTGACGATGGAGCCGTCGTCGTAGACGAAGTACATGTTCATCCCGCCGAGCTCCTCGACGTACTTGCCCTCCTGGGCGTCGAGGAACACGACCTGGTCGCAGCCCTGGGCGTAGGCCTCCTGCTGCGCGACCAGCGAGCTGGCGTAGTTGCCGCCCGTCTTGGCCGCACCCATGCCACCGCGTCCGGCACGGGTGTACTCCTCGGTGAGCCACAGCGTGACGGGCTTGATGCCGCCCTTGAAGTACGCGCCGGCGGGACTGGAGATCACCATGAACGTGACGTGCTGGGCCGGTCGCACGCCGAGGAACTTCTCGGAGGCGAACATGAACGGCCGCAGGTACAGGCTCTTCTCGCCACCGTCGGGGTTGGCCGGGACCCAGCGGGCGTCGACCTTGACCAGTTCCTCGACGGCCTGCACGAAGTCGGCGGGCTCGAGCACGGGCAGCGCAAGGCGCTGGCTGGACCGCTTCATCCGCTCGGCGTTGGCCTCGGGCCGGAACAGCCAGAGCGAGTCGTCGGCGTGCCGGTAGGCCTTCATGCCCTCGAACGTCTCCTGCGCGTAGTGCAGGACGGCCGCAGCCGGGTCCAGGGTGATCGGGCCGTAGGGCGTGATCCGGGCGTCGTACCAACCCTTCTCGGGGGTCCATTCGACGGTGAACATGTGGTCGGAGAAGTGCACGCCGAAGCCCGGATTGGACAGGATCTCTGCCAGCCGCGCGTCGTCGGTCTGTTCCGCAGAAAGAGTGGTGGTGATCTGCATGGTCATCAGGTTAGTCCTCATTAACTCGGCGCGAAACGGCGAGGACCCTCTTGCGCTCGCCGGAGTGCAAATTCCGCCGAGGCAAACTCAGTGCGCTTGGGCCTCGGCGGTCAGCCGGCTACTCGGGCAGCGATCGCGTCGCCCACCTCGGGCGTACGACGCGACTGGCCCGGAGTGCGCGCAGCGAGGTCCGCGAGTACGGCGGTCTCGATGCGTGCCGCGGCCTCGGGATGTCCGAGGTGGTCGAGCAGCAGGGCACCGGACAGGATCGCGGCCGTCGGGTCCGCGATCTGCTGACCGGCGATGTCGGGTGCCGAGCCGTGGACCGGCTCGAACATCGACGGCGCGGTGCGGTCGGGGTTGACGTTGCCGGAGGCGGCCAGGCCGATGCCACCGGTGATGGCGGCGGCGAGGTCGGTGATGATGTCGCCGAACAGGTTGTCGGTGACGATCACGTCGAAGCGCTGCGGGTCCGTGGTCAGGTAGATCATCACGGCGTCGATGTGGCTGTAGTCGGTCGTGACGTCGGGGAACTCCTTGGCCACCTCTTCGAACAGGCGCCACCAGACGGAGCCGGCGTTGACCAGCACGTTGGTCTTGTGGACCAGCGTCAGCTTCTTGCGCGGGCGCTTCCGGGCGCGGGCGAAGGCGTCCCGGATGACCCGCTCCACGCCGAACGCGGTGTTGACCGAGACCTCGGTGGCCACCTCGGCCGGCGTGCCGACGCGCAGCGCGCCGCCGTTGCCGGTGTACGGACCCTCGGTGCCCTCACGGACCACGACGAAGTCGATGTCGCCCTTGCCGAGCACGGAGTCGGACAGCGGCGACGTCGCACCGGGGAACAGCTGCGAGGGGCGCAGGTTGACGTAGTGGTCGAGTTCGAAGCGCAGACGGAGCAGCAGGCCACGCTCGAGGATGCCGGGCGGCAGGTTCGGGTCGTTCGGCTTGCCGCCGACGGCGCCGAGCAGGATCGCGTCCTGGTGGCGGATCTCCTCCAGCACGGTGTCCGGCAGCACCTCGCCGGTCGCGAGGTAGTTCTCGGCACCCAGGTCGTAGGCCGTCTGGGCGAACTTCACCTCGGCAGGCGCGGCCACCTCGAGCACCTTGAGCGCTTCGGCAGTGACCTCCGGCCCGATGCCGTCACCGGCGATGACGGCGAGGTTGACCTGGCCGGTCGTGGAGGTGACGGAGCCGGCTGCAGCAGAGGAATCGGTCATGTGCGTAGAGATTAGTTGTCGTCGGGGCGAGCGTCGTCGCCGTCTCGCAGGGCAACCGCCGGGAACGGGTCGGCGTCGAGCAGGGCGCTGTGCAGCGGGTGCTCCGGATCGTGGCGGGCAGGGCCCCACTCGGTCCCGGAGAAGTCGCCGGGCGTCGAGGTGCGGTGCGTGGTCGTGAACATGTCGGGTCGTCTTCCGTGTGGGTTGTCGCCCTGGCGTCCCCCACCGCGGCGGGTGGGCGTCAGCTCGTGGATCTCACGGGAGTCGACTGCGTCGGGGATGCGGATCGCGCTGTGCCCTGTTGTCACAGGGCCCGATCGGTGTGTCCCGCCGCGGTGCGTCGGAGATGCGCCAAGGCTTCGATTCTGGATCGAAGGCCGTGGGGCGGTGGATCAAGGGATCGCCGCAGTCACCGCGGCGAGGTGGCCTTCTTCAGGCCTCGCCGCGGCAGCCGATTACGAGAAGGGCGCCACGCATGATGGGAGAACCATAGCCGGACGATCCGGCGTGTGTCAGTCCCATTCCGCGATCCGGGCAGGTTTCGACATACGAGATCGCCGTCACAACATCTGAGACACCGGATGTAAGACTCGATCCATGAGCGCGCCCCCCGACTTGCCCGAAGTGGTCAGCCGCGCCTTCGACGTGTGCCGCCGGGCGGGATACGTGGCGTTCTGTCGCAACGAGACCGGTCGGCTCCTGGCCACCCTCGCGGCGACCCGCGAGGGCCTGATGGCCGAGTTCGGCACCGGCTGCGGCGTCGGTACGGCGTGGCTGCGCTCCGGCGTCCGCAACGACAAGGCGCGGATCATCACCGCCGAGCTCAACCCCAAGCTCGCCGCTGCGGCGACCGAGATCTTCACCGACGACCCGCTGGTCGACGTCCTGGCCGCCGACTGGTCGACGCTGATGGACAAGGGCCCGTTCTCGCTGCTCTTCCTCGACTCGGGCGACCCGTCCGCCGTCCAGGTCGACAAGATCGCCGACCTGGTCGAGCCCGGTGGCATCGTCGTCCTCGACGACTTCTTCCCGTGCGAGATGTGGCCGCCGATCACCGGCGGTCGGGTCGACACGCTGCGCGAGCAGTGGCTCACCGACGACCGGTTCACGACCGTCGAAGTGATGGTCGCGGCCGACGCCTCAGCGTTGATCGCCACGCGTCGCTGACGGGTCTCGAGACGGTTGCAGAGCAACCTCCTCGACCAGCGGGTCAGAATTCGCCCGGAGTCGCCTTGCGTACGACGAGGCGGGTCCAGGCGCCGAGGTAGACCCGCCCGTCGGGGCCGATCTCGCGCTTCTCCCCGGCCGGGATCGGGTCCTCGGGCAGCGACCCGATGGTGCCGAGGTAGGTGCCGTTGGACGAGCCGAGGTCCTCGACCCACCAGCGGGTGCCGTCGGTGGTCAGCTGGCAGTGCCGGCGGCTGATGCCGTTGTCGGCCACGAGGTCGATGTCGGGGTGGATGCCGCGGCTGCGCGACGTGCGCCCCACGAGGATCGACGTCGTCTTCAGTTGTACGACGACCGGCACCCCCGCGGACGGCAGCGGGTCCGTGGACTCCTGGTCGGCGTACCAGTCCGGGTCGATCCAGATCTCGGCCACCCACGACTCCTTCAGGGGCGGTGCGAGCGGGGTGGCGACAGGAGGGACGGGAGCAGGGTCAGGGGCAGCAGCAGGCTTCGCCTCCGCCGTACCAGCGTCCGGTGAGCCGAGGTCGAGGATCGAGGGCGGCGTGAACGGGCGCGGCATCGACCCTGTCGTGAAGTCGTAGCCGCAGGCCTCGCAGAACAGTGCGTTCGGCGGGTTGGTGGCCTGGCAGTTCGGGCAGGCGGTCGCGGCGGCCTCGGCGGGCGCGTCGTCTGCCGGTGCCTCGGCGGGCGCGGACGGAGCGCTGGCGCTGCCGCCCGCAGGGATCGGCAGGCCGCAGACGTCGCAGTAGTCGTCGGAGGCCGAGTCGTGCCCGGACGGGCAGGTGCTCATGGGGTCTCCTTGCGGATCCGTGTCGTCTTCGTCGACGCGGTGTCGAGCGCCATCTCGTCGGCCTTCTCGACCGACCGCTTCAGGCGCACGGTGCCTTCCTTCTCGTTGTCGACGTCGACGACCTTCTTCAGCTTGCTGGTCGCCTCGTCGTTCCCGGTCTCGGCGGCGAGCTGGACGGCACGGCCGAGCTTGGTCGTCGCGGTCGCCTCGTCACCGGCGGCCTTCGCGGCCAGGCCCTCCTGGATCATGTCGGCCAGCTCGGCCTGCCCGGTGTAGTGGGCGACCTGCTGGTCGATCCGGGTGGTGAGCTCGGAGTTGTTGGACCAGGTCGCCTTCACGAGCGCCTGCGTCACGACGTCGTCGCCGAGCGCGAGCTGCACGCGCGCGGCCAGCTGCTCCTGGCCGATCGCCTTGGCCGGCACGCGGATCGCGACGTGGTAGTCGCGGGACTCGTCGGCCCACGCACCCGTCGGGTAGTCGCCGGTGAGCGGGTTGACCGGCGTACGACGGTTGGTGAGGTCCTCGACGGTCGGCGAGACCTGGCGGACGAAGAGCACCTGCGAGCCCTGCGGTGTCCAGACCCGGAGCGAGGCGTCCGCGACACCGCGCGACATGGCGGCGCGCATGATCTCCTGGAACTGGGCCTTCATCTGGTCGGGCCGCGGAATGATGTCGACGGTGCCGAGCAGGGCCTGCGAGATCCGCCGGATCTCCGCGACCTGCCAGTCGGTGCCCGCACCGCGGCAGTCGGCCTGGAAGTAGCCGGTCGCGCGGTTGATGGCCTCGTCGAGACGGCCGGGCCGCTCGCGGTTCTCACCGTCGGTGAGCAGCAGCACGTGGCGCTGGGTGGCCTCGGGGACCGAGTTGAAGAGCTGCCCGGCGAGGTCGAGCCAGGTGCTGATCGCCGTACCACCGCTGCCGACGAAGCGGCCGATGGCGGCCGAGGCGTCGGCCCGGGCCCGCTCGTCCATCCGGATCATGCCGGGGCCGCTGGCGACCTGCGGGTAGGCCAGCATCGCGCGGTCGGCGCCGGCGATGACGGCGAACCAGGTGCCGTCGACGATCTCGGCAAGCGCGGCCTGGGCGGCGTCCTTGGCGGCCGCCATCGTCGCCGGCCCCATCGAACCGGAGGTGTCGACGATGATGATCTCGCCGGCAGCACCCGACCCGGACTGCCCGGCGGTGCCGGCGCCCTTGCAGGTGACCGTCACGATCGCGTTGACGTCGGTCCCGCCGTCAGCGAGGAACTCGTTCTGGTAAACGGCGGCGGTGAACTCAGCCATCGGTCGGCTCTCCTCCTGGGGTGCCCGGCTCGGCGGGCGTTGGGGTCTGGTCATTGTGCCCGAGGTCGACCCGGGCAAGAGCTGCAGTGATGTTGTCGTGGCCGCCGCAGCTGTTGGCGAAGGCGACCAGGGCCAGCGCGAGGGCGGCCGGATCGGTGGTGGCCGCGGCGCGCACCTGCTCGGCCATCGCCTCGGGTGTGGAGCAGTAGTTCCACAACCCGTCGGAGCAGGCCAGCAACCAGCCGGACTCGGCGAGCTCGATCGTGCCGCCCGTGGGGACGAAGTTCTCCGAGTCCCGGCCCAGCCACTTGGTGATCGCGTGTGCCTGCGGACCCGTCTCGGCCACCTCGCGGGCGGTGCCGCCGGCGATCTGCTCCTGGGCCACCGAGTCGTCGACGCTCAGCTGGACGGGCGTTCCGGCGTCGGGCAGCCAGTACGTGCGGGAGTCGCCGATGTTGGCCCAGCTGACCTGGCGTCCCTCGAGGACTGCGGCGCTGAACGTCGCCGACGCGGGGTTCGGCGAGTCGGGGTCGGTGACGGCGATGATCGCGGTGTTCGCGGCTGCCGCAGCATCGGCCAACACCTTCGCGCCTGCCGCCTGACGGCCTCCCGTCGTACCCATGCCGGCAGGGAGGGGCATCCGCAGCACTTCGCGCGCAGCGCGGGCGCCGGCGAGGGAGGCGACGTCGGAGTCGACGGAGTTCGAGACGCCGTCCATCACCACGAGCACCGCGCGGGAGCCGGGTTCGGCGCCGGCGAGCAGCGCCATGGAGTCCTCGTTGCGGGCCTTGCCGACACCCTTGTCGCACACCCCGGCCACCCAGGGCGCCGGCTGCTCACGGAAGTGGTCGCGTTCGCTGGGCGCCTTGGTGCCGCACTCCAGGCAGTAGAGATCGGGGCCGACCTCTCCCCCGCACTCGGTGCAGGGACGGCGACCGACGGGCGGCGGGTCCGGCAGGGACGACGCAGGCTTGCGCGTCGGTGCGCTGATCGGAGCGTCCCCCAGCGGATGGTCGTCGACCGCCGCAGGCGCAGCCGGTACGACGTCCGGCTGGCCGATCTGCGCGCCGCAGCTCTCGCAGAAGCGGGCACCGGCGGCGACCGAGGCGCCGCAGGAGGGACAGGTCACGTGAGGCTCCAGTTCCGGACGGCGTTGGCCTGGTTGACCAGGGCCACCCGCTCCTTGAGGTCGATGCTGTCACGGGCAAGGGAACGCAGGGCGTTCTCGAGTCCGTCACGCACCCCGCCCTCGGTGGCCGCGACCGAGCCGATCTTCGCGCCGGGCGGCACCTTGGCGGCGCCGGACACGACGGGCAGGGCCTCGCTGAGGATCCGCACGGTGAAGCGCTGGCGGGTCTGGCCGTCGACGCTGGAGGTCTCGATGGTGCGCATCGCCTGGTCGAGCACCGCGATGTCGTGGCCCCCGCCCGACAGCAACACCTCTGCGCGCTGCTGGCGGCTCTCGGTGTAGCCGCGGCTGGTGGTCGGGACGAGGTCGAGCGCGGCGACCGCGCCGGCCGTGTCCTTGCGGCCGGCCCGCACCCGCGCCATGCCGAACGCCGAGGGCGGGACGTAGGCGGCGTCCGTGGACGCACACACCTGGTAGAGCCCCTCGGAGACCTCGGGCAGTCCCCCGCGCTCACAGGCGAAGGCGAGCGCGAGCTTGGGCGCGAGCTCGCCGGGCACCTGCTGGTAGACGGCGTTGAACGACGCCTTCGCGGTCTCCCAGTCCTCGGCCTGGACGGCAGCGAGGCCCTCGATCCACAGTGCGCGCCACTCCCACGGGTCGTCGGCGAGCAGCGCCTGCGCGTGCGACTTCGCGGCGACCGGGTCCACCAGGTCCAGCGATGCACGGGCCCGGGCCAGCCACACCTCCGCGCTGTCCTCGGGTGCCTGCAGCAGGTCGGCGAGCCGCTGCTTCGGGTCGTCGGAGCTGATCGTCGAGAGCCAGCTGTACTGCGGGTCGGTGGTGTCCTCGCGCAGCTTCGGCAGCTGGCTCCACTCGGTGATCGGGCGCGCCGTGGCGGGCGACTCGAAGAGCACCGAGGAGGCCGACGTGCTCGCCGTACCCTGGCGGCGGCGGGCGACGACCTCGCGCAGGACGCCGAGGACCTGCGTACGCAGTTCGTCGACGGAGGCGAACCGGTCTGCCGGATCGGGCGCACAGCACTTGGCCAGCAGGTGGTAGAGCGAGTCGTACTGCTGGAAGAGCGGGGTCGCGTCCACCGGCGGCAGGCTGTGCAGGTAGGTGCCCTGGTAGCCGCGGAACTCCATCGTCAGCACGACGAGCGTGCGGCCGATCGTGTAGATGTCGGAGGCCACGGTCGGCCCGACCTCGGCCACCTCGGGGGCCTGGTACCCGACCGTGCCGTAGATCGCCGACTCCTGGTCGTCGATCCGGCGCACGCCGCCGAGGTCGATCAGCTTCATCGCGTCGCCGACCTGGATCATGTTGTCGGGCTTGAAGTCGCAGTACACGAGGCCGAGGTCGTGGAGGTACTGGAAGGCCGGCAGCAGCTCGAGGATGTAGGCCAGCGCCTGGTCGACGGCCAGCGGGTCGTAGTCGCCGTTGTTGGCCGACATCCGCTGCTTCAGGATCTGCTTGAGCGACTTGCCGCCGACGTACTCCATGACGATGTAGCCGGCGCCCTCGTGCGTCACGAAGTTGTAGATCTCGACGATCAGCGGGTGCTCGACCTGCGCGAGGAACTGCTGCTCGGCGATGGCCGCCGCGAGAGCGTCGGGGTCACCGGAGTTCAGCAGGCCCTTGAGGACCACCCACCGGTTGGAGACGTTGCGGTCACGGGCGAGGTAGATCCAGCCGAGACCACCATGGGCGAGCGCGCCCGCGACTTCGTACTGGCCGGCGACCAGGTCGCCCGACACCAGCTTGGGTGTGAAGGAGAACGGCTGTCCGCAGTTGGGGCAGAAGCCCTCGCTCCGGCCGGGTGTGCCGTCGATGCTGCGGCCGACGGCCTTGCCGCACTTCGAGCAGCTCCGCTTGTCCTCGGGGACCTGCGGGTTGGCCATGATCGCCTTGGCAGCGTCCACCGGCGGTGCAGGAGGTACGACGGTGAGGCCGGCGCCGAGCCGGGCCGACCGCATCCGCTGCGACCCGGTGCGGGTACGACGCGTGGCCAGGCTGCCGGTCGAGCCGGCGCGCTTCGAGCCGATCGCGGCCGACTGGACGCGGCTGGCAGCGGTCGCCGCCGTACCCTCGCGGCCGGACAGGGGCTGGGACTCGTGCAGGGCGGCGACCTCGGCAACCTTCGCGCCCGGCACGGCAGGCGAGCCGCAGACGTCGCAGTAGCCGTCGAGGATCCGGCCGGTGCAGCCGGGCTGCTGGCAGGTGTTGGCGGCTCCGGACGTGGCGGCCGCCGAGGCAGACGGAGCAGCAGCGGGCACCGGGGACGCCGTACCACCGGTCCCGGCCATGCCGCACACGTCGCAGTAGCCGTCGACGATGCTGCCGGTGCAACCGGGTTGGGTGCAGGCTCCAGCGCTCATGAGGTGCTCTCCTTGGCTAGCCAGGTCTGATAGGTCGTGACGAGTTGCCGGGCGACGGCCATCGGCGACGGGCGCCGCTCGAGGAGCGCCCGGGCCGCGCGCTCGCTCTCGACGAGGTCGGGGTGCTCGGCGACGCCCGCAGCGCGAGCCTTGGCGACGTAGGCGTCGAGCAGGGCGACGAGCTGGGTGTGCTCCTCGAGTGCGTCGGAGTAGGCGTGCTGGACGACCTCGAAGGCCTGGGACACCCGGTCGAGGCGCTGCAGGTAGGTGCCGATCTCGTCGGGCGTCACCGGGACCGGGCCGAGCAGCTCGACGTCGGGGACGGCGTACCGCGGCGCCGGGTCGACGGTCGCGACGCAGGTGGCCGCGAGCTTCTCGAGCGCGGCCTCACGGGCCTCGAGGTCGGCGCGCAGCTCACGGGCGGACAGCACCTGGCTGCGGGCGTCGCGACGGCGTGCGTTGCCGACGATCAGGTCGCGCTCGAAGGTGGTGGCCTCGGCCTCGATCGGGCCGAGCAGACCGCCGACGTCGGCGCCACGCTCGGCACGCGCCGCGATCTCCTGGAGCCGGCTCATCAGACCGGCGAGGGTGTGGACCGCGTCGTCGCGGCGGGTCGCCGGCTCGAGGGCCACCTGGTCGCGGATCCGCTCCAGCTGGGCGCGCAGCTCGCGCACCCGGGCGGCCGACTCGTCGGCTCCGGGGACGAGCGCCAGCCGGCTGCGCAGCTGGCCGGTGAGCGCGTCACACAGGCGCCCCGCTTCGGGCAGCGAAACGGCCAGCCCACCGGGAAGCTCGGTCGCCCCGTCGAGGCGTCCCCAGATCAGCGCCGAGATCCGCTCCCGCTCCTGGGTGAGCACGCGCCCGCCGTCCCACGTCGCGAAGACCAGCTGGTACCGGTCCGAGGTCGCCTTCCACAACGCGAGCGCCAGCGACATGTCGCCGGTGAGCTCGGCTCCCCGTCCCGCACCGAGCGCGGCCCGGTCGAGCTCGTCGAGCTCGGACCGCCGCGCCCGCAACCATGC
>JAKFEI010000132.1:0-2635 GCA_036675765.1 Nocardioides sp. | reverse complement strand
AGTGCGACGAAGATCAGTGCGCTCAGGTCCACAACGTGAGGTTAGGAGCGCTACCTCAAAGTGGGGCGCATGTCGATCGGTGTGTCACAGATTGATTCGTGTGACGTATGTGATTTGACCGAAACCCCTCACCCGTCGGGCTGCTCCCCGAGCCGGATCAGCACACCCAGCGGCGCCTCCTCGCGGACCACCGCGAAGATCCGGTGGTCGCGCCACTCACCGTCGATGTGCAGGAACAGCGGTGCATACCCGATCTCGCGGATGCCGAGCTTCTCCACCACCCGCAGGGAATTCGTGTTCTCCGGGCGGATGCAGATCTCGATCCGGTGCAGCCCGGCCACGAAGAAACAGTGGTCGATCACCATCGCGACCGCGCGCGGGATCACGCCCTTGCCTGCGAAGTCCTGGTCGATCCAGTAGCCCACCGACGCGAACTGTGCCGAGCCGCGCACGATGTTGTTGACGCTGACCTGGCCGGCGAACTTGCCGTCCACCTCCACCACGAAGGGGTACGTCGTCCCCTTCCGCGCCGCGCGGGACAGTCGCTTGGTCAACCCGCGAAACGTCAGCGGGCGGGCATCGGCGCCGGGAGGCGCGGTGGCGTCCCAGGGGCCGAGCCACAAGGCGTTGCGGCGGCGGGCCGCACGCCACGGCCCGGCGTCACTGCGCCGGATCGGACGAAGCCGCACCACCGGATCCGAGCCCGAGGTCAGCTCGTTCGGCCACGCCCGCCCGGGCACGGCCACGATCGTCCGCTCACGGGGCGAACGCTCCCGGCGCACGCCGCTCAATGGTCGCTCCCGACAATCTGTTCCGCCGCGTGCACCAGCACGGGTTCGAGGACGGCGAGCGCATCCTTCACGCCGCCGCGCGATCCCGGCAGGTTGACCACGAGCGCCTGGCCGGCAATGCCCGCCACGCCACGCGACAACGCAGCCGTCGGCACGCCCTTCGCGACACCCGCCGCGCGGATCGCCTCGGCCAGGCCGGGGACCTCGCGGTCCAGCAGCGGTCGGGTCGCCTCGGGCGTGCGGTCGGTCGGCGTGAGGCCGGTGCCACCGGTGGTGAGTACCACGCGGGCACCCGCGTCGACAGCCGCGGCGATGGCCAGCGCGACCGGTTCCCCGTCGGGGCAGACCACGGGCTCGGCGACGACAAAGCCCAGTCCCCGCAGGGAATCCACCATCAGCGGGCCGGTCGTGTCGTCGTACACACCGGCGGCGGCGCGGTTGGACGCGACGATCACCGTTGCGGGCAGTCCCCCGGCGTCACTCATCGTGCGTAGTCCCCGGACTTGCCACCCGACTTGGTCTCGACCCGGATGTCGGTGATGACCGCGGCCTTGTCGACGGCCTTGACCATGTCGACGACGGTGAGCGCTGCGACCGACACAGCGGTGAGCGCTTCCATCTCCACGCCCGTCCGGTCGGTGGTCTTCACGGTGGCCAGGATCTCGACGGCGTCGTCGGCGACGGACAGCTCGACGGTGACGCCGGAGATGGCGAGCGGGTGGCAGAGCGGGATCAGGGCGGGCGTCTGCTTCGCGCCCATGATGCCGGCGATCCGCGCGACAGCCAGGGCATCGCCCTTCGGCACGCCCTCACCGCGCAACAGCCCGATGACCTCGGCCGAGACCAGGACGCGTCCGGACGCACTCGCGACCCGGTGGGTGACGTCCTTCGCGGACACGTCGACCATCCGCGCGGCACCACTGGCGTCGACGTGCGTCAACCGTGGCTGGGTGGCGTCATCGGCCATCTCGGTCCTCCTCGGGATGGAGCGGCAACACCTCGACGGTCGTGCCCTCGGGCACCACCTTTCCGGTTGCCGGTACGACGAGCAATGCATCGGCCACGGCGAGCAACCGTTGCGAGTGGCCGGCGTGCCCGGGCAGCGGGGCGATCCGGCCCTCGTGGTCGAACAGGCCGGGCAGCAGGACTGTGCGATCGGCACCGTCGACCGGTGCGGCGAGCGCGGCCGTCCGGCGCGCGACCTCGCGTCCGGCGAGGACGTGGAGCGCCGGGACGACGTACAGCAGGAAGGAGGCGTAGGCGGCGACGGGCGTGCCGGGCAACGTGACCACCGGGACCTGGCGGCCGGCGGACGTCGGCACGACGCCGAAGCCCTGCGGGCGTCCGGGCTTCATGGCAACAGGACCGAACCAGAAGCCATCAGCGTCGCGCAGGGCGGCCTTGACAACGTCGTGGTCGCCGGCCGAGACGCCGCCCGTCGTCACGATCAGGTCGGACGCCTCGGCTGCCTTCTGCAACTGTTCGCGGAACGCGGCCGGGTCGTCGAGCACCGGACCGAAGGCCGTGACGTCGGCACCCACGGCGCGCCCCGCCGACGCCAGGGTCGCCGTGTTGCTGTCGGGGATCTGTCCGTCGACGAGCTCGGCACCGGTGGAGATGACCGCCAGCCGGGGTCGCGGATGCACGGGGACCTCACGGACACCGACGGACGTGAGCAAACCGATCTGTGTGGGGCCCAGGCGGGTGTCGGCACGCAGCGCGATCTCGCCGGCGGCGACGTCCTCGCCCTCGTTGCGGACGTGACGACCGGCAGCGGCACTGCGCAGGATCCGCACCGGGTCGACACCGCTGGTCCACTCGAACGGGATCACCACGTCGGCACC
>JAKFEI010000270.1:0-17475 GCA_036675765.1 Nocardioides sp. | reverse complement strand
CCCACCGACACGTCCCATGTGGGGCGCTGGACGTACTGGTGGCGGGCGGCGCGCATGCCCTCGGGCGACAGGATGCCCGAGGCCTCGAGCTGGTCGAGGTCGAGCGGAGCGCCCATCAGCGTGCGGGGCAACGGACGCAGCGCATCGCGGGTCCAGACGCGCGACGTCGCCGCCGTGGGATGGACGAGCGGGAGGCCGAGGTCCGTCGCGAGTGCAGTGCCCTCGGGCCGGCGGTGCAGCATCGCCTCGGCACCGACGTCGACCGTCACTCCGGCGACCTCGCCCGCGCGCAACTTGCCGCCCGACCTGTCGGTCGCTTCGAGGAGGAGGACGTCGTGGCCGGCGATCGCCAGGTCACGTGCGGCCGTCAACCCGGCCACACCGGCACCGACCACCACCGCTCGACTCATGCACCCAGCCTGCCAGAGCCCGACTCGACGCCGTCGGGAACCGTCCGGGGCGGCGCCACGTCGTACCGCCATGACGACGACACTGCCGACGACCTCACGCAGGACACCCCGCACCCGACTCCTGCTCGCCATCGCCGCTGTGGCCGCCGTGGCGGCGACCGCAGGTTGCGCGGGCTCCGGAGACGGCGACGACGAGCGTTCGGCGGATGTGGCCTCCAGCCACGACGACGCCGGTGGCGCCGCACTCGAGGAACCCGCCGCGCCGCAGGGCGGCCTGATGGACGGCAAGGCCGCCCAGGACGCGGCCGCAACGGCGCCCGACGGCGAGGTGGCGAGGGACCCCGCGAAGCAGCTCGAGGTCGCGGGGCAGTCCGTGATCTCGACCGGCACCATCTCCCTCGAGTCCAAGGACGTGGGCGATGCACGCGTCGAGGTGCGCAAGGTCATCGACAAGTACCAGGGCACCCTCGCCGAGCAGGAGACGACGACCGGCGACAAGGGCGAGGTCACCTCGGCCCGACTGGTCTTCCGGGTGCCGGCTGCCCGCTTCGCCGACGCGACCCTGGACCTCGAGGGGATCGCCACCCTGACCAGTTCGACGTCGTCGGGCCAGGACGTGTCCACCGAGGTGGTCGACGTGGAGGCGCGGATCCGCGCCCAGCGCAAGAGCGTGTCCCGGATCGAGGCGCTGCTGGCGCGGGCCGAGAGCCTCGAGCAGATCGTCACCATCGAGAGCCAGTTGAGCTCACGCCAGGCCGAGCTCGACGCCCTCCTCGCCCGGCAGACCTACCTCGCTGACCAGACCAGCCAGTCCACCATCAACGTCTACATCCAGCAGCCCGACAAGGACTCCGACGAGCCCGACGACGACACCGCCGACGGCTTCCTCGGCGGCCTGCGCGACGGCTGGGACAGCTTCGTCTCCGGCTTCGGCGCGGTCCTCACCGTCGTCGGCTTCGCCCTCCCCTGGCTCGCGCTGCTGCTCCTGATCGGCATCCCCGCCCGCGTGCTGCTCCGGCGACGGGGTCGAGCAACCGCCTGATCGACGGACGCGACCGCTCGAGCCACCCCCAAGGCCGGAGTGACCCCGGAACCGGCGATCCCGTGACAGGGGTGACCCATCAGAATGCCGTGCTACTGTTTCTATACAAACTTACTGCACTTTGCAGTCGACCGTTGGGAACACGACATGCGCATCGAACAGCTGGAGTACCTCACCGCCGTCACCCAGCACGGCTCCCTGCGCCGGGCCAGCGAGAAGCTCCACCTCTCCCAGCCCGCGCTCAGCGAGGCCCTCACCAAGCTGGAGCGGGAGCTGCGCGTCACCCTGCTCGACCGACGGCGCTCCGGCGCGCGCATCAGCCGCGAGGGCCGCGAGCTCCTCCCCTACATGAACGAGGTACTCACCGCCGTCGACCGGCTCCGCGTCGCGGCCGGCGACCAGCGCACCGACACCCGCATCATCCGGGTCGGCACCGTTCATGCCGCGACCTCGACCCTGCTGGTGCCCGCCGTCCGCGTGTTCCAGGAGCGTCACCCCGGTACGACGGTGGAAGTGCTCACCCTGCAGCAGGCCCAGATCGACGAGGCGCTGGCCGAAGGCACCCTGGACCTCGGCCTGGTCAACGTGCTCGACGGTGACGACGCCCCCATCGGCCTCGACGGCATCGACCTGCTCTTCGGCCGGCCGGTCGCCGTACTGCCCGCGGGGCACCCGCTCACTGCACGCCCGCAGGTCACGATCGACGAGCTGCGGCTCGAGCGCTTCGTGATGATGCGCGCCGGCCACGTCATGCATCGCTACGTCCACCGCGCGTTCGGTCCCGAGGTCCCGCCTGCGGCACACAGCACCGACGGGGCCGAGATGGGCAAGGCCCTGGTCGCCGAGGGCAGCGGCGTCACGGTGCTCCCGGACTACTCCGTGCACGGCGACCCCTTGCACCGGGTCGGCCTGATCGAGACCCGACCCATCGTGGGCGAACAGACGTTCGTCACCCTGCAACTGCGCCAGCGCAAGACCCTCCAGCAGGCGCTGCCCGTCCGCGAGCTGCAGACCGCCCTGATCGCGCGGGCGACGGAGTACCGCGCCGCCAACGAGGCGGCCACAGGCGCGGCGTCCTGAGCGGCGAGCTCAGGTGAGCGGGTAGGACTGCACGAACTCGGTCAGCCGCGCGAGCTGGTCGGGGTTGGTGCTCGGGATGACGCCGTGGCCGAGGTTGAAGATGTGACCGCGCGCAGCGCGACCGGCCTCGATGACCTCGGCGGCCCGCGCCGTCATCACCTCGGTCGGCGCGAACACCAGGGTCGGATCGAGGTTGCCCTGCACCGCCCGGTCCCCGACCATCGGGATCGCGCGGTCGAGCGGGGTGCGCCAGTCGACACCGACGACATCGGCACCGGCCTCGCCCATCAGGTCCAGCAGGTTCGTCGTACCGACGCCGAAGTGGATGCGCGGGACGCCCAACTTGCCGACCTGCTCGAGGACGCGCGCCGAGTGCGGCTGGACGTGGCGGACGTAGTCGCCCGGGGTGAGGGCACCGGCCCACGAGTCGAACAGCTGCACCGCCGACGCACCGGCCGCGACCTGGGTCTCGAGGAACGCGGCCGAGATGCCGGAGATCTTGCGCATCAGCGCGTCCCACACGTCGGGGGCGCCGAACATGAGGGCCTTCGTCTTCGCGTGCTCCTTCGAGGGCCCGCCTTCGACGAGGTACGACGCCACGGTGAACGGCGCGCCCGCGAACCCGATCAGCGGGGTGCCGCCGTTGATGCCGGCGAGCTCGCCGACGAGGCCCTGCACCGCGGCCGTGATGTACGGGATCTGGTCGGCCGTGAGGTCCGGGATCGCCTCGACGTCCGCGAGGGTGCGCACGGGGTTGGCCACGACCGGGCCGACGCCGGGCACGATGTCGAGGTCGACGCCCACGGCCTTGAGCGGCAGCACGATGTCGGAGAAGAAGATCGCGGCGTCGACGCCGTACCGACGCACGGGCTGGAGCGTGATCTCGACGATCAGCTCGGGGTCGGCGCAGGAGTCGAGCATCGCAATGCCCTCGCGGAGCTTGAGGTACTCCGGGAGCGAGCGGCCGGCCTGGCGCATGAACCACACGGGCGTGTGAGGGACCGATTCGCCGCGGGCAGCCTTGAGGAAGGCCGAGTCATGGAGGGACGTCACGAGTCCAGCGTCTCAGGTCGACGGCGTGGGACGCACATCGATCGGCACCCTTCGCCCTAGTCTGACCTCATGGTCGCTCGCCAGGAGTCGAACCCGGGGTCCGGCGCTGCCGGCACACCCCGCGAGTTCACCGCTGCCGTCGACAGCCTTCGGTCAGCGAACTTCCGCCCCGAAGTGTTCTGCGAGGAGATGCCCGCACCGCAGCGGATCGCGCCGTACGCCACGGCGCTGTCCGCCGACGTCACCATCGACGACGAGGAGGTGGCCACCGGTCGCCTCGTGGTGCTGCACGACCCCGCCGGCAACGACGCCTGGGAGGGCACCTTCCGCTGCGTCGCGTACTGCCGCGCCGAGATCGACCACGACCTGGCCACCGATCCCCTGCTGACCGACGTCGGCTGGACCTGGCTGACCGACGCGCTGGAGGCCCATGGCGCCGACCACGTCGCCGAGTCCGGCACGGTGACCCGGGTCGCCACCGAGAGCTACGGCGGGATGGCCGGCGAGCCGGGCAACGCCCAGCTCGAGATCCGGGCGTCCTGGACGCCGATCGACCCGACCGACCTCGCGTCGCACGCCGAGGCGTGGGGCGAGTTGATGTGCACCGCTGGGGGCCTGGAACCGGTGCCGGACGGGGTGGCCGTCATGCCGTCGCGTCGTGGCCAGCGGGGCGGCACCGACTGATGGCTGATCAGCCAACCGACGCAGCTGACGGCACGCCGGAGGAAGCAGAGACGGCACCGCCGGTCGAACTTCTCCGACTCGCCGGCGGCCTGCCGCCGGTCATCGACACGGTCCCCGCCCTCACGGAGTACTGCACCGGTCTCGCCGCCGGGACCGGCCCGGTCGCGATCGACGCCGAGCGTGCCTCCGGCTACCGGTACTCCAGCCGCGCCTACCTGATCCAGGTCAAGCGCGAAGGCTCCGGCATCGGCCTGATCGACCCCATCGCGTTCGAGAACCTCGACCTGCTCGCCGAGGCGATCGGCGACGCCGAGTGGATCCTGCACGCCGCCACCCAGGACCTCGCCTGCCTGGCCGAGGTGGGCCTGCGCCCGACCGCCCTGTTCGACACCGAGCTCGCCGGTCGACTGCTCAACTACCCCCGCGTCGGTCTCGCGACCCTGGTGGAGACCCTGCTCGAACGGCAACTGCTCAAGGAGCACTCCGCCGTCGACTGGTCGACCCGTCCGCTGCCGGAGTCCTGGCTCGAGTACGCCGCCCTGGACGTCGAGGTGCTGGTCGAGCTGCGCAACCTGCTCGCTGCCGAGCTCGAGGAGACCGGCAAGGCCGACTGGGCGCGCCAGGAGTTCGACAACCTGCTCAGCTTCACGCCGACCGTCCGGGTGGATGCGTGGCGCCGGACCAGCGGACTGCACAAGGTCCGCGGCCGTCGTACCCTCGGCGCGGTGCGCGCCCTGTGGGAGGCCCGCGACAAGCTGGCCCAGGAACGCGACGTCACCCCCGGCCGCCTGATCCCCGACGCCGCGATCGTCGCCGCCGCCACCGCCATGCCGACCAACCGTGGCGCCCTGATGTCGACGTCGGGCTTCCACGGACGCGGCGCCTCGCGCTACGCCAACGAATGGCTCGAGGCACTGCAGAAGGCCGCGGCCCTGCCCGAGGACGAACTACCGACCCGCGTCACCCACGGCGACGGACCGCCTGCACCGCGCGCCTGGGGCGACAAGGATCCCGTGGCCGCCCGCCGCCTCGAGTTGGCCCGCGCCGCGATCGGCGCGATCGCCGAGGAGCAGAACCTCCCCCTGGAAAACCTGCTCACCCCGGACCACCTGCGCCGGGTCATGTGGACCCCGCCGCACTCGCGTGAACCCGTCGAACTGCTCGAGGCCGTCATCGACCAGCTCCGCGCGCTGGGCGCCCGCAGCTGGCAGATCGGCCTGACCGCGCCCGCCCTGTCGAGCGCCGTCCTCGATGCCGACGAGTGGAAGCGTCAGTTGCGCGAGCGGTCGTCGGTGGCGCCGTCCGACGCCGTACCCGAGGCACTCGACGACGCCGTGGACGACGGGTCGTCCGAGGGTTCGTAGTCGGGGTCCAGCAGCGTGCGCGACTTCTCGTCGATCGCGCGCAGCAGTTCCTGCAGGTCCGTGAGGACCGGCGTCGTCAGCAGCGCCGTGATGTCCGGAGTGATCAGCGCCTGCAGCTCGGCGCCATTCGTCATCAGTGGCGGCAGCACGATCGAGCGCACCACGTTGTTGAACACCACGGCGTGGGCCGGGGCCAGGTCCGGCTGCAGGAAGTCCTTGGACAGCGCGACGGTCAACTTGCTCGGCTGGATGTAGCCGGTCTCGGCAACCCGGGCAACGGCCTCGTCGCTGACGAGGTAGCTGAGGAAGTTCGCCGAGCTCTCGGCGCGGACCGGAGACCCCGGGGCCAGGCAGATGCCGTTCTGCTCGCCGACCGTGTGGTTCGCGCCCAGCGACGGCATCGGCATCACGTCGAAGTTCAGGCCTTCGACGGCCCGCAGTTCGGGCGTCATGCTGCGGAAGCCGGCGATCATCGCCAAGCGGCCGCGCTTGAACCAGTCGACGGCCGAACGCTGCTGGAGCTGCCGGGTGGTCAGCGTGAGCCGGGGATCCCGCAGCAGTTCGAGGGTCTGCCGCAGGGCGTCCGTCGAGTCGTCCTCGCCGAGCGACAGGCTCTTCGGCTCGTCGCCGTCGAAGATCTTCCCGCCACCGGAGTAGATGAACGGCGCCAGCCCGCGCAGGGTGGGCTCGATGTAGACGCCGCGGGTCTTCTGCCGCGGTCGGCTCGCGAACTCTGCAGCGGCGCGGAACTCGGCGAAGTTCCAGCCCGAGTGGTCGTCCTTCGGCGTCGGCAGCCCCTCGGCCGCCATCGCCTCGAAGTCGACGAGATCGCTGTTGTAGTACATGACCATCGGCGAGGTCGTGTACGGCATGCACTGCAGGTCGTCGTCGACGGAGAAGGCTTCGATCGCATCGCGTGAGAAGTCCTCACCGACCGGGATCTCGCGCTCGTTCAGCAGGTCGAGCAACGGCAGGTTGCGCTTCTCGGCGATCGTCTCGGCGAGGTCACCGCGCGGCAGGAGGTACAGGTCGGGTCGCGCCACGCCGGTCCGCATGGCCAACAGCATCGATGCGGAGTCGGGCCACGAGGTCAGTGCGACGTTCGTGTCCTTGCTGCTCGCGTTGTAGTCGTCGACGACGCCCTGATAGGCAGCGACCTCGGCCTTGTTGCCCCACACGGCGAACTCGAGGTTCGTCATCGTGGGCTTGGTGGACACGGGGTGGTCCGGCTTCTCGCCCTTGGTGCCGCTGGCCAGGACCAGCATGCCGATCAGCACAGCCACGGCGACGACGCCGACGACGGCACCCGTTCGCCAGTCGAAGCGACTCACGCGCGTCATTACCGTCCTCACTGTCTCGCCAAATAGTTTGGCCAGATCAGGGGGCCAGAACCGTGGTCAGCCTACCGGGGAAGTCGAGCACACCGGGCCGGGAGCGCCTCACGGCGCAGGGCCGCTCTTGGCGGCTTGTTTTTGGGACCCGGGGCTGCCGCGACCCGGCGTGCTCGAATCCCCATTGTAGTCGGCTCAGCCCAGACCACGCGCCAGTTCGACGTGTCCGGCCGCCTCGAGTTGCTCGGCCATCGTCAGCATCCTGCGTACGTCGGCGTCGGGCACCTCGGTGAGCGCGGCACGCCCCGCCGCGACGACCCGGGCGAAGGCCGAGGCGCGGAAGAGGACATCGGCGAACTCACCGGCCGCGATCCCGCGCAGCACCTCGTCGATCATGTGGCGCAACTCATCCGGCCCGGGCGGATCGGCCACCCCGGCGATCACCCGGGCGAACTCCGCACGCGCCCGTCCGGCCTCGAACTGCCGTGCCACACCCGCCGGGTCGGCGTACACCCACGAACGGAGGAGATAGAGCCGCCACAGGCAGCCCGACAGCGAATCGGCCGACGCGTGCGACCAGACCTGGGCGATCGCCTCGATGCCCTCGGTGTCGGCGAGGTGGACGAGTCGCTCGGCGACGTTCGCATCGTCGCTGTCGTGCGCTCCGCGCACCAGGAGTACGGCGGCGCGCTCCGCCGCTTCGGTCACGAGCGCCGGATCGACGCCATCGGCGTGGTCCTCGAAGAACGCGGCCTCGCGCGGAACGGGGCGATGGTGCGGACGGGACTCGGACACCCGAACAGCGTAGGGCGTGGTCGGGGAGGTGGGGTCAGAGTGCGTCGAATGCCTTGCGCAGCCGCACGTCGGAGACGGGGCCGTCGGTGCCGAGGTGCTGGGCCCACAGGGACACGCGGTACTCCTCGAGCATCCAGCCGATGGCGCGGAGCCCCGCGCCGGCGGGACGACCCTCGGGGAGCGCGGCGACCCGCGCGAGCCATGCCTCCTGCAGGGGCTGCACCAGGTCGAGTCGCTGGCGGTCGCGGCCCAGCGCCGCCGGTCCACCGGCCTCCAGCGCCTGGCGACGCTCGCGCATCGCGGCCAGCCACGGACGGTAGCGACGCAGGCGCGCGGCGCCCGCCTCACCGACGAATCCGTCGTGGACCAGGCGGCCGAGCTGGGCCTTGAGGTCGGTGAGGGCCGGCAGCATCAGCATGTCGGCCCGGCCGCTGAGCAGCCGCTCGACCTCGCGCCAGGTCTCCAGGACGCGGAGCAGCTCGGCCAGCACCTGGCGCACTGCGGGTGCGGCAGCCGTGCGCAACGGGGCCAGCAGGTCGTCGTACTCGGCACGGGTGCGGATCGGTCCGGCTGCGTCGACCGCGTCGACCACGACCGCGCGCAGGCAGTCCGCCAGCAGTGCGGGGACGCCGGAGTAGGGAGTGCCGGCGAGACCGAGCTTCTCCACGTTCGTGAAACCGTCGACGATGCCGGCGAGCGGCCTGGTGCCGAGGTCGAGCAGGACCAGCCGGATCACGCCGAGCCGGTGCCGCGCGTCGCGTTCGTCGGCGGAGCCGAAGACCTGCAGGCCGACGGTCGTCCCTTCGTCGACCAGGCCGGGGTAGGCCTCGACCTCGTGGCCGGCGCGGGTCCAGGTCGCTGTGGCCGGGATCTCGTCGAACACCCAGGTCTTCTCGCCGGTCCGGGCCACCCCGGAGTCGGACGCGACGGCCGCCATCGCCTTCTCGAACTGTGGCTGCAGTGGAGCCTTGAGGTCGGTCAGCGACTTGCCGCGACCCTGCACCCGGCCGGTCTCGTCGACCACGCGGTAGGTCGGTGTGAGGTGGGCGCCCAGGCTGGTCAGGTCCCACGCGTCGTGCGGGACGTAGACGCCGGTCGTGGAGCGCAGGTGGCGCTCGAGGGCCACCAGCAGCGGCTCCTCCCCGGCGGGTACGGCGGCGAGGAACTCCCGTGCCGTGTTGGGCGCCGGCACGAAGTTCACGCGCAGCGCCTTGGGCAGGCTGCGGATCAGCTCGGTGACCAGCTCCTCGCGCAGGCCGGGGACGATCCACGAGAAGTCCTCGTCGTCGACCCGGTTCAGGGTCGACACGGGGATGTCGATGGTCAGGCCGTCGTCCTTCGCGCCCGGCTCGAAGTGATAGCTGATCGGGAAGGTCAGGCCTCCGGCCAGCGACCACTCCTCGGGGTAGTCGGCCTCGCGGACCTCGTCGACCGTGTCATGGGTGAGCATCGCCGGGTCGAAGGTGAGCAGCTCCGGGTGCGCCTTGCGGGCGTCGCGCCACCAGCGGTCGAAGTGCGCACCGCTGACGACGCCCTCGCCGACCCGGGCGTCGTAGAAGTCGAAGAGGGTGTGTTCGTCGACCACCAGGTCGCGGCGGCGAGCGCGATGCTCCAGCTCCTCGGCCTCGGCCAGGAGCTTCCGGTTGTGCTGGAAGAAGCGGTGCCGCGTGTCCCACTCGCCGTAGACGAGCGCGTGCCGGATGAACAGCTCCCGGGACAGTGCCGGATCGATCCGTCCGTAGGTCACGGCGCGATCCGAGGCCAGCGGGACGCCGTACAAGGTGACCCGCTCGCGGGCCATGACGGACTGCCGTTTGCGTGACCAGTGCGGTTCGGAGTAGGTCCGCTTCACCAGGTGCTCGCCGAGCCGCTCGGCCCATTCCGGCTTGATCTCGGCGTTCTGGCGCGCCCACAGGCGGCCGGTCTCGACGAGCTCGCCGGCCATCAGGAACTGCGGGTTCTTCCGGGCCAGGCCGCTGCCGGGGAAGATCGCGAACTTCGCGCCGCGGGCGCCGAGGTACTCACGGGGACCCGGCCGGCGGTCCTTCGGCGTACGGGAGCCGGGCGCCGGCTTCTCCCGCTCCTCCAGCAGGCCGACGTGCGAGAGCAGGCCGGACAGGAGCGCCTGGTGGATGCCGTCCGCGTCGGGTTCGCCCGTGCCGGCCGCGACCTCGGTTCGTACGCCGATCTCCTTGGCCACCTGCCGCAACTGGCTGACGAACTCCTGCCACTCGCGCACCCGCAGGTAGTTGAGGAACTCCCGCTTGCACATCCGGCGGAAGGCGCTGCCCGACAGCTCCTTCTGCTGCTCACGCACGTGGCGCCAGAGGTTGAGCAGCGTGAGGAAGTCCGAGCCCTCGGCCTTGAAGCGGGCATGGAACTGGTCGGCCTGTGCCTGTTCCTTCGGGCGGTCGACCCCGGGCCGCTCGCGCGGATCCTGCAACGACATGGCCGCCACGATGACGAGGACGTCGCCCACGCAGCCGAGTCGTTCGGCCTCCAGGAGCATCCGGCCCAGGCGCGGGTCGATGGGGAGTCGGGCCAGGCGAGTTCCGACCTTGGTCAGATCACCCTTCCCGGACACGGCACCCAGTTCCTCGAGCAGTTGCACGCCCGCCTGGATGTTGCGGCGGTCGGGCGGTTCGACGAACGGGAACCGGGCAATGTCGCCGAGGCCGAGCGACGTCATCTGGAGGATGACCGAGGCGAGGTTGGTCCGGATGATCTCCGGGTCGGTGAACTCCGGGCGCGCGTCGAAGTCCTCTTCGGCGTACAACCGGATCGCGATGCCCGCCGCGACGCGCCCGCAGCGCCCGGAGCGCTGGTTCGCGGAGGCCTGGCTGATCGGTTCGATCGGCAGTCGCTGCACCTTGGTGCGCACGGAGTAGCGCGAGATCCGGGCGACGCCGGTGTCGATGACGTAGCGGATGCCGGGCACCGTCAGCGAGGTCTCGGCGACATTGGTGGCGAGGATGACGCGACGCCGGGAACCGCGGGCGAGCTGGAAGACGCGGTGCTGCTCGGCGGCCGACAACCGCGAGTAGAGCGGGAGTACGTCGACCCCGCGCACGCCTTCCGCGAGCGGGGCCAGCGCTTCGGCGGTGTCGCGGATCTCGCGTTCGCCGGGGAGGAAGACGAGGATGTCGCCGGGCCCCTCGGCGGAGAGCCCCTTGACCGCGTCGACGATCGCTTCGGTGGGGTCACGGGCGAACCGCTCGGCGTCGGCGTCCTCCTCGGCTTCCTCGATGAGAGGCCGGTAGCGGACCTCGACCGGGTAGGTGCGGCCGGAGACCTCGATGATCGGCGCGGGTGTCCCGTCGGTTGCTGCGAAGTGCTCGGCGAAGCGCTCCGGATCGATCGTCGCCGACGTGATGATCAGCTTGAGGTCCGGCCGCTTGGGCAGCAGCTGGCGCAGGTAGCCGAGCAGGAAGTCGATGTTGAGGCTGCGCTCGTGGGCCTCGTCGATGATGATCGTGTCGTAGCGGCGCAACATCCGGTCCCGCTGGAGTTCGGCCAGCAGGATGCCGTCGGTCATCAGCTTGACCCGGCTGGCCTTCGACGTCTTGTCGGTGAAGCGCACCTGGTAGCCGACCAGGTCGCCGAGCTCGACGCCGAGCTCGTCGGAGATCCGCTCGGCCACCGAGCGGGCCGCGATCCGGCGTGGCTGCGTGTGGCCGATCATCCGCGCCCGGCCGTCGTCCCCGGGGAGCCCGCGTCCCAGCTCGAGGCAGATCTTCGGCAGCTGGGTCGTCTTCCCGGAGCCGGTCTCGCCGGCAACGATCACGACCTGGTGGTCACGGATCGCCGCGGCGATGTCCTCGCGACGGGCGCTGACCGGTAGGTCGGGCGGGTAGGTGATGTCCACAGCGGGACCATTGTCCACCGCTCCCCTCCACAGGCTGGCAACGAGGGGTGGCGCGCCGTCTGTCGAGGAGCGATCGTGCGGGCATGCGGAGCTGCCTGGACCTCCACGGCCTTGACCACCTGCTGTCGCGGGTGCAGGACGGCATCGTCTGCCGTCGCCAGATCCTCGAGCTGGGAGGGACCGACAACGACATCGAACGCATGCTGCGCCGACGGGACCTGGCTCAGGTGTACGTCGGCGTCTACGTGAACCACACCGGCCGGCTCACCCGGCGCCAGCAGGAGTGGGCGGCGGTGCTGGCCTTCTGGCCGGCGGCGCTCACGCTGGAGTCGGCACTTCCCGGGCATCAACTCGACGTGGTGAAGGTCGCCGTCGCCCTGACTCGACGCGTGCAGAACCTGCCGCGCGTGTGGGTGTACCCCACGAGCGATCTCCACCAGCGCACCGACGGGCGAGCCACGCCACCCGCGATCGCACTTGAGCACGCCACGATCGACGTGATGTCGTGCAGGATCCGCGAGGACGACGTGGCCGCCGCCTTCGCGACCCTCACCCAGGTCTGCCACACCCGGCGTACCACCCCGGAGCGGATCGCGTCCGTCCTCGGTGACCGCGTTCGAGTCGCGGGGCGGCCTCTGATCCGCGCCCTGCTGGACGACCAGCGCGAGGGCGCCTGCTCGGTGCTCGAACGCGGCTACCTCGAACTGGTCGAGCGCGCGCACGGCCTGCCACGCGGACGACGCCAGCGCGCGAGCAACGCCACGGGACGACGGACCTATCAGGACGTGCACTACGAGCCGTACGGCGTGATCGTCGAACCGGACGGTCTCGCCTGGCACGACGGCACAGTCGCCCGGGACGCAGACGCTCGCCGCGATCTCTCCGAACTCGCGGTGAGCAGCGCCCTCACCGCGCGGGTGACGCATGGACTGGTGTTCCGCGAGGGATGCTGGACCGCGGCGATGGTCGCTGCGCTCCTCATCAGGCAGGGCTGGACGGGCCCCTTCCGCCGCTGCCCGCGGTGTCCACCAGGCCTCATGGCGCCCAAGGCGTAGTCCGACCGGCACCTGGTGCCGGACGGCCTACGGCTAAGCCCACACCTCCTTGGACGGAGGCGGCGGTGGAATCGGTTGGTTCGGGTCCACCCGATTCGCTTTTCGTCGTGTGGCCTGGGTTACAGTGGACAAAGATTGTCCGACAATCTGGCAATCCACCGGAGATCCTCCGGTGCCATCAGGGTGACGGAGGGAATTCCATGAGCATCACCACTGATCGCAGCATCGTGACACCCCGGCGCACCGCTGCCGAGGTGGTGCGCGCCGAGTCCCGGACCGCGCACAACTACCACCCCCTGCCCGTGGTGCTCAGCCACGCGGAGGGCGCCTGGCTGACCGACGTCGACGGTCGCCGCTTCCTCGACCTGCTCGCGGGCTACTCCGCACTGAACTTCGGCCACAGCCACCCGCGCCTACTGGCCGCCGCGCACGCGCAGCTCGACCGGCTCACCCTGACCAGTCGCGCGTTCGTCCACGACCGGTTCGCCGACTTCTGCGCCGCGTTGGGCGACCTGTGCGGCAAGGACATGGTGCTGCCGATGAACACCGGCGCCGAAGCCGTGGAGACGGCGATCAAGGTCGCGCGCAAGTGGGGGTACGACGTCAAGGGCGTCGCCGCCGACCAGGCCCGGATCATCGTGGCCGCCGGCAACTTCCACGGTCGCACCACCACGATCGTCGGCTTCTCCGACGACCCCGACGCCCGCGACGGCTTCGGGCCGTTCACCCCCGGCTTCGACATGGTCCCGTACGGCGACCTGGCCGCCATCGAGGCTGCGATCACCCCGAACACCGTGGCCGTGCTCATCGAGCCGATCCAGGGCGAGGGCGGCGTGATCATCCCGCCGGCCGGCTTCCTCGTCGGACTCCGGGAGTTGTGCACGCGGGAGAACGTGCTCTTCGTCGCCGACGAGATCCAGGCCGGCCTCGGCCGCACCGGCAAGACGTTCGCCTGCGACCACGACGGCGTCGTGCCCGACCTCTACGTCCTCGGCAAGGCGCTCGGCGGCGGCATCGTGCCCGTCTCCGCAGTCGTCGGCAACAGCGACGTGCTGGGCGTGCTGCACCCGGGACAGCACGGCTCCACGTTCGGCGGCAACCCGCTCGCGTGCGCGGTCGGCCTGGAAGTCGTGTCGATGCTGGCCTCCGGCGAGCACCAGGCGCGCGCCGACCAGCTCGGCGTCGTACTCACGGAGCGGCTGCAGGCGATGGTCGGCAACGGCGTCGTCGGCTTCCGGACGCGCGGACTGTGGGCCGGCGTCGACGTCGACCCGTCCCTCGGGACGGGACGCGAGGTCTGCGAGCGCCTGATGGCGCACGGCGTCCTCGCCAAGGACACCCACGGCTCGACCATCCGTCTCGCGCCGCCACTCGTCGTATCCACCGACGACCTCAACTGGGGAATGGACCAACTCGAAGGGAGCCTGCGGTGAACGCGGCCCAAGAAAAGCGCAGCATCAACCAGGTCGGCGTGATCGGCCTGGGCAAGGTCGGCGAACTGGTGGCAGGACTGCTCACCGACGCCGGCTTCAAGGTCTCTGGCTACGACACGACGCCGCATCCCGGCCTGCGGTTCGAGACCGCGGAGCTCAATGTGACCGACGCCGACGCATTGCAGGAAGCCCTGCGCGGAGTCGACGCCGTCGTGTCGTGCCTGCCGTACGACCGCAACATCGAGGTCGCCGAAGCCGCGGCCGCCGTGGGCTGCCACTACTTCGACCTGACCGAGGACGTGCCCACCACGCAGCGCGTGATCGAGCTCGCCGGGCAGACGCCGGGCGTTGCCTTCGTGCCGCAGTGCGGCCTGGCGCCCGGGCTGATCGGCATCGTCGGCGCCTCGCTCGCCAAGGGCTTCTCGGAGATCCGCTCGATCGAGCTCAAGGTCGGCGCGCTCCCCCAGAACCCCACCGGGCTGCTGGGCTACGCGTTCAACTGGTCGGCCGAGGGCGTCGTCAACGAGTACCTCAACGACTGCGAGGTGCTCCGCTCCGGTCGCCGCCAGATGGTGCCGGCAATGGAGGAGAAGGAGCGCGTCGTCATCGGCGGCATCGAGCTCGAGGCCGCCCTCACCTCCGGTGGCCTCGGCACCATGTGCCAGTCGTACGAAGGCCGCGTCAACCGCCTCGACTACAAGACGCTGCGCTACCCCGGCCACTTCGACCAGATGCACTTCCTCTTCGACGAGCTCGGCCTGCGCGACTGCCGCGAAGAGGTCGGTCGGATCCTGGTCAAGGCCAAGCCGCCGGTCAACGACGACATCGTCTACCTGCACGCCGCCGTCGAAGGCATCAAGGACGGCCAGCCGTTCCGCGAGAACCACGTGCGGGGCTACCTGCCGATCGAGATCGACGGTCGCGTGTGGCGCGCGATCTCGTGGACCACGGCCTCCTCCGCCGTCGCCGTCCTCGAGCTCGTCGCCGCCGGCAAGCTGCCGCAGGAGGGTTTCGTGCGGCAGGAGGACATCACTCTCGAGGACCTGCACTCCACGCACGCAGGTCGTCGTTTCAGGGACTACGGAAAGATTTCGGCATGAGCACCCCCACTGATCTGGCAGCCCGCTCGCGGGAGATCCTCGCGGCCCTGGGCGCCGGCGACCCCTTCACCACTGACGGCGCGCTCGTCGCTCGGACCCCCATCGACGGGTCGGAGCTCGGGCGCCTCCCTGCGCACAGCGCGTCCGACGTCACCGCTGCAGTGACCGCCGCCCAGTCGGCCTTCGAGGACTGGCGTTCGGTGCCCGGTCCGGTCCGCGGCCAGCTGGTGCGCGAGCTCGGGAACCTGCTGCGCGAGCACAAGGACCTGCTCGGCGAGCTGGTCTCGATCGAGGCCGGCAAGATCCGCTCCGAGGGCCTCGGCGAGGTCCAGGAGATGATCGACATCTGCGAGTTCGCGGTCGGCCTCTCCCGCCAGTTGCACGGCCTGACCATCGCCTCGGAGCGACCGGGCCACCGGATGATGGAACAGTGGCACCCGCTCGGTGTCATCGGCGTCATCAGCGCCTTCAACTTCCCCGTGGCCGTCTGGTCCTGGAATGCCGCCCTCGCGTTCGTCGCGGGCGACGCCGTGGTCTGGAAGCCGTCGGAGAAGACCTTGCTGACCGCGCTCGCGTGTCAGGCCCTGGCTTCCGAGGCTGCCCGCAGAGTGGGGGCGCCGCAGGGGCTCAGCCAGCTGGTCCTGGGCGAGAGCGCGGTCGGCGAGGTGCTGGTCGACGACCCGCGCGTGCCGCTGGTTTCGGCCACCGGTTCCACCCGGATGGGCAAGCTCGTCGCGCCGCGGGTCGCCGCGCGCCTGGGCCGCTGCCTGCTCGAACTGGGCGGCAACAACGCCGCCCTCGTCGCGCCCTCGGCCGACCTGGACCTCGCGGTCCGCGGCATCGTCTTCTCCGCCGTCGGCACCGCCGGCCAGCGGTGCACGTCGCTGCGCCGCGTCATCGTCCACGAGTCCGTGCACGACGAGCTGATCGACCGGCTGTCCAAGGCCTACGGCACGCTGTCCATCGGTTCGCCGCTCGACGCGAGCACGCTCGTCGGCCCGCTGGTCGATGCTGCCGCGACCGAAGGCTTCCTCGCTGCGGTCGAGCAGGCCCAGGCCGACGGTGGTCGCCTGGTCACCGGCGGTGGACGAGCCGACGGCGTGCAGGGTGGCCAGTACGTCGTACCCGCGATCGTGGACATGCCCGCCCAGACCGACATCGTGAAGACCGAGACCTTCGCTCCCGTGCTCTACGTGCTGAAGTACGCCGATCTCGACGAGGCGATCGCACTGCACAACGAGGTGGCACAGGGCCTGTCGTCGGCGATCTTCACGCTCGACGTGCGCGAGGCCGAGCTGTTCACGTCGGCTGTCGGCTCGGACTGCGGCATCGCGAACGTCAACATCGGTACGTCGGGCGCCGAGATCGGTGGCGCGTTCGGTGGCGAGAAGGAGACCGGCGGCGGACGCGAGTCCGGCTCGGACGCCTGGAAGGCCTACATGCGGCGCTCCACCAACACGATCAACTACTCGACCGAGCTGCCGCTGGCCCAGGGGGTCGAGTTCGGATGAGCCTGATCGGAGCGACCGAGCTTCGCGCCCGGTTCGCCCGCTCGCTGTCGACGCTCTACGGCTCGGAGGTCCCTGCCTACAACACGCTGGTCGAGGTCTCCGAGGCCGTGAACGCCGACGTGCTGGCAGCGCTGGGGCCCGAGGCCGAGCGCCTCGGGTCGATCGGCCGCGTGACGGCCGAACGGCACGGCGCGATCCGGGTCGGGACGCCCGAGGAGATGGCCCAGGTGGGCCGGATCTTCGGCGCCTGCGGGATGTACCCGGTCGGGTTCTACGACCTGCGCGAGGCCAATCCGCCGATCCCGGTGGTGTCGACGGCGTTCCGTCCGATCGACGGTCGCGAGCTCGCAGCCAACCCCTTCCGGGTCTTCACCTCGCTGCTCGTGCCCGACGACCGGCGCTTCTTCGACGCCCGTACGCAGGCGCAGCTCGAGGAGTTCCTGGGCGCGCGGAAGCTGTTCCCCGACGAACTGCTCGACCTCGCCGACCTCGCGGAGAAGGGCGGCGGGCTGGAAGCTCTCGATGCGGACCGGTTCCTCGAACTGGCCACCGCGTCGTTCGCGCTGTCCCCCGAGCCGGTGGATCGTGCGTGGTACGACCACCTCGAGGCGATCTCGTCGGTGGCGGCCGACATCGGCGGCGTGACGTCGACCCACATCAACCACCTCACGCCACGGGTGCTCGACATCGATGAGCTCTACCGCCGGATGACCGAGCGCGGCATCGCGATGATCGACCGGATCCAGGGCCCG